>CAMPGU010000028.1 GCA_946885645.1 uncultured Haloferula sp.
GCTGGACGAAGGACTCGATCTCCGTCTCGCGGCGGATGGAAAGTTCGCGCAGTTCGCTGAGGCGGGCTTCCATCGGCTGCTGCTGCGCCTCCGCGGCCTGCTTCGCCTGACGCTCCACGGCCAGCGAGGTCCGCAGCTCGTTCAGCGCCTGGAAAAGCTCCGCCTCGTCGCGCTGGCTTCCTTCGACCTGCGATTGCAAGCGCCGCTGGTCCTCCTCGTGCCCCTCCAGACGCTCGCGGGCCATCGCCAGCTCGTTTTCCAAGCCGCTGCGGCTGTCGTGCGCCGCTTGCTCGCGGGCGTCCAGTTCGCCGCGTTCCCAGCGCACGTTGTCCAGCTTCGTCTGCACGCTCTCCACCTCGCGGTTGGCGAGCGTGAGCTGTCCCTGCAGGGTGGAAAGCTCCACCTTGTGGCGCTGGATGCGCTCGCGGCAGACCTCCACTTCCTCTTGGAGACGGTTCAGATTCGCTTCCAGATCGGTGACCCGTTGCCGGGCGGCTTCCTCCGCCTCGATCAGTCCGGCGACTTCCTTCTCCAGATCCCGCACTTCGTTCTGAAGCTCCAGCACCGAGACGTTCCCCTCGCCGGCATCGCCGCCGTGGATCACCCCTTCGGAGCCGATCAGTTCGCCCGCCTGCGTGACCATCGTCACGTCCGCCAAGGACGTGCGGAGGCGCATGGCGGTCGCGTAATTCGGCACGATGAGCACCTTCTCCAGCAACTTTTCGATCACGCGCGAGATGCGGGGATCGGACTTCACCCGGTCCAGCGCCCAGCCGATCGCACCTTGCGGCAGCGCCTCCATCTGCGTGCCCGCCGCCGGACCCACGAAGGTCTCCGGCAGGATGGCCGCTTGGCCCAGCCGCTTCTCGGTGAGTCGGGAAATGATCGCGTCCGCCAGCTTCTCGTCCGCCACGAGCACCGCTTGAAGATTCTTCCCCAGCGCCGTCTCGATCGCGCGGGCGCAGGTCCGGTCGGCTTCGATGAAACCGGCAAGAACCCCGTGGATGCCGGGTTTGAAGCGCTCCGCATCATCGAGCCCTTCGATCACCTTGCGCGTGCCCTTCTGGAAACCTTCGCCGCTCGCCACGAGCTGCCGTACCACCTTCAGGCGCGAATCGCGCTGGGCCAGCGTCTTGTGTGCCTCCGCCGCCGCGGTACGGGCCGCGTCCAAATCCCCGCGGGTGTGCTGGTAACCTCGTTCCGCCTTTTGGAAAGCTTCCTCCAGCTCGCCGGTGCGCGCCGAGTGTTCGTCGAGTTCGGCAGCAATGCGGTTGCGCTGCTCGTTCGCTTCCTCGATCTCCAGGTTCAGGCGTTGCTCCTCATCCGCCAGCATGCGGGCGCGCTCGCGGCTCGTCTCGAGCTGTGCCAGCGAGCTCTCGATGCGGGCCTGCGTGGAAGCGATGATCGTCTGCGCGCGGTTGGCTTCGGCGCGGGCTTCGCGGAGCTGCGCCTCGATCTCCTCGCGGCCGGCGCGGGCCATCCGCGTGCGCTCTTCCTGGTCGGCGAGCTGGATCTCCTGCTCCGCGATACGCCGCGCGAGCTGCTCCAGCGCTTCGTTCGCGGCCACCACGTCGAATTCCTGCTGCGCGAGCTTCTCGCGGGTCGTTTCGATCTCCTCCCGGTTCTGGGAAATGCGGCCCTCCAACTCGGCCTTGCGCTCCTCGTTGAAAGCCACGCGTCCCTGCGCGGCCGAAAGCGCATTGCGGTGCGCGTTCAACTGCTGGCGGAGATCGGCGAGCTCGCCCTCGAAATTGCGGGCGGCCAGCCGGGCATCGGCCACGGCTTCCTCCTTCGGCATCATCAGACGCTCCAATTCCGCCTCCGTCGCCTCCAGCGAGCGGATGGACGTCTTCAGCTCATCCCGCTCGGCGGAAAATTCCACGAAACGCCGGTGGCCCAAGTGCGTGTCCAGGATCCGGACATCGCCCGCCAGCGCCTGATAGCGGCGGGCCTTTGCCACCTGCCGCTTCAGCGAGTTCATGCGGCGCTCCTGCTCGGCCAGCACGTCGGACACCCGCAGCAGGTTCGCCTCGGTAAACTCCAGCTTGCGCAGCGCTTCCTTCTTCTCGCGCTTGTATTTGGTGATCCCCGCGGCCTCCTCGAAAACCATCCGTCGCTCTTCCGGCTTGGAGGACAGGATCTGGTCGATCTGGCCCTGCGCCATGATCGAATAGGCCGTGCGGCCGATACCCGTATCCATCAGCAGGTCGTGGATGTCCTTCAGGCGGCAGAGCGTGCCATTGATCCGGTACTCGGACTTGCCGTCGCGGAATACCCGGCGCGTGAGGGAGACTTCGTTGTAGTCCACCTTCAGCGCCGCCTCGCAATCGGCCATCGTCAGCGTCACCTCCGCCATGCCCAGCGGCTTGCGGCGTTCGGTGCCGTTGAAGATCACGTCCGCCATCTCCCCGCCGCGCAGTGCCTTGGCGGACGTCTCGCCGAGCACCCAGCGGATCGCATCCACCACGTTCGACTTGCCGCAGCCGTTCGGACCCACGATTCCGGTGACGCCCTGATGGAATTCAAACTTCGTCTTGTCCGCAAAGGACTTGAAGCCGTGGATCTCCAGCGATTTTAAATACATGCGACAGAAGCGGGTTAAAGGTTCGGCCCGGGAGGGATTCCGGACGATTCCAATCCTACCTGAGATTCCCGTTCAGGAAAGACCTGACGTTTTTTTCATCTATATATTGTATGGGTTCTACCGAAACACCACCACCTGTGGAGATTTGTGAACTTTAAGGTTTGCAAATTATTCTGCACCGGGAGGAACGGAATCCACGCTTGAGTTGTCCGACAGCGTGTCCTTTCCTCCTGTCCGCCCATGTCCGCCACACTGTCTGAATTCCTCACTGTTTCGCGCCCGGCTCACGACCAGTTGGTGGAGGCGGCGTACCGGTCCCGCGGCTACACGGCGGATGAAGCGGCGGAGGGCGCGAAGCTGGCGGCGGAAGCGGCGCGGCACGGCATCCGCACGCACCACGCGCTGAAGGCCCTGCACCTGGACCACCTTTTCGGCAGCGCCACGGGCGGCTGCGTCCCCGGCGCGGAGATCGAGGTGGTGAAAAGCCGCTTCGCTGGCTCCGAAACCTGGAACGCGCATCGCAAGCTCGGCCAGAGCGTCGCCTACCGCGCCATCGAACGCTGCATCGAGCTGGCCGACCAATACGGCATCGGCCAGGTGAGCGTGGACAATGCCTTCCACTACCTCTGGGGCGGCGGCTACGTGATGGAGGCCGCTGAGCGCGGCTACATCGCCTACACGAACTGCACCTCCACCCTCGCCGAGGTCGTCCCTTTCGGCGGTAAATTCCCGACCCTCGGCACTAATCCGCACTCTTGGGGCTTCCCGACCACGGAAGCGCTCGGTTTTCCGGTGGTCAGCGACTGGGCCACCTCCACCGTTGCGATGGGCCGTGTGCAGGCCCTTAAGCGCGAGGGCAAGCAGCTCCCGCCCGGTGCCGCCGTGGACAAGGACGGCAAGCCTACCAACGATCCCCACGAAGTGGTGGCGCTGCTACCCTTCGGCGCGCACAAGGGCTATGCCATGTGCCTCATCAACGAGCTCTACGCCGGCCTGATCGGCGGCTCCCTGCCGACCCTCCGCGGTCGCTCCGCGAAGGCACCCGCGGACGAAAAGACCACCGCCGCCTTCTATTTCCAAGTGATCCATCCGGACGCCCTCAATGGCGGCGCATTCGCCCAAGGACGCAACCAGATGCAGAACCTGGGGGCGGTCCTGCAGGACATCTTCGGCCACGGTAACGAAGGCTGCATCCTGCCCGGCCAGCTCGAAGCGGAGGCCCGGAAGCGCTCCGACGAAGCCGGCGGCCTTCACTTCACCGCGGCCGAACTTTCGGAGTTCAACGAACTGGCAGCGGAAATCGGCGCTCCGCCGCTCAAGGCGATCGAGTAATCGGCCTCCCCCTTGCTACCTCTCGCGGCCTAGGATTTCACGGAGCCTGCAGGTGATCTCTCCCGGCTCGTAGGCGGCGCGATCCACCGACCTTACCGGCACCACCCCGCGTGTGGCGGAAGTGGTGAATACCTCCGCCGCCGCCGCCAAGTCGACGGGCGTGAGAGTCTCCTCCGCCACCGGAATCCCCAAGGTGCAGCAAAGGGTAATCACCCGCGCCCGTGTCGTTCCCGGCAGACAACCGGAGGACAAGGGCGGAGTGAGAACTCTTCCCCCGTTCACGAGGAAAACATTGGACGTGGTGCCTTCACACAGCTCCCCTTTCGTGTTGTGGAAAAGCGCCTCGTCCGCCCCGTTCCGGCGCGCGTAGTCCAGTGCCACGAGATTTTCGGCATAGGACGCGCACTTCACCCCTGCCAGCGGCGACGCTTCGTTGCGGGGAAAGGCTGCCGTCACCAGCGCCACCGACTCCGGCGGCGGCGGGGCGGCAGCGGCGGTGATCCAGAGCAGCGAGTCTTTTCCCCGCTCCAAGCACCGCAACTCGCCTTCCCCGGCGCTGAGGGCGATTCTCACGCGCGCGCGCCCGTGCTCCAGGCCCCCCCGTGCCAGTAATCCGCGGATCGCCTCTTCCATCCGCACCGTGCCGAGATCCGCAATCTGCCACCCGAGGCGCTCCGCTCCACTCCGCATCCGCTCCAGATGCATCTCCAGCACCACCGGCCTGCCCTCCAGCGCCAGCAGCGTCTCGAAAATCCCCAGCCCGTGCGTCAGGCCGCGGTCACCCGCAGAAACCGCGAGCGGGCCTTCGATGTATTCGCCCTTGCACCAGGTCCAGCTCATGGGCGCGAGGGTGGACGGAAGCGGCGCATCTTTGCAAGTTGCGCCGTGCTTCTCCATGCCGATGCTCGGGCGGCTTGAACTACCTCGCCCATCTCTTCCTCGCCGAGAACCATGCCCCGTCGCGGGTGGGCAACTTGCTCGGCGATTTCGCCCCGGGGCGGCCGGAATCGCTGCGCGGGCGCTTTCCCGCCGCGGTGCTGAAAGGCATCGTGCGGCACCGGGCGATCGATCGCTTCGCCGACTCCCATCCGATCACGGCGGGCCTGAAAGGCGCGGTCGCTCCCGCCCGGCGGCGTTTCGCCGGGGTGATCATCGATATCGTCCACGATCACTTCCTCACCCGCCAGTGGCCGCGCTTCTCGCCGGTCCCCTTTCCCGACTTCATCGACGCGTGCAATGCGGCGCTGCAGGAGCATCGGGGCATCCTGCCCCCCGAACTCGGCACCACGCTGGACCAACGCATCGCCGATGACTGGCTAGGCCGCTACGGCAGCGACGAGGGCCTCGACGAGGTCTTCCATCGCGTGGCCCTGCGGCATCATGGCTTCAGGCCGATCCGCGACGCCGTGGAGGACCTGCGGGCAAACCGGGAGATTTTCCAAGCCGGCTTCGAGGGGTTCTTCCCGGAGCTGATCGCCTGGGTGAGAAAAATCGGCCCCGAGGCGGACGCGATCATTTAGGCCTTCGACGGGGCCGGGATCACCGCCTAGCATCCGTCCATCGCATGCGTGTCCTCCTGTTTCTCGCCGGTGTCTTGCTTTCAGCGCTGGGCTTCCTCGCCTTTCGGGCTCATCAGGATCATTTGCTGCTGCAGGGCGGCCTGACCCTCGGCGGCGGCTTCGTGATCTGCGGGATCTTCACCTTCCGCGCGAAGTGGCACGGCATCGCCGGGGCGGGCCTGCTGGCCTTCCTGGGCACGCTGCGGACGCTGCCGGGCGCGGCGACAGGCTCGGCGGGCGCGGCCCCTCCCTTCATGGCCGCCGCCGGAGCGGTCTGCCTGGCGGTGCTCGTCGCGGTGATCCTGACCCTGCGGGCGGAGCGGCTCCGCAGATCCGTGGAAAAGCTGAAAGCCGGGGATTGAGAAACCCCGCTCAGGCGGCACGCCGCCGCCTCGCCAGCCCAGCAAGGCCGAGGAGCGCCAAAGCCGCCGCGCCGGGCTCGGGCACCGCGGAAAAGCTCCCGTCCGTGATGGTCATGTTCCCGATCTGCCCCCCGATGCTCGCCCGGAAGATGGTCTGGTTTTGCGAACCGTTCGGCAGGATCGCACCGTTGCTGAAATCCTCGAGTTGGATCTCGCTTCCGATCACGGCCAGTTCACCGCTCGGCGTGGGATCCGCCCAAAGGCCGAGACCGATATAATCGCCCACGCCCAGGTCGAAGTAGAGGATGCCGACATCGGTGGCCCCGCCGTAGAGCCCCGCGTAATCGGGATAGTAGTGGGCGGAAGTACTGCCGGAATAATGGGAATAGGTGCCATTGAGGCCGGGGTCGGCGGCACCGGAGATCGTGATCGTGGTCAGGGCGTCATCCCCGACCGCGGCAGCCAATCCGTTGCCATCATCCACATAGTTCGTGCCGGAGAATACCGTCTGCACCGTGAAGAGGGCACCGACCAATCCATCCAGGCCCGCATTCGTGGGAGAACTCAGAGTCCCGCTGGCGGACAGGGTCACGGATGCCATGCACGGGGAAGAAGCGGCCAGGAAAAGAGGGAGGATCAGTGCCGATTTCATAAGTTGATGTTGATGTCCAAGCGATGGCCGAATCCCAGCCTGTATCTCAAGGAAATTCCACGTCCGATTGTGTTATCCGGCGGATTGAGGTCCGCGCTCCGGGTCCGGCACCGGAGACCTCCGCGTGAATCCCGGATCATTCCCGGCAATCCCGCAAGTCCTCGAACACCCGGTGGGAGAAATACCGCTCCATCCGGTCCGGGAAGACGGTCACCACGCGCGCCTGGGGGCCGAGCCTCCGTTTCGCCTCCAGCGCCACGGCATAGTTCAAGCCGGAGCTGGGGCCCACGGGGTAGCCCATCGCCCAGAGCCTGCGGGTCAGCTCCAGGCAGAGTTCTTCCCCGGCGGGGATTTCCTCGACCGCGCCGCCGCGCGGGCCGTCCTTCCACTCCTTGTAGAGCGCGGAGAGGCACTCCGCCACGCCAGGCACCTCCTTGCTGAAGGCCAGGCTGCAACATTCGGCATTCCCGCCGAAGGCGCGGCCCTCCCGCGGGATGGCGGCATAGGCGCGGGCGCCGCAGCCCGCATCGTCGAAGGCCTCCCACAGGCCGCGCAGGGTGCCGCCGGTGCCCACGCCGCTGACCACGGCATCCACGCAGCCGCACTCCATCTGGGCCAGGATCTCCGGGCCGGTGAACATGCGATGGGCCTCGGCATTGTCGGGATTCTCGAATTGCCGGGCGGCGAACCAGCCGTGGCGCAGGGCGGCTTCCGCCGCGGCGGCCAGCACCGCGGGCATGCCGCCTTCCACCCGGCGGGCCTCCCCGCCGTAGGCGCGGATCATCAGTCCGCGCTCGTTGGTGGCGCTGGATGGGATGAACGCGACGAATTTCAGCCCCATCTGCGCGCAAGCCAGGGCCAGCGCGATGCTGGTGGATCCGCTGGAGGCTTCCACCACCGTATCGCCTTCCCGGATGTCGCCGCGGCGCCAGGCCTTTTCCAGGATATGGCGGGCGATGCGGTCTTTGGTCGAGCCGCTGGGATTCATGAACTCCAGCTTGCACCAGACCGGCCCGAGCGCCTTTTCCAGAGTCACCGGCACCAGCGGCGTCGGCGGGATCTGCCGGATGAATCGTCCGCCGGGCGCGAGCGCGCGCGGTGCTGCGGGTGCCTGGATTACCATTCCGCGAGCCAATCACCCGGGCGCTTTCCCGCCAAGCGCGGACCGGTGCTGGAGGGCCACCAGGGAACCGAAGATCAACGCCGCCCCGGCCGCGAAGCCCCAGCCGGGCCGCTCGCCGAGAAAGATCATCGACTCCACGGTGGCCGCCAGCGGGATCAGGAAGCGGTAGCCGGCCAGCAGCGGCATGGGGTGGAGCGTGGAGAGGTGATTCCAGAGGCTGAAAGCCGCTGCGGAAACAAAGGCCAACCACAAGGTGAAGCCCATAGCCGCCGGCGGCATGAGCTCAGCCGCCCGCGGAAATGATCCCGCCCCTGCCAGCAGCAGCGCCAGGCCCCCGCCTAACAGGGAAAAGCCGGTCGCCGCGCGCGCGCCGATGGTTTTCCTCAGGCGCGCGAACTGCACCAGCCCGAGCGTGCCGAGCCCCGTGGAGCCGACGAGCAGCAGGGTGCCCAGCCAGGGATTCCCGGCGACTGCCGCCTGCGGCGCGGTGCCGGCCGCCACGGCCACCCCCGCCCCGCCGATGAGGATGGCAAACCATTGGCCCCGGGTAGGCCACGCGACTCCCGCCACCAGCGGACCGAGCAGCATCCACCAGAAGCTGCCGAGCGAGGAAAGGAGGCCGGCCAGGCTCCCGCTCGCGATCGAGATAGCGAGGTAGAACAGCAGGTATTGGCCGAAGGTTTGCGTGGCGGCGAAGCCCAGCAGCAAGCGCTTCGGCGTGGCGCGGAATTCCACCCCCGGCCGCCGCGCCGTGGCCAGCAGCATCGCGCCCGCCAGCGTGAAACGCACACCGGCGAACCACCAGCACTCGCCGGGCCCGGCCTTGATCCCGGAGGCGGCCCAGATGCCGTACACCGCCTTGATCCCGGGGAAAGCGCTGCCCCACAAAAGCGCGCACAGCAGCACGGGAGGCAAAACCCTGGTCCACCGGTGGTCTCCCTCGCTCACGGAACGAGGCTGGGGATCTCAAGCGGACGTGTCAAAGGCGTCCGCCCGCGCCGGCGACAGCACGGCGGACTCCCTTCTTGCTCTCCCCGCCATTCGCGGCATGATGAAGTCATGCAACTGGTTACCGATCAGATCCGGAATTTCCTCCAGTACATCGCCGTCCAGTTCATCGAATTCCCCGCCGAAGCGCAGCTCAAGGTCACCGAGCTGGGGCCGAAGCGCTTGCGCTTCAAGCTGGTGCTGCGGCAGTCCGACGTGGCCCTGCTGATCGGCCGCAACGGCTTCAGCGCATCCGCCATCCGCGGCGTGCTGAAGTCCATCGCCGAACGCGAGGACGTGAACGTGAGCCTCCAGATCCACTCCCACGAGGAGGAGACCGAGATGCTGGCCCGCGGCAGCCACTGACTTTCCCGCCTGCGGGTTCTCCTTGCCAAATCCCGCCGCCGCCCCTTACCCTGCGCCCCGCCGCGAACGCACCCCAGGGTGCCACGTCGATGGTCCCGTAGTCCAATGGATAGGACGATGGCCTCCGAAGCCGTAGGTACAGGTTCGATTCCTGTCGGGACTACCATTCTTTAATCACGGGTATTCCTCCCGGCGCAAACGGCGCGAAGGCCGTTGGAGGCGACTTGGCCCGAAGTACTTCGTGCGCTCCCGGTTGTCTCAGCGCGACCTTGCTCCTGGTTCCGGAATGGGACGTATATGGAGTCGTGAAGCGTTTCCTCCGCGCCCTGATGGCAATGTGGCTTGCCGTCGCGCAGGCAGAGACTTCGGAAACCACGCTCATGTCCGCCGCGGAGGTACGCGCCCTCTCGCCCGATGAGGCGGCCAAGGCTCGTCCGGTCAAGATCCGCGGCTTCGTGCCTTTCGTGCATTCCCCGGGCCGCGCCCTGTTCCTGCACGACGGGACATCGGGTGTTTTCGTGGAGCAGCCGCCGGAGGGCGATCTCGTGTGGCCCGCCATCGGCGACCGCATCGAGGTTACCGGCGTCAGCGGCGAGGGGCTTTTCGCGCCGGTGGTCCGCGGGGTTGAGGGTGGCGCTCCCGGAATCGAGATCATGAGCCACGGGGAACTGCCGGAGCCGCGGCGGGTAAGCCCGGACGAACTGGGCCGCCCGGACCTCGATTGCGAATGGGTCTCGGTCGAGGCGCAGGTGCGCGAGGTGCTGATGAACGGCGACGATATCGTATTGGAATGCCAGGCCGGGAGCTGCGATTTCCATGCCTTGCTGGAAGGGCCGCTCCCCCCCGAGTCGGTGCCTTGGGGACTTGCCGAAAGCCGGGTGCGGATCCGCGGGGTGGCGGCTACGATCTTCAATACCAGCCGCCAGATGACGCGGCGCTTCCTGCGGGTGAACTCGCTTGCCGACGTGGTGCGGCTGAATGATCCCGACCCCCACGCCGAGCCGCGCTTGGCACGGGCCGACGAATTGTTCCGCTTCACGGGCGCGGGACCGGACGAGCTGGTGCGCGTCCGGGGCACGGTCACGCTCGCGATTCCGGGCAGCGGGCTCTTTCTCCGCACCGATGGCGGCGGGCTCTGGGTCCAGACAGCCCAGCCCTTGGCCACGGTGCCCGGCAGTATCGTGGAGGCCGACGGCTGGCCACGCGTGGAACCGATGAAGCCCATCCTGCGCGCGCGCAGTATAAGCCTGGCCGGCCAAGGCGTGATACCCCGCCCGCTGGAACTGGAGGGGCGCGAGGTGCTCCATGCACAACATCAGGCGGAACTCGTCTCGCTGGAGGCGGAGCTGCTCGATGTCTTCCGCGGGGGGGACGGCACGACACTGGAACTGCGCGACCGGGCGACGGTGTTCCGCGGCCTGCTGGCCACCCACGATGGGAACCTGCCGGAGTTCGTACCGGGCTCGCGGGTGAGGGTGAACGGCATCGCACAGATCACATCCGCCGGGGCGTTCGCGCCCTTGCAGGAGGAAGACAAGCTGCTGCTCCGGATGCGCTCGCCGGCGGATGTCGAGGTTCTTTCCCTGCCCCCGTGGTGGACCACCCGGCGGGTGGTGATTGCCTCGGCGGCGATCATCGCGGGACTACTGGCAATCTACGCCAGAAACCGGACCCGGCGGAGGCGCAAGCAGGAAGCACAGCGCCGCGAATTCGAGGCCGTCCTTGCCGAACGCGGCCGCTTCGCCCGCGAGATCCACGACTCGTTGGCGCAAGGGCTGACCTCCATCTCCCTTCAACTCGAGTGCGTGCGCGACGAGGTGGTCACCGATCCTGGCAAAGCGCGAGATCACATCGAAATCGCTCGCTCGCTCGTCCGTGACAGCTTGCGGGAAGCCCGCCGCACGGTGTGGAATCTCCGGCCGCTGGCGCTCGGGGAGGCCGACCTGGCAACAGCCTTGCAGCGTTTCGCCAACGATTTGACCCGCGGCTCGAAGATCAGCTGCTCCCAGCAAATCGAAGGGACGCCGCGGCCCTTGCCGACCGATCACGAGAGCGCGCTGCTGCGCATCGGCCAGGAGGCGCTCACCAACGCGGTGCGCCATTCCCGCCCTGGCAGAATTGTCGTCAGCCTGCGATTCGGCACCGCCTGGGTCACCCTCGCCGTGCGCGATGACGGTTGCGGCTTTGACGTTGCCGAACGCGCCGGCAAGGGCTTCGGTCTGACAGGGATGTATGAACGGGTGGCCGCGCTGGGCGGCAGCCTCTCAATCGACAGTATGCCCGGCGAAGGAACCGAAGTCTCCGCGACCCTACCGACATGAAGAGCCCGATCCGCATTCTCTTGGCCGATGACCATCCGTCGCTACGCGCCGGCCTCGCGGCGATCCTCAACAGCCAACCCGACCTCAAGGTCGTCGCCGAAGCCGGCAGCGGCAGGGAGGTCATGGCGTCGGGGGAAAAGGCAGACCTCTACATCCTGGACCTCCGCATGCCGGACGGCGACGGCATCCAGACCATCAAGGACCTGATAGCGCGCGACCCCGCCACGCGCGTGCTGGTGCTCACCACCTACGACAACGAGGAAGACATCTTCCAAGCACTCGAAGCCGGAGCCCGCGGCTACCTGCTGAAGGACACAACAAAGGACGAGCTGATCGCCGCCCTGAGGAAGATCCACGGGGGTGAGCGCTACCTGCCGCCGGCCATCGCGGCGCGTCTGGCAGACCGGTTGGTGCGTCCGAGCATCACGCCCCGTGAGCTGGATGTGCTGCGGCTCATGTCGCGTGGAAGGACCAACAAGGAGATGGCATCCGCAATGTTCATTTCCGAGGAGACCGTGAAGACACATCTGAAGTCGCTCTTTCAGAAGCTCGGGGTACATGATCGTACCGAGGCGGTGGCGGTCTCGCTGCAGCGGGGCATCATCCGGCTGTAGTCCCCTGCCCGCAGAGATGAGAAGTCCTCCCCCGAGCTTCGGGTCGCGGAGGCCGGCCGGGCCTTGGCCGGTTCGAGCCGACCAACCGCCACCCTAGCGGCGGCGGCCATGAGCAACGTTTTGCGCTCATCGTGTGGCGAGTAGGAGGCAGGCCAGTGGCAGGCTACCTCCCCCGCTGCCGACCATCCAGCGACGGACCAGTCCCGCTCCACCCGGAGCAGGGAGGGCCGGGCCATGAGCCATTCAGCAAAGGGTGCGAAGAGACACCGTCTCGCTACCCTCTTCGCACCTGCGTATCCCCTGATCGGGGGGGATGGAAACCACTCCTTGGCGACGTGGACCGAAGGGAAACTCTGTGGTGCATTTAGGTGAAGCCTGATTCGGGCAACCGCTGCCAATCCAAGCACGGGCTTCCATTCCTCCCCCGGAAAAATCGCCAACCGTTGCTTCCGATTGAAACACGGCAAGAGGGCAAGCTTCAAAGACCCTACTCTCCCTAAACCCAATATCAAATGAAGTCGAAAACCCAATGCGGGCGAGGCCTTGCTGCCGCTTGCGCCATGTTTCTCAGCGTGCCTATCGCTCACAGCGCGGTTATTGAATCCTTCGAGTCCGGCACCCTCACCGGGTGGCAGGCCGGGACGCTCAATGGCACCACCACCACGGTAGATACGGCCCTTACCACCGACGGGACTTTCAGCGCCGGGAGTTCGTTCATGGTGCCGGCAAGCTTTTCCGGTTGGTCGGTGAATACCCTTCTGGAAAGGGATCCCCGCGGCTTTCTGGATCCAGGGACCACGATGTTGACGATGGACGTGTACTCCGACTGGTCGAACCCGAATGGCTGGGGGCTTTACCTAAACACCATCGTGCTGCTGCTGAACTATAGCAACGGCTGGACTCCCATCACGCCAACCAGCGGCTCCCTGGTCAACGGCGCGTTCTCCACACTCACCTGGGACATGACTCCGTATGCAAGCGCCATCACGGATCCCGGCCTCGGGTATTCCATCCTCGGCATTGCGTGGCACGTCGGGACATGGGCCGGGGGGGACGACGGGTTGCCGAACGGCACCCAGACCTTCGCCATCGACAATATCACGGCCGTTCCCGAACCGACGTCGCTCGCCCTCCTTGCAGGCGGCCTTCTATCGCTCCGCCGCCGCCGCCGTTGAGCCCTTCCTTTCCTCTTCACAACCCAAAACCCATGATACCCAAGACCTCGCTTTATTTCCTCGCCGCCGCGCTTGCGGTACCGGTGTGTTCGGCTGCCCCGATCTTTTCCTGGGAGACCGACACCGAAGGCTGGGGAGCCGACGCCCCCAACTCCGTGGCCACCTCCACCACGGCGGCTACGGACGGGCTCCAATCCCTGGCGGTCACCCAGCCGTTCGCAGGCACGAACAATTGGTGGAACGTCGGGACTTTCATCACGCTGAATCAGGAGCAACTGCAATCGATCTTCACCGATGCCACCGAGCTGAAGCTCGATGCCCATTACCCGGATCCGGGATACAACTCGTGGTTCGCCACTCCTCAGATCGAAATCATCATTCAAGGGGACAATGTCGCGTGGACGGGGCTTGCGACGAGAGACGTGACTATCGGTGAAGCTTCGCAAACGCTCACCTTCCCGCTCACGGTCGCCCAAGCGGCCGGCATGGCCACCAGCACTTCAGGCCAAATCTTCCTGCGGTTCAACTTCGGCAACGGCGGAGTCACCTCGCCGAACGCGGTGTTCTACGTGGATAATTTCACCAACACCGTCGTGGCCGATCCGCCGCCCGCCACCAACCTCTACTGGAAGGGCGATGTGGACGATCAATGGACCTCGCTCAATTGGACGTCGGACATCGACGGCACCGTCCCCGGAGGAGCAATGCCAACCGACGGTTCCGCCGGCATCGCCTTCGCCACTACCGGAGCTGCCAACTTTGCCACGGTGCTCGGTGCCAACCAGAACGTGAAGTCCATCGTCGTCACCCCGGGAATCGATCCCGTTTCGATCGGCGGCACCCACAGCCTGACGATCGGTGCGGACGGCATCTGGCTCGAGGCAGCCGCCGCCGGCCTTTTCATCGACACTTCCGGCGGCGTGATTCTCGCTGCCGACCAACGGTGGAAGAACAAATCATCCGGTCCGTTCAGCGTGGGCTCCGTCATTAGCGGCTCCGGCGCGCTTACCAAGAGTGGAGCAGGTTCGCTCCGCCTGGGAAGTGCCAACACCTACACGGGCGGAACCGTCGTCGAGCAGGGGGTATTGGCCCTGGACCACGCCGATGCACTCGGCGGGCCTACCGCTGCGCTCACGATGAATGGAGGATCGCTGGATCTCAACGGACTGGATGTCACGCTCGGCGCATTGTCGGGCCTGACAGGCGGCACCATCCACAATACCTCCCTCACGCCCAGCACCCTCACCCTGGATGCCGCGACGGACAGCAGCTATACCTGCCAGATCACCGATGCGGCCGGCGGGGCTCCCGTGTCCCTCGTCAAGAGGGGCATCGGCACCGTGACAAGCAATGGAGGAGGCTCTTTCACGGGCCCGGTGACGATCGAAGACGGCCTCTTTGTCGCGAACACGTGGGTTTTCAATGTTCCGAACTGGAGCAGCTTCGGAAACTCACAAGTGGCCGGACGCACCATCACCGTCACGTCTCCGGGAGCCCTCTCGTTTACGAGCAATTCCATCTTCGGGAACGCCATGGCGGACATGTCGCTGCTGCCGGAGATCATTGTCAACGAAACCACGCTGGATTCCACCCGCTACAACCAGATCGGCAACATCACGCTCAACGGCGCGACCCTCAGCCAGTCGTCCACCGACACGGACAGCTACCAAGGTTACCAATTCAAAGGCGATATCACGGTCATCGGCACCACCGTGTCGAATATCGAGAGCGGCGGCAAAGCCAACCACCTTTCCAGCGACACGGTCTTCAACGTGGCGGACGTGTCGGGCAATCCGGATGTCGATCTGGTCGTATCCAGCGCGCTGACAGACCAGTCGGGAGACTTTGCCAACGCTCCCGGCGGCCTGAGCAAGAGCGGCCCGGGCACCATGGCCCTCGACGGATTCAATACCTACTCCGGCCCGACGAAGGTGCTCCAAGGCGTGCTCAGCGTGGGCACGTCCACTTTGAGCAACTCCGCAGCAGTCGAGATTGAAACCGGAGCCGTGCTGGACCTGGTGCATTTCGACGTGGACACTGTCGCGGCTCTGACGATCGGCGCGGTGCCGATGGCCGACGGCACGTACGGGGCCATAGGTTCCGGTGCGCAATTCGAGCGCCCGGAGATTACCGGCAGCGGCATGCTGGCGGTCTTCTCCGATCCTTACCTGCCGTGGATCGCCAACTTTCCGACCCTGAGCGGCGAGGCCACGGCAAAGGGCGCGGATCCCGACAATGACGGGCTGACCAATTTGGAGGAATTCGCCTTCGATGGCAATCCGGAGGAAAGCGCGTCCACCGGCAAGGTACGCTCCCGCGTTGAAACGGTCGGTGAAGACCAGGCGCTGGTAATCACCCTGCCAATTCGCGAGGACGCTTCCTTCGTTGGAAGCGCTCCTGCCATCGCCACGGTCGAGGCCGACAAGATCGACTACGAAATCGGAGGATCGAATGATCTCGTCCTGTTCGATCAGAACGTCTCCGAGGTGGTGCCGGCGCTGACCGGAAATCCGGCGATGCCCGAACTGAATACCGGGTGGACCTACCGGACCTTCCGCCTCGAAGGCGCGGTGGGCGGTGAGGCACCGCGCGGGCCCAAGGGCTTCCTCCGGGCTATCGCGATCGAGATTCCCTGATTCCAGTTCCTTCAACAAGGCGACTGCGGTTTTCCGCGGTCGCCCTGACTTTTCCAAACCATGACGCGTCATTCATTCACCCGCCGGGGCTTTCTCGGCTCAGTGGGTCTCGGTTCCTTGGCCTTTAGTTCCAGCGGAGAGCCGCCGGTCTCTTCCCGGCCCGCGATACGGCGGGAGGGCCCCGACTTTCCCGCGGACTTCCAGTGGGGCGTTGCGACTTCCGCCTTCCAGATCGAAGGGGCTACCGGCGAAGACGGCCGCAAACCGAGCGTATGGGACACCTTTTCACGGATCACCGGCCGGGTGAAGGGCGGTGACACCGCCGACATCGCCTGCGACCACTACCGCCGCTTCGCCGCGGATGTAAAGCTGATGGCGGAACTCGGGATCAAGCACTACAGGTTCAGTATTTCCTGGCCCCGCGTGATTCCCGATGGCCGCGGCGCGGTGAACGCGAAGGGCATCGACTTCTACAAGCGCCTCGTGGACACGTTGCTCGGCCACGGCATCCGGCCTTATGCGACGCTTTTCCACTGGGACAGCCCGCAGGCGCTCGAGGATCGCTACGGCTCCTGGCGCAGCCGGGAGATGACGAAGGACTTCGCCGACTATTGCACGGCCGTCGTCTCGCATCTCGGCGACCGGGTGACCGACTGGATGACGATCAACGAGATCTTCTGCTTCACCTACATGGGCTACGGCGTCGGCAGCACGCCCCCGCATGCACCGGGGACGATCGTCACGCGGAAGAAAGACGTGCAGCAGACCGTGCATCACGCGCTGCTCGCGCACGGCCTCGGTTGCCAGGCGATCCGCGCGGCTTCACCCGTTCCCTGCAAGGTCGCTCTGGTGACAAATTGCGATACTTACGTGCCCGTGGTCGAAACGCCGGAGAATATCGCCGCGGCGAAAAAGGCCTTCCTCGCGGAGGAGCACAACGGAACCGTGATCGTTCCGGCACTCACCGGGAAATACGGGCAGGAAGTGCTGGAGTCGCTCGGGAAGGAGGCGCCCGAGATCCGGGATGGGGATATGGAAATCATCGGCCAGCCCCTCGATGTGCTCGGGATCAACCTTTACACCGGCCACTACGTCCGCGCGGCGGAGAACTCCCGCGGCTATGAGATCCTGCGCATGCCGGAGAGCTACCCGAAGATGCACATGCCATGGCTGAACCTGGTGCCGGAGTCGATGTACTGGGCCGTGCGCTTGGTCGGGGAGGCCATCGGGAAGAAGGATCTGCCGCTGGTCATTTCCGAGAACGGCTGCGCGACCGAGGACCGGATGTCCGGGTCCGGGGAGGTCTTTGATCTCGAGCGTGTGCTCTACCTGCGCTCGTACCTGCGGCAGGCGAGCCGCGCCGTGGCCGAGGGATACCCGCTGAAGGGCTACTTCCAGTGGAGTCTCCTCGACAACTTCGAATGGTCGTGCGGCTACGAGAAGCGCTTCGGTCTGGTCCATGTGGATTTCCAGACCCAGAAAAGGACGCCCAAGCAGAGCTACCACTGGTACCAACAGGTGATACGCGAAGGACGGGTAATGTGAAACGAAGCCACGCCAAGCTCGGTGGCATGGATTTACTTCGCGAGGCCGGAGGCATGGCCCGGGTGATCGGCACCATTGCCTGAAGGGTTATAATAATTCGGTTTCCGTGTCGGCATCGAGGAGTATCCCCGTGCCGGATCCTTTGGGTTAGGGGCCGTGGCGTACCCGGCCAAGGGGGCGGCTGGAGCAGAGGGTTCCTGCTCCAGCCGCTAGGCTCCCGCTGCCTACCGGGCTCGGGCAGGGGTCGCTGGGGTGGATGTCGCGGATTTCCCTGTCGGCTGGCGTCGCGATTTTACGCATATGGTATTATGGACGAGATTTCGTTTTCCTCCGGTAGTCCAGCCATCGGCGACATCTCCTCCGTGCGCGGGAGGTCGCCGCGCGGCCTTCCGGCCGCTCGAGACGAGAAGAAGTTGCGGATTGTGGTTCTCGCCGGAAACACTGCATCCGGCAAAAGGGTCGGGAAGCTCTGCCATTCCGCCAAGCTGCCTTGCGCCGCGATTTTCAAGCCAAGCCCGAAATTGGACACGCAGATCAGCGAGGCTTGCCCCGATGTGATCTTGGTGGAGATCGACTCGCCGGGTAGCGCGGGGATCGAGGCAATAGCGGGGGTGAAGCAGCGCTTTCCCCGGATTCCCATGATCGTGGTCTCGGGCGGGGATCATGCGAAGGCCATCGTTCCCGCTCTGGAGGCGGGGGCGTCAGGGCATCTCCTCCGATCAGCGCCTCCCGGGGAGGTGGGCCGGGCAATCCACCTCGTCCTCCATGGGGGTGCTCCCTTGAGTGCGGGGATCGCGCGCCATTTGTTGGAGGTATTGCATCGGTCCGTGGGGCGGCGGGCGGCCCGCAACGCCTTGAGCAAGCGAGAGAAGGATGTTCTGGACTTCGTTTGCGAGGGTCTCGCGAACAAAGAGATTGCCGATCGTCTGGACATCTCGCCCGAAACGGTGCGCATGCACCTGAAAAGCGTTTTCGGGAAGCTCGGGGTCCGGAGTCGCACGGCGGCGGCAATGAAATACCGGGGCGACCAAGGGGAACGGGGGGTGTTTGGGAGCTGATCCCCGCGCAACCGGGCTGATCCGGAATCCAATCTCTCTGCGCGCCTTTTCCGGCCCACGACCAGGGGAACCGCGACGCGGAGCAAACTGCAGCCTCCGAAAAGTTCACATCTCATTAAGAGAGAAGTGGTCGGGGCGGCCAGATTCGAACTGACGACATCCTGCTCCCAAAGCGGACAATCTTTTCGCAACTCGTTGATACAACCACATTAAAATTTCGAGATTTTCCCCATTTTCGGAATTTCTCGACTTTTAAAGGCAATAAGGGCACCGCTATCGCATGGCGAAGCCGACCAAGTTCAAGCCTAAGAGCACCCCCAAGGGCTGGCGGGTAAACATCCCCGCAAAGTTCTCGGAGAGCGGCAAGAGAGAGCGGCATTTCTTCCTGACCCGCGACCTTGCCGATGCCGCGGCCTCCAATCTCAAAAAGAAGAAAGAGGACCACGGAACCCAGGTGCACGCCATTCCCCCCACCCTCGCGGAGCAGGCGATGGCCGCGCATCGTTTGTTAGAGCCCTTCGGCATAACGATTTTACAAGCGGCACAGCAAGTCGCCTCCATTGAGGCAAGCAACCGGGCATCAGCAACGGTGGAATTGGCGACGACTCTCTTCGCGGTCGCGAAGGAGTCTCTTTCCACGAAGCAGACCCAAGCCATCCGCCACTTGAACTCCCACCTCGTGGAGGACTTCCCCTCTCGGCTCATGAGCACCATCACGGCGGCTGAAATCGCGGACCATCTCAGCGCCCGGACCACCGGCCCCTCAGCGTTTAATGCTAAGCTTCGATTGATGGTAACTTTCTGGCGCTGGTGTGCCAATCCGATACGTGGATGGTGC
Source organism: uncultured Haloferula sp. (assembly GCA_946885645.1). The sequence goes on from CAMPGU010000028.1 coordinate 19,153, forward strand.
AACGCCGATGCGCTCAAACACGTCGAACGGCAGGAGACAATCCCCAGCGAGATTGGCACCTTGAACGCGAAGGAGGCCCGCAAGCTCATGGAGACGGCTGAGAAGCATTACCCCGAGTGCGTCATTGGATTCGCCATAGCACTCACCACCGGCATCCGCCAAGCGGAGATCGAGCGGCTGGAACCGGAAGACATCACCGACGAGGGAATTAATGTCTCCGCCGCTACCAACCGCAAATCCAACCGTCGCCGTTTCATCGAGATGCCTCCGCAACTCGCAGCGTGGCTGAAAGCCTACCCGATCGACGAAACCGTCCTGCCCGCGAACTGGAGACGCAAGGAAATGGCCGTCAGAAGACTGGCGGGCTGGAAGGTATGGTGCGACCTCATCGAACCGCCCGAGGCTCCGGAGGATGCGCCAGAGTGGCCGCAGAACGCCCTGCGACACACCGCCGCTTCCTCGGCCCTAGCATTGGGCAAGCCGATAGAGACACTGATCTTCGAGCATGGGCATGCCGAGGGCGTCACCACCTTGAAAGCGCACTACATTGGGAAAATGACCCGCAAAGAAGCGGTGGCCATTTCGTCCATCGGCCCCGGCGGAACCAAGTTGCCGACCATCGTAGCGGCATAAATCCACCCTTACCCTAAGAACCAGCAGCGCCGACCGAGGATCGCCTTGAAATCACTATACGTGACACTCCGACCACGTGCCTGCGGTTCCAGCAACAATGTTGCAACGCGACTACGACGCGCAAGTGTCGGCCAACTTTCCTCAGAAGGCACCCTAATCCTTTCATCGAATCTAACGCGGAGCCCAAAAAAAAGCCTTCTGGTCATCGTTACGGCAACTTTGAATTTGAATCAAGATGAACCAACGTGACGCCTCAGACTCTTCCATAAGATTCGAAACTTGGGCACCTCGAGGAGCTGAAGCGGAGCCACATTGGCAGGCTTTGGAAGCACTGAGCCAACACGAGCGGGAAGAGGCAGTCTGCACTCGGATTTCTTCGCTCAAAATCGACCCCCCGTGGGCACAAATCGAAGGAGTTCACTGGCGTGTAATACTTCCGCAACTTGACATGCCCGAGGATGCCAAGGCTCGGTTCTGGGTCGAGTTTTCCAAGGCTTCGGCGGTTCAGAATCGAAAAGAGGCCTTGCGCGGACTGCGGATAGCCCGCCGGGAGCGGGCGCTTGAAATCCTCGAGAGCGCCCGCCACGCATATGCGAACTTTCAGTCCCTAGACCCTTCGAGTCCCAAGCGGTACCTTGAAGCCTTGGGAAAGTGTGGAGCAGCATTTGAAGATATAGGAAAATGGTTCTCTGAGCGTGTATACTACCGCGACCACGAGATTCTTGTGATGGCTACACAGCTTCTTATAAAGGGAGATGATGGTGATCCCCAATCGTGCGCCGAGGCAAATACGAATGACGGCGTCATCCTGCGAATCTTTTGCCATAAGCATATTGAGGATAGGACTTTGCCTACCAAGAAGGGGATTTTCGAAGACTATGGTCGGCACCGCGGAGCAATATTAGCGGAACTCGACCTGACTGACCGACAGGCACTCTCGAAACAAGTAAGCAAGTCGCTGAACAAATTGGGGCTCGCCAACTTGCCGCCCTGAACTATCGCCCAAAAAATCTGAAAACGGGCGATACCCAAAGGCTGGAAAATGCGAATCTTAGGCGACGTGAAACAGTTCACGTCTGCCGCTGACGCCAAGCTCGTCACCCCAAAAGAGATGGCGGAGATCCTCCGCTGCTCTCCGCCCCAGGTCCTGCGCCTCATGCGCGCAGGTATCATTCCCATCGCATTTTCGGTGGGCCGGCTTCATCGTTTCGACGCTTCCGCGGTTCTGGAAGCGTTGGGAGCCCACAAACCGTCCACCGAGGCGCATGCGGACAAATAGCGGACCGGTCCTGCGTCGGCATTCGGCAAGCCTCAGTCTCCGGTTCTATTTGATCTCGGTCGTGGGAACCCAGCTCTCAGTCGTCGCCGGTCACCGGTCCCTAGCTTTGGCGACTTCTCTTACCAAGCACGAGATTTAACCAAACCCACACCAAGCATCACCCACCAATCCAGTTACTATGCCTGACGTAATTAAGTTCACCACCTCCAAGGCTCGCGTCCTGCCCGCGCCCTTGGCTATCGTCACCTCCCATCCGCTCTACCAAAAGCGGACCTCCACCCACTTGCGCTTGAACCTCTCGAAGCTGGTCTCGGTCCAGTTCGGCCACCAAGGCCACCGCTTCGTGACGATGAAGTATCTCCAAAGCCCTGATGGCGACATGTTCCTTGTCGGCCTCGAGGCCAATCTGCCCGCCCTTCTCTACGGGCACAATGGACGCCTCGTGAAGAACCAGGATGAGATGGTGCTCGCGCTGACCCGCGCGCGCCACGTCATCGAACCCTTCATTCACCCCGATGACCTGCGCATGGTTCTTCCGGGTCGCGACTGTGACAGCGGCACGTTCATCAAGGCCGTTGAGGTTCCGATCCAGGTTCAGGATCCGACAGGCGAGATACTCAATGCGGCCAACTTCACGTCGTGCCGCAATTTCGTGAAGACCCCCCAGGTCCATCCTGGCGAGAGCATCCTCCATCGCAGCTCCGCCATGGACATCGATTTCTATGACAAGCTGGCCGAAGCGGGCGAAGGAGTCTGCGTGCCTGCAGGCCAAGGATGCACCAGGATTGAGGTCCGCTTTAAAACTCCGCGTCGCATTTCGGAAGCACTTCGGATTCACACCGGCCGGTCTTGGGCGGTCGCGTCCATTCCGTTTGACGAGTTGGAGTTTGCTTTCGAGCAGGTGATCAAGGGCTCTCTGATCGGCGCGTTGGCGGAACCGAAAGAAAAGGCCGACCATTACGTTTGCCCGGCCGCACGGTCGATCTTGGAGCTGGCCGGTGATCACGTGGCTCTCCTTACCGCACTTGCCGAGCAGGAACGCATCAAGGACAAGCGGGCCTACGGGAAAATCCGCCGGCAGGTCTTCCATGAACTCGCACGTCTCTTCCCTTTGTCGCTGCTCGGCATTCTCGAGACCTGGCGCGAGAAGCTGATGAGCGAGGTTGCCATCAAGGGGCTCGAAGCTGGACACCAGTTGATGGTCGCGCGCTGTGCCTGGCCCACCGAACCCTCTGGAGACCTCGCGGAAACTTTCTCCGGCATTCTCATGGTCAACTCGATGGACCCGCGCCGGAAGCACTTCATCCGTCACTCCAAGGGCCACCCGTTTTGACCGGCCGTTCGACCTTCCTATCTCATCTAGTGAAATGATCACCACCATTGAGTTCAAAACCGCGCCCGCCAAGATTACCAAAGATCTTCTCGATGCGGCCAAGGATCATCCTCTTTTCCTGGGAATCACCTCCAGCGCGCCCCCCGACAACGCTGCAACCTACACCCTTTCTTTCGGCAAGGATGGCCTTGAGTTTGCCAGTTTCACGTTCACTTGCGAGGCATCAGGGACATTTGTGCTTACGACTGCGAATGGCAATCTTCCTGCCCTCCTCTGGGGGCACCAAGGTCGCGTGATTCAAGATCAAGCCGAGCTGGAGGCCGCCTTGACGAAGCTGCGCTGGCTAGGTTCCAGCATCGTGGAAGAAGAAGACATCTGCCTCCTGCTTCCCCACACGAGCATTTTTAACTGCGGCTTCATCTCGG
>CAMPGU010000029.1 GCA_946885645.1 uncultured Haloferula sp.
GGCCGCCGTCTGCTCCGGCGGCTTCCAACTGTCAGGTGAATACCGTCACTGCACATCCGGCTCCTTTCGCGATTCAGCATTGCCTAGGCGCGGGCTCCGCTTTCTCCTCTCCGCATGGCCGCCACGAAACGCTGGCATGAACGGACCCTGCAGGACGGCGAATGGCTCCGCGCGGATTTCGGGGATCTGACGCTGGTCGTCCTGAGCATTCTGGAAGAGTGGCGGGTGGCCGCGCTCTACGGCGAACAAAGACGGGTGCTGGACCATGTGGAAAGGCCGCCGGACGACCTGCCATGGGAGCGCTGGGACCGCGGGGAGAGGGACGTGAAGCTGCGTTTCCGGCCGATTTTTCCCGACCGCCCGGTTATCGTGCGGCCGCGCTCGCCCTTGCACCTTTCCCCGCGGGCGAAGGCGAATTTCTTCGTCGGGATCCCCGCCTTTATCGAGCTGAACGCCCACAGCGAGGGCCAGTACGAGCGCCTGAGCGCCTGGCCCAGCGACCCGCCCTCCAATACCTGGCACGGTACCCCTATTTCCGGCACGCTTTGCTATTCGGTGAAAACACGCGCGCGGCGGCAGTTCATCGCGGACGATTGGCAGGAGCTTTCGATCATTTCCACCATCGAGATCGCGAACACCGGCTCGAACATGCTGCCCTTCGAGCGCTTGTTCTACGAGACGGGGCACCTCGCGGTCTTCGAGCACCTCGGCCGGTTGTGGTCGAACCACGCCCGCATCCGTACCGGGGAGAAGGATGATTCGCTAAGCGGCATCGTCTTCGGCAAAAAGCCCTTCGGGGATGCAGCCGATGGCGTGGAGCTGACTCCGCCCCGTCTCGGACGCGTGCGCCGCAGCATGCTGAAGCAGGCCTTTTCCACCTTCCTGGGTGTCACCTATCCCGACGACTGATGCTTGCCGACCTGGTCTCGCTATTCTGGTCCAGCCCGAACCTTCAAAAGTCTCTGAAGGCCGGGATCGTCTTGGCTGTCGGTCTCCCGGCGGTCCTGATCGCCTCGCGCGTCGTAGCCCGCATCCTGCGTCATCGGCTGGGGGCGCAAGGCGGGGACCTGCTGGCAAAGATCGTCCGCTATGCGGGCTATCTGATGGTGCTGGTGGCCGTGCTACAGGAGTTCGGCTTCAATCTCGCGGCCGTGCTCGGCGCGGCGGGCATCGCGGGCGTGGCGATCGGCTTCGCCTCGCAGACCTCCCTGTCGAATCTCATCTCGGGGCTCTTCATCGTGGGCGAGCGGCCCTTTGAAAAAGGCGACGTGATCGAGGTGGGCACCTTCAGCGGGACCGTGGAGGAGATCGGCCTGATGGCGCTCACCCTGCGGACTTTCGACAACCGCTCCGTGCGCATCCCCAACGAAACGCTGGTGAAGACGAACGTGGTGACGGTGACCCGCTATCCCATCCGCCGCGTGGACCTCACGGTAGGCGTGGCCTACGGCGAGGCGATCGATCGGGTGATGCGCGTGCTGCGGGAGGCGGCGGAAACCCATCCGTCCGTATTGGACGAACCGGAGACGGTCATCATTTTCAACGGTTTCGGGGAGTCTTCCCTCAACTTCATGATCGGTGCGTGGGCGATCAAGGAGGACGTGCTGAAAGTGAAGAACGAACTGCCGCTCAGGATCAAGGAAGCCTTCGACCGGGAGGGGATCGAGATGCCTTTCCCGCACCGCGTCCTGGCAGGCGGGAAGGCGATGGAGCCGATCCCCGTGGTGCTATCGCGCACCAAGTAGTTTTAAGATAGGTCCCGGCGGGAGATGTGGCCGGTGACGCCCGATTCCCTCCGGCGAGAAAATTTCCGGCGAGATGTCCCGTTGCCCCGGCCCCGTTCGTCGGGATAATGAAACACCGAATTAAACGCACATGTCCACCGAGTCCACCACTTCCAATACCGTCCGCCTCCATCGTGTGCTACGCGCCAAGCCGGATCGGCTCTACCGCGCCTTCATCGATCCCGATGCGATGGCGAAGTGGCTGCCGCCGCACGGCTTCACCGGCAAGGTCCATCACATGGATGCCAGGGTCGGCGGCACCTACCGGATGTCCTTCACGAATTTCAGCACCGGCAAGAGCCATGCTTTCGGCGGCAAATTCCTCGAAATGGAGCCGAACAAGCGCCTCCGCTACGACGACCAGTTCGAGGATCCGAACTTGCCCGGCACCATGATCACCACCGTCGAGCTGCGGGAGGTTTTCTGCGGGACGGAGATCCATATCACGCAGGAGGGCATCCCGCCGATGATCCCGGCCGAGGCCTGCTACATGGGCTGGCAGGAATCGCTGCAACTGCTCGACCAATTGACCGGACCGGAGATCCCGGATGAGGGGTGAAAGGGGAGAGGAGGGCCTGCCACCGCGTGACGCCACCCTTCACTTCCCGCCTTCAGGCGGCGCGACCTCCGGCCAGCCGTCCTCGCTCCAGGTGATCGGCATCACGCCCAGTGTGGCCTTGCCGCCCATGCGATCGTCCGCCTCGAAGTGGCAACTGAACCAGCTCTTCCCGTCCTTTTCCACGATCCCGGCGTGGCCGGGCCCGGTCAAGGGGCCGATCTTCATGTCGAGCACCATCGTACCGCCGCCATCGATCATAAATGAGCCGTCCTTGGCCACGTAGGGACCCTTGATATCCTCGCTGCGGCCGACCTTGATGTGGTAGGTGCTCTTGTCCCCGGCGCAGCAATTGCCGCGGTTCAGGAAGAGGTAGTAGAAGCCCTTGCGCTTGTAGATCCAGGGGGCCTCGATCGATTGCCCCGCCGCGATGGGCGTCATCGGCTCATCCGGCTTCGAGCGCTTGCCGGTCTTCGGGTCCAGCTCCACCAGCTTCAGGCCGCTCCATTGCGAGCCGAAGGACATCCACAGCTTTCCGTCCTCATCTTGGAAAACGGAGGGATCGATGGTGTTGAAATCGCTGCCCTCGCGCGATTGCACCACCGGTCCGTGATCGGTCCAGCGGAAGGCCGGATCCTCGGGATCGAGCGTCGGGTTCGTCGCCAGCCCGATTGCCGAATGCATCGCGCCGAAGCTGGAGACGGAGTAGTAGAGGAGATATTGATCGCCCACCTTCAGGAGATCCGGCGCCCAATACACGCCATCGTTCTTCGGCACCTCCTTGGAGATCCACTCAGGAGCCTTCTCGAACACCCGCGGCCCGGGTTTCCACGTGACGAGGTCCTTCGATTGTAGCGAAGGCGTGCCGCGGCCGGTGTAAAAGCACCAGTAGGTATCGCCTTCCTTCACAATCGTGGAGGGATCGCGAGCCGTCACGCCGCGGCTTGCGGTTTCGGCGAGGGGACCGCCCGGCAGGGCCTTGGCGGGCTCCTCCGCGGCCAAGGGGCCGTTGAAAATCGATACGGCGGCAAGAAGCGCCCCAGGTTTGAGGGAAGAAGATCCGGTCCGTGCAGACGCAATCAGGTTCACCGGGAAAGGACACGGATACACCCGCGTCAGGACAAGGCGAAAAAACGCGTTTGATTTTTCAAGGCTGTACCTCGACCACCTTGCCGTCCTTCCAAGTGAGCAGCGGCATTTTCCAGCGGCGATGCTCGGCGCGGAGTTCGCGGGCCATTTTCTTGGCGGCAAGCAAGCCGCGCTCCTTGGAGGTCAGTTCCCCGGAGGTCGTTACCGGCTTTGAATCTTTGGCAACCTGTTTCATGGCAGCAGCAAGGCGCTCAACTGCCGGAGCGTAGCTCCATCCGAATCGAGAAGCAACTTCGGAGGCTTGGAAACGTTGCTCCAGAGAAACCAAGCATCGGACAGCGGGGCGTACGTGCTGACGAAGTTCGCGACACTCCGCCGGTAGCGCCGGTGAACGTCGTCGGCCGGGACGTGGTGCCCGCCCTTCTTGACCCGCTGGGCGACACGTCTCACTGCCAGGCCGGGCGAAGGAAGCCAGAGGTAGTGGAGCTCGATTTCGTACCCGGCTTTCTTGGCTCTCCGGAGTATCGCCGCTTGGGCGTGTCCGCTAAGCGTGGATTCCAAGGCGAATGATACCCCGCTTCCGATGCAACCGCTAATCTCTTCAAGCAACAGCCTACCCGCCTTGAGAGCGACTGTTTCAGGTGCCAGGGGAGAGAGTCCCCTGGCAATTTCGTCGGCGTTTAAAAAGCGCGGTGATATGGGGAACCGGGTGGTGAGAAAGGCCCGCGCGAACGTGGTCTTCCCCGCACCGTTGCATCCGGCGAAGAGGTAGAGCAGGGGGGGCTTCATCCGGCGGTTGCTAGCTGAAGCATCACGCTTTCTGATAAACCTCCGCCCCCTTCTCCACGAACTCTTTCGACTTCTCCTCCATCCCCTTGGCAATCGCCTCTTCCTCCGCAATACCCTGTTCCGCTGCGTACTGCCTTACATCCTCGCTGATCTTCATCGAGCAGAAATGCGGGCCGCACATGGAGCAGAAGTGGGCGGTCTTCGCACCGTCCTGCGGGAGCGTTTCATCGTGGAACTCACGCGCCGTCACGGGATCCAGACCGAGGTTGAACTGATCCTCCCAACGGAACTCGAAGCGGGCCTTGCTGAGGGCATTGTCGCGGTACTGCGCGCCGGGGTGGCCCTTGGCGATGTCGGCGGCGTGGGCGGCGAGCTTGTAAGTGATCACGCCGTCCTTGACGTCCTTCTTGTTCGGCAGGCCGAGGTGTTCCTTCGGCGTGACGTAGCAAAGCATGGCGCAGCCGTACCAGCCGATCATGGCGGCACCGATGCCGCTGGTGATGTGGTCGTAGCCGGGCGCGATGTCCGTGGTGAGGGGCCCGAGGGTGTAGAAGGGGGCCTCGTGGCACCATTCGAGCTGCTTGGCCATGTTCTCTTCGATCATGTGCATGGGCACGTGGCCGGGGCCTTCGTTCATCACCTGGCAACCCTTCGCCCAGGCGCGCTTGGTCAGCTCGCCCTGCACTTCCAGCTCGCCGAACTGTGCCTTGTCATTCGCATCCGCGATCGATCCCGGGCGCAGACCGTCGCCGATCGAGAAGCTCACGTCGTAGGCGGCGCAGATGTCGCAGATCTCGTCCCAATGCGTGTAGAGGAAGTTCTCCTTGTGGTGCGCCAGGCACCACTTCGCCATGATGGAGCCGCCGCGCGAGACGATACCCGTCATGCGGCTGGCGGTCATCGGCACAAAGCGCAGCAGCACGCCCGCGTGGATGGTGAAGTAGTCCACGCCTTGCTCCGCCTGCTCGATCAGCGTATCGCGGTAGAGCTCCCAGGTCAGGTCTTCGGCCTTGCCGTTCACCTTTTCCAGCGCCTGATAGATCGGCACCGTGCCGATCGGCACGGGGGAGTTGCGCAGGATCCACTCGCGCGTGGCATGGATGTTCTTACCGGTGGAAAGGTCCATCACCGTATCCGCGCCCCACTTCGTGGCCCAGCGCATCTTTTCCACTTCTTCTTCGATGGAGGAGGCGACGGCGGAGTTGCCGATGTTCGCGTTGATCTTCACCAGGAAATTCCGGCCGATGATCATCGGCTCGCACTCCGGGTGGTTCACATTGAGCGGGATGATCGCGCGGCCCGCGGCCACCTCGCTGCGCACGAATTCCGGCGTGATCTCCGCCGGGATGCGCTGCGGGAAGCGGGAGAAGATGGACGGCGTGTAGGGGCTGGCAGCCTGCTGCGTGGAGCCGGCGTGCTGCTTGTCCAGGTGATTGCGGACGATGTCCTCCTTCATGTCCGCGATCTTCGCGCGGCGCATGTTCTCGCGGATGGCCACGAATTCCATCTCCGGGGTGATGATGCCATTGTCGGCATACCACTTTTGCGTGACCGGCTTGCCCGTGGCCCGCAGCGGCATGCGGCGGTCGGCGGTCAGGCCGGGGAATTCGACGAACTTGTTCGCGCGCTCCGACTTGGAGGCGAATTCCACGTGCTTCTCCGTCAGGTAGCCGTTGTCCTGCGGCTGCACCTTGCGGCCCTCGTATTCCTCCACATCGCCGCGGGAAAGGATCCACTCGCGGCGCAGCGGGGGCAGGCCTTCGTCCGAGGTGCCGGTGAATGCCGGATCGCCCCAGGGGCCGGAGCAGTCGTAAACCCGCACCGCTTCGTTTTTCTCGATCCGGCCGTTGAAGGCCTTCGTGTCGGAAAGGGCGATCTCGCGCATCGGCACCCGGACGGAGGGGTGGAGCTGGCCTTCCACATACACGCGGGTGGAGGCGGGCAGGGGAGCGCGGGATTCGTCGTGGGCGGAGCCGGTCGTTTCTTCGGGCGAGATCATGGGAAGAAGGTGAGGGTGGATGATGGTGTGAAAAGAAAAAGGCCGCGCTGGGACAGCGCGGCCGGAAGGAAAGGGATCGGTGGTGGACGAGCTTCCTACGGCGGTGCGACCCGCTTCAGGTTCGGAGGATTTTCGCCGCGTGCGCCGGCCGTTCTCAGTTCCGCGATCGGGGAACTCTCCTGTCGTGTGGCAGGAGTGTAGGCGGGAAGCCCGCGCTGCCAAGCGGGAAAGTGGCCCGGGCATCCCGGAGAACGCCCGGGCCGGGAATCCCCTCAGCCGGACTTTTTCTTCCAAGCACAATATCCCTCGCTGGGAAGCATCACCAGATCCACGATCAGGCTGAAAGGCACATCCAGGATCCCCATCACCGTCAGCGGGATCTCTTCGCGGTCGGTGCTGATGAATTCCATGACGTCGGTCCGGACCCCGGTGAAAGGACGGCTGCATCGCGGTTCGGGCTCCAGGGCGATTGGACCCAGCGCGCGCCCGAAATAGGCCCCGCAGGAGCTCAGGGAGGCCATGAGGACCCCGAGCAGCGGGAGAAGGAGGAAGCGGCTGCGCGGGTTCATGGTGCCTTCGCAAAAGGAGCGGCCTTCAGGCGGTCATTCACCTCCCGCGGCATCCAGGTCCAAGGATCGACGCCCTTTTCCGTGAAGACTGCCAGGCCGATCACCCCCACGTTGCGATGTTCGCCGGTGGAAAGATTGGCGTACGAGCCGGCCACGCTGGAGAATTGGAAGCGCGCCACCGTCTCCGGCCCCGTGCGCCAGCCTTTCACCTCCAAGGTCTCGTCCGGCGCGATGACGTAGCCGCGCTTGGCGAAGGAGGCCGTCTTGCCATCGATCACGTCCAGTCCGTCCACGCTGAGCACCACTTCCAAGCGGCTCTTGCAGCGATTTTTCAGCAGGATCGAGTAGTCCGAGCCCTGCTTCCCGACGACGAAGCGACGGCTCTCATAGTAAGTATTATAGGTGGGGAGGAAGCCGAGATTTCCCTTTATTCCCCACTCGATCACGCCGCCCGCTGCCGTCTGGAAACCCGCCACCTTGTCCTTCGATCCGGCCATGGCATCGATGCCCTCGCGGTTGTTGTAATAAACCGCTCCGGTTCCCGCGGGCTTCGAGGAAGCGCGGACGAAGGACTGGCGATTCCAAGGGGAGCGCGTGGATTCCCCGAAGCCCGTCGCGAGGCCCGGGCGCTCTTCGGCAGCTTTGCGGGCCCGCCCCTTCGCGTGGTCGGCGCTGCCGGCGCTGGTGGAGGGGTCATAGCCGGGGCCCATTGTGCACCCGCCCAGCCACAAGCACGCGAGCCCCGCGCCGAAAAGGAAGGTTCCGCAGCGTTTCAGGAGCGCCGTCGATAGCATCGTTGATTTCATGGTGCTGGAAAAACAGCATTTCAGGATCGCCGCGTCAATTTTAAATGCTGAATTTCCAACATTTAAATTGCAGCTTTTCCAGCACAGTCTATTTCTCCTCCATGAGCAATGCTGAAACCTTGGCCCGGCGCGAGCGCCAGGTGATGGACATCCTTTACCGGAGGGGAGAGGCCACGGCCCAGGAGGTGCTGGATGAGATGCCGGATCCTCCGACCTACTCCGCCGTGCGCGCGCTGCTGGCCACGATGATGGAGAAAGGTCTGGTGGCTTTCCGCAAGGACTCGCGCCGCTATGTGTATCGCCCCGCGGTTCCGGAGAAGAAGGCGAAGCGCTCCGCGCTGAAGCAACTGCTCTCCACCTTCTTCGAGGGCAAGCCGGAGAAGCTTGTCGCAGCCTTGCTGGATCCGAAGGATCAGCAATTGAGCGAGGACGAGATCGAGAAAATCCGCAGCTTGATCGGGAAACAAGACTGAGCGTCATGATCGCCACCGCCGTCGTCTTCTCGTTGACCGCCGCTGCCGCCGTGTGGCTCGCAGGGCGGCGGGACGTGGCGCGGGATCCCCGGCTCACCCTGCTCGCCCTCGGCCTGCTGGCGGTCTTCCCGCTGCTCTTCTTCCTGCCGAAGTGGGAGGTCCTGCCACCGCCCGCGCGGGACACGGGGGAGGTGTCGGGTGCGATGCGCTGGCTTCCCTGGCTGTGGGCTGCCGGTGTGCTTGTGGCGTCGGTCCGCCTGGTGGCGGCCCTGGCCCAGCTTTGGCGCTGGCGGCGGGAATCGGAACGCGTCGGCGTGCGGGAGGCCGGAAATCTGATCGTCGATGTCCGCCTCTTGAAGTCGTACCCCGGACCCGTCGCCGCCGGCATCTGGAGCCCGGTGATCTTCGTGCCTTCGGACTGGGGGTACTGGTCCCCCGAGGTCCGCGAGGCGGTGCTGGCTCACGAGATGAAGCATCATCTGCGGCGGGATCCGCTCTGGCGCGCCGTCGGGGCGGTCGCCTGCACCCTGCACTGGTTCAATCCCCTGGTCTGGTGGATGGCGGGCCGGCTGGCGGACCAGTGCGAATTCGCCTGCGACGAGGCCGTGGTGGCCGATGGCTTCCGAGCCGACCGCTACGCCAATGTCCTCTGTGATCTCGCCGCGGCGACCCGCGCACCCGCGACCACGCTGGCGATGGCTCACGAGGGCGGGCTGGAGGCCCGCGTGAGGCGGATGATGACCAAGGTTCCGCGCGGGTCCCGCATGGTGCTCGCGGCCCTGATCCTTTTCACCGCCGTCACCGCGATCGGGCTGGCGGTTTTACGCCGTGCCGAGCCTCCGGAAAAACCGGCGATCCCCATCGAGGAAATCCGCACCCGCCTGGAGGCCGATCCCTTCCCCGGGAATTGAAGTAGCACAAGGTTCCACGTTGTGCGGCAGGCGTCCGCCCCGGAAGAGCAATCGCCCCCGCGCCTTTGACATGGAACGCCGCGTTACTTCGCCGGGCGCAGGGCCATGTAGCGCGCTCTCAGATCTTCCGCTTTCGCGCGTAGCGCCCGGGCAAGGGGAAGGGATTCATCCACCTTTGCCTTGGCGGCGGCCAGCTCCGCCCTGGCGGCGCTCAGCTTCTTTTCAAGTTCCGCGGCCTTGGTCCGGGCCGCCGCGAGAGCGTTCGCCGATTCCTCCAGCGCCTTCGCCTCCGCGGGAGGCTGTGCCTTCGTCATCGCCTCATGCGCCGCTTCGAGATCCGCCGCCTGCTTGCCGGCCTCCGCGAGTGCCGCCGCTTGCTCCGCCACGGCTTTTGCCAGGGCTTCGGAATCCATTACCAGGCCCTCGACCTCGCTGCCCTTCAGGTCCGCCTCCGCCTTCGCTTGCAGCGCTTCCGCATTGAGTTGCGCCGCCACCCAATAGCGCTCGCGCTCTTGAAGCCACGGGAGGTGCTGCTTGTGCTGTTCCAGTTGTGCCGCCGTTTCGCCCGCCGCTTTTTCGGCGGGGGGAATAGCTCCACGAAGCTGGGGAACCGCGGCTTCCCGTTCTTTGATTTTCGCCTCCGCACCCGTGATCGTTTGGGCCGCGCGGCTGAGGACCCCGAGCAGCTCATCCGCTTCCTTGGAAAGCGAGGCCAGCTCTGCATTCAGCTTGGCCGTCTCGTCGGTGGCCGCCTTCGTCCGGGATTCGATTTCGGCGAGGCCGGCTTCCTCGCGCCCCTTTTCCGAGCGTGCCGCTTCCAAGGCTCCCGCTGCCGCCTCCACCTTCGGGCGCTGGCCCTCGACCGCGCCCTCCAGGCCCGCGATGGCCTCCTGCCGGTTCTCCGCCCGGGCCTTGGCGAGTTCGTCCTCCATACGCTTGAGTTCCCCCGCAGCCGCCTCGTGCTCCTGAGTTGCCGTGACAATCCGCTGGTCGAGGACAGCGATCCCCGCGCGCTTCGTTTCCCACTCCGCATTGACGCCTTCCATGCGGCCCCGCGCCTGTACGGCCTGCTCTTTCTTTGCGGGAAGCTGTTGGTTTGTCCCGGCGAGCTTCTGCTCCGTCTCTTGCTTCAGCTTGACCGAGGCGGCATGCTCCTCCTTCGCTTGTACGATTGCCGACTCGGCTTCGCTCAAGTGTTTGCGGGCTTCCTCGAGCTTCCGGGTCGCATGGTTGCATGCAGTCTCCGCCTTCGCGATGGTTTCCGGCTGCGTGCGGATCTGCTCCCGCAGCGAAACCAGGCGCTGGGCGAGGGAAGGAGGATTCGCATCGAAACTTCCCGCCGGATTTCCGGAGGCGACGTCCCAAACGGTGATCTGTCCCCGGTAGTCCGCGGCAAAGGCCCGTTTGCCTTCCGAATCGAAGGCCACCGCTACCGGCAGGTCCGGCTGGTCCTTGTGCTCGCGCAGCAGGTTGAAGTCCGGCTTCCAGAGCTTCACGACCTTGTCTCGCCCCGAAGTGATGAAGGAACCGTCCCGCGCCCAGGCAATGGCGAGGACGCCGCCCGGGTGCGCGTCGATCTTCTTCACCTCGGTGCCGCCGTTCATTTCCCAGAACCGCACGCTCCCGTCCTCGGAGGCGGTCGCAAGCAGGTTGGAATCTCCCCGGAAAGCGGTGGCCGTGATTCCGGCCTGATGCGCGCGGAGGGTGTGGAACTCATTCCCGCTGTCCGCTTCCCAGACCCACACGCCGCCGTTGCGGTCGCCGGTGGCCAGAAGGATGCCGTCGGGCGAGAAATCCACCGCCGTCACCCAATCGGTGTGCTTCTTGATCGAGAGCATCTGCGACCCGTCCTCCGCCTTCCAAAGTTTGATCAGGCGGGAAGGGGAGCCCGTCGCGACTACCGAAAGGTCCGGTTTCAGATCGGCAGCCAGGACGCTGTCGAACTCCTTTGCCGCCACCAGCATCCGCTCGCCGCTCACCACGTCGAAGGTAACCGTTACCCCCGACTTCCCCGGAATCCCGCCGCCCACGATGAGATAGCGCGCATTCGGGGTGAAGGCGAGCGACACCGGATCGCCCTCCGGAAAAGGAAGCAGGCCCGCCAGTTCCAGCGTGTCGGTGTTGAAAAGCAGCACTTGCCGCTGTCCCGTCACCGCCAGCAGCGGGGCCCACGGGGACGAAACCATCGCATTTACCGAGGAGGCGCGCGGAGCCAGCACCGGCGGATCCAGCAGCAGATCCTGCGGCATCGGAGGCGGGCCCTCGGGCTTCGCGTCGGCGGAGGAAGCAATGGATGTGTCGAACTTCGGCTTGGAGGGCTTCCGCGCGGAGGAGCTCTTGTTCTCCAGCAGCCCGCCTTCGATCCACGCTTTCAAAAGATCGATCTGCGCGCCCCCCAGCTTCTCCCCCTCCGGCGGCATCTTCGGCTCGGCGGCGTGGGTCACCACCGCGATGATCTTCGAGCCCGTGTCGCCCGGTTCGGCGATCTTGCCGCCGGAGCCGCCCTTCATCGCTCCGGAGAAGGTGGAGAGATCCAGGCCACCCTTCGCCTTGTCCGGATTGTGGCAATTCAGGCAGCTCTGCTGGAAAACGGGCAGTACGTGGTCGTCGAAGGTGATCTTGTCCGCAGCCGGGAGCGGCCGGGCCAGGAACGCCGGGAGGAGGCAAACTGCCGTAAGGGTGTAAGAGGATTTCACCAAACCGTAGCGAATACGGTTTCTCCCCGGCGGGTTCTTGCGGCAAAAAACACAGGCTCCCTGAATCACTTCTTCGCCGGATCGTAGAAAATCCGGATATCCGCTTTCTCGCCGCCCATCAGTTTTTGGGCCCGCTTCAAGGCGTCGCGGGTGGAGAGGTTCGGATTGCTCGGCCGGTTGAGGAAGATGTTGCTCTCGCCCGCCTTGCGGTCGGTCCCTTGTTGAATCGTCGTGAGGACGCCGGAATTCTTGAGCACCCGGTACACGTCGCGGGTCGCTCCGGAAATGAGCACGTGGCGGTGGTTCGCCCTCATGAATTTGATCAGGTCCTCCAAGGCCAGCACCGACGTCGCATCCAGATGGCGGGCGTTTTTCAGCCGGAGGATGAGGATCTTCAGCGAGGGATCCGCCGCCGTGCGCTGGATCTGTGTCCGGAAGAGCTCCGCGGCACCGAAGAAAAGATCGCCTTCCACATGGACGATCGAGATCGCCGGATTCGGGCGCTGGCGCTTTTCCCCCATTTGCCGGAGCTCGCCCGCATCGTTGAACTCATATTCCACGAGGTGCGGGCGGCTTGCCTTCCGCAGGAAGAGGCTGATGGACAGCGCCACGCCGATGAAGATCGCGACATGGAGCGGAGCGATCAGCGTCGAAATGAAGGTGGTCACCAGAACCGCGGCGTCATCGGGTGTGGAGCGCGCGCAGATCCGGATATTGTGGCGGTTGATGAGGGCCAGGGCGATGCCGATGATCAGCGCGGCCAAGGCCGCCTTCGGCACGTAATCGATGAGCGAGATGCCGTAGCGCGGCAACCACGCGATGATCAGCGCGGCGGTCAGCACCAGCAGGCCGGAATAGACGGAAGAGATCCGCGTGCGCGCGCCCGAGCTGAAATTCAGCGTCGATCTCAGCAGCGAGCCGGAGGCGGGCATGCCGCCCGCGATCGCGGACGCGAGGTTCGCCGCACCCACGGCGAACATGTCCTGGTTTACATCGGCCCGATCGCCGGAGCGGGAGGCGATGGTTTTCGCCATGAGGGTATTCTCCAAGCAGGCCAGGAAAGCGATTGCCAGCGCCACGCCGAGCAGGGCGGAGATGTCCTCGAATACGCCGGAGTAGGTCAGGGACGGAAGCGAAGGCAGCAGGTCTTCCGGTGCAAAGGTGCGGAAGCGCGCCACTTGCTGAAAGGGGCTGCCTGGCTGCTGGCTCAGGATTCCGAAAAGGGCCGACACCCCCACCAGCGTGATCGCGAGATTCGGCCATCGCGGCTTCCATCGCTTCAGAAGCAGGAAGGTCACGAAAGTAACGGTGCCGATCAGCATCGGTGGCCAGATGGCGTGGGGAAGCTCCCGGATCAGCGCCTCCACCAAGCCGACGAAGGTGCGCGGGCGCAACTCGTCCACGTGGTCGGCGATTCCCAGCAGATGCTTCATCTGGTTCGTCATGATGAGCACCGCCGCCCCCGATACATAGCCCACGAGCACGGAACGGGAGATGTACTGGAGCAAATCCGCGAGCCGGAGCACCGAGCCCAGCAGGCAGAAAATCCCCACCATCAGGACCAGCAGGGGGACGAGCTGGGTCTCCCGGGTGGCCAGCATCGGCTCCATCGCGAAGAAGCCGAAGAGCATGAAGGCGGTCGCATTTGTCGGGCCGAGGATGGTGTGGCGGGAACCCGCGAAAATCGGCGCTACCAGCGATGCCGTGGCCGAGCAGGCGATACCGAAGACGATAGGGAGCTCCGCGATGGCCGCGTAGGCCATCCCTTGCGGAATATCGAGCAGCGAGACATTCAATGCCGCCTTTCCATCCGCCCGGAATTTTTCCCGGTTGTACTTCCTCAGCGTGTGCAGGATCGGAAAGGGATCCAGCTTTCCGCCGCGGAAAAACTCCGTGATGCGGCGGAGGATGCGGCGCGGATGGAAATGGGACACCATGGAAACCCCGGGATGTCAGCGGAAGCGGGCGCGGCGCAGCAGGTAAAGCCCGAGGATCACGCAGACCACGTTGGGAGCCCAATTGGAAATCATGACGCCGCTCGGACTCTTGCCGCCGAGCATCCCGCAGATGAAATAAGCGCCTCCGATCAGCAGGCTGATGATGAGCCCCGTCGAAGTGTCCTTCCGCCGGGCTTTGACCCCCAGCGGCACACCGATGAAAGCGAAGGCCAGACAGGCGAAGGAGGAAGCGTAGCGCCGCTGGATCTCCGCCTGGCTGTTCGCGATGTAGTTCGCCCGGAGTTCCGGCTTGCTGCGGAACTGGGGGAAATTCTCATCGAAGTCCCGGATCGAGTCCTCGATCTGGGTGTTGCTCATCGTCTTCGGATCCTGCTTCTGAGGTGCCGGCGTGAAGGGCAGCACCACCGGCACGGACTCGCCCGCCGTCGCGATCCGCGGGGCACCGGTCTCGTCCGTGGTTTCAAAAAGCGCATCGTAGAGATGAAGACGGAATTCCTTCTTCACGTTGTCGATCACCGCTTCCGCCTTCATCGCGTGGACATAGGTATTCCTGCCCGCGTTCTTGCTTCCCGCTTCCGGGATCTGGAAAAGGTGTACGCCTTCCATCAGCGACCCGTCGGATTTTTCAATATAGGCGCGCACGTTGCCGGCGCTCTTCTGGAGCCGTTCCAGCCCGTCCTGCTCGGCGGCCGCCTTCAAGATCCTCTGGGGATCGGAAAAGAAGGCCCGCAGCGAGATCATCTTCACGTTCATCTTCGCCTTCGGGGCGACATCGAGATTCAACCAGAGGCAGAGCGCCGAAAGAGCGAGCCCGATCGCGAATACCGGCAGGGAGAGCCGTTTCAGGCTGATCCCCGCCACCCGGAATCCCGTCAGCTCGTTATCCGACGACATCCGGCCGAAAACGAGCAGCACGGAAGTCAGGAAAGCCCAGGGCACCGTGTAGATCAGGGAGAAGGGAATCGTCGCGAGGATGAATTCCACGATGATCGAAGCGGGAGCGCCGAATTCGACGATCAGCATGCGGAGGTTTTGGAACAAGCTGCCCATCACCAGGATGGTGCTCAGGAGCACGATGGCAAAGAGGGTGCCGAGCAAGACCTGGCGCCCGATGTAGCGGTCGGATAGACGCATGCGTGGTGCATAGTTTGGCTCGTGCCCGCGGGGCTGTCGAGAGGGGAGTGGCAGATCGTGGGTTCCAGCGGCAAGGTCCTAACCGTTAGCGAATTCAGTCGAAAATCCTTGCGGCATCCCGGGACGCTGCTTTCCTGCACCGCGAATTCGTCCGGGCGGTCCGGGCGAATTCAATCCCGTCACGGCGGCACGGAGCCTGCTCCTGCCCTCCTCCCAGCAAGCCCGAACCCTCACTACATGTCCCAGCCCACAGTCCCGGGAGAAACCCGGAACCCGATCCAATCCCGCCGCGGTGTCCTTGGCACGCTCGGGCTTGGTGCTTTTGCCCTTCTTGCCACGAATACGCAGGCTTCCGCCTTCTTCTCTCGGAAAACGCCGAAAGTTATCGTCAATTCGTCGTCCTCTCCCGATCTCCGCGATTTGCCGGCCGATTGGTCGGCCCGGCAAGGTGGCAATCTGAAGGATTACGCCGCCTTCCTCGCTTCCCTCCGCCTCCAGCGCCTGACGCCGAAGCAAGTGATCGAGGCCCACGCCAAACGGCACGGCTCCGTTTGGAACAGCCTGCCGCCTCGCGCGATGTGGCGGCAGATGGCTCCCACCCTGAAGGTGATCGACCGGGTGGCGCAAGAGCTTGGCCAGCCGGTCGGGGAGATCGTCTCCGCCTACCGCTCGCCTGCCTACAATGCCACTTGCCGGGGTGCCAGCCGCGGCTCGTGGCACCAGGCCAACGTGGCGATCGACGTGAAGTTCGGCGCCCGCCCCTCCACGGTGGCACAGGCCGCCAGATCCCTGCGGACCCGCGGCGTCTTCAAGGGCGGCGTCGGCCGCTACAGCGGCTTCACGCACATCGATACCCGCGGCCGGAACGCCGATTGGTAAGGGCCTCGGTCCATGGCTTCCTCCGGCCCGCCTAAGCAGCGGGTGCCGGAGAGCCAGGTCTCCGGCACCCGTGCCAAGACAAGGAACCCTGACATGTTCCTTACACAACACCACAAGCCACCTGTATCCGGCCTGCTGATGTGGGGAAGTTAACAGCTTGTTCCCCGGGTGGAACCCCGTCATCGCGTAGCCTAACTTAAAAAAAACGCGCCGCCGGAAATGCCGGTGGCGCGTTTTTGTTTCCGAGGCCGGGAGGCCGGTCAGGGAGTCGCGTTGAGACGTGCGAACAGTTTCTGACCGGAGGCCAGGGCCTGCGGGATGACGACCACCACGCGGTCGATTCCCGGACCGTGGAAGTCGTCGGTGACCGTGATTGTCACGCCGTTCACCCCGTCTTCCGCCACGGTCCAACCGCTGAGGTCGGATCCATATTGCACGAAGGGGACCGGCGCGTAGTTCGAGAGGTCGGTGCGACGGAACGTGAATTCGAAGTTGCCCCCGACGACGGCACCTGTCGGTAGCTTGTCATTGTCGTTGGCATTGGCGGGATTGCCACCGATGACGAACTCGATCGCGTTCGCAATTCCATCCTGATCCGGATCCTCGCCCGGCAGTTCGTCCCCGCCGGAGAGGTTATACGGCGGGCTGGTCGCCCAGGTGAGGTAGGGATCGGCGCTCGGATCGACGAGGGCGATCTGGTTTGAATTCGCACCGTGGTTGTAAACGAGCGTGTACCCCGCGGGTGTATTGTTCACGGCGAGGAAGGTGGCTCCGGTCAGCGTGCCATACTCGGCGATCACATAGACCGGCAGCGTGGCTCCACCCCCCAGGACGGTGAAATCGAGGGTAGCATTGGTGATGTTCAGGTTGCCGCCTACGTCGAGCGTGTCGCCCGCCGATCCGTCGATCTCGATCTGTAGGGTGCCGTCGAGCACTGCATCGGTTCCCACCGAAAGGGTGCCCGCGGAGGCTCCGGGTGCGACGATCGAGCCCGCGCTCGCGGTCACGGAGCCGCTCGTGCTGCCGCCCCCGGCCAAGGTCGCCCCGCCGGCCACCGTGATCGAGCTGCTGGTGAGGGACCCGGTGACCTTCAGGGTTCCTTCCTGGAGGTCCGTCACGCCGGTGTAGATGTTCGCGGCCGTCAGCTCCATGGTGCCTGCACCGGTTTTCACCATGCCGCCGACGAGCGACCCGTTATCCGGGCTGGCATTGCGGAAAGGAGCGGTGACCAGCAGATCCGTGGCGCTGTCCGAAGTCACGTCGGCGACTTCGAAGAGCGTGGCGGCATCGAGGTGGTTTTCGCGCGGGGTGGAGGTCTCGATCAAGGAGGGGGCGCTGCCCGTCACCGTGATCTTGCCCCGCAATTCGAAGCCGCGGTAGTCGTTGGAATCTTCGGTGGAGGCTCCGGAGATCGTCGATCCGTTCAGCACGACATCGCCCAGCACGTTGTACCTCGTCGAGGCAAGCGTCGCCCCGCCGTTGAATACCAGCACGGGAATGGCATCGAAGGTGGTTCCGCCGCCGCCGAAGATGTTGTTCTGTTCCATCGAAAGCACCGTGTCCGCCCCGTTGAAGGTGAGCGTGCGCAGGTCCGATCCCTGGCCGAGGCTGTTGATCGCGAAGCCGGTCGTGCGCAGTGTCCCCGCATTGACCGTCAGGTTGCCGCTCCAGTCCGCTTTCGTGGTGGTAAAGGAAGAGATCCCGGTGGAATCGACGATGATCTGGCCGCTGTTGGGGCTGCCCCACACGCCGTTCAGGTTGGTGTCCACCGATCCCTGCAAGCGGAAGATCCCTTCGTTGCTCACCGGATTGGAGAAGTTGCCGTTGGCAGCGGGGTGGAGGATGAACTCCGCGCCGCTCGCGACCACCACCGGGCTGATGGGGTTCAAGGACCCGGTGGCACCGTCACCTACCTGGAGGATCCCCGCATTGACCACGGTGGAGCCCGTGTAGGTGTTCGCGTTCAGCAGGGTGACCTTGGCCGTCCCGTCCTTGATCAGATCGGTGGTTCCTCCGATTCCCGTGCCGCTGAGCGTGTAGGCCAAGGACGAATTATTGAACATCACGTCTCCCGGCGTAATCGTCCCGGTCAGGACGACGTTGCCGGTGGCGGCATCGTCGTTGAAGACCACCAGGTCCGTCTGGAAGTAGGGGGCGTCGTTGGAATTGGAAGCCAGCGCCCAGTTTTGCGCCGTGTTCAGATCCCAATCCGACCCGTTCTCACCGGTCCAGATGAGGCTGTCGATGGCGGTCACGACAAGATCCACCGAGGTGGTCGCCACGTTGTGGTCCAGGGTGGCCACGATGTGCGGCATGCTGCCCAGTGCCAGGGCCCCGGCACCCGTTCCGGAGACCGTCGTATCGTAGTCGAAGAGCGGGAAGGTTCCCGTCGTCATCCCTGCCGAGCCCGCGATGTTGACGGTGTGGGTGGTATCCGTGGTCAGGCCGCCGGGCGTGGAAACCACCAGCCCGTCCGAAGCCGCGCCGATCCGGAAGGTCGAAGACGAGCCGTTGGCCAGATTAAGCGAACTCACGGTGCCGATGCCGGGCGTGGCCGTCGTGCCCGCCCGCAAGGAAGCTCCCGCGGCGATGTTCACCGTCCCGCCGGTGGTTCCACCGATCCGCAGCGCACCCGCGTTCACATCGGTAGGGCCGGCGTAGGTATTCGTGCCGGAGAGCTCCAGGATCCCCGTGCCGGTCTTGGTGATGCTGCCCGTGCCTGTCAGTGCGCCTTCCAGGCTGATGTCGAAGGCACCGGTATTGATGGGATGGGCGGCGGTGATGTTCATCGGTACGGCGGAGGACCAGGAAGCCAGCGCTCCCAGCGTCCCGGCACCGAGATTGATGGTCTTGTTCGCGGTCCCGCCGGTGATGATCCCGTCCGCCCCGATATTGAGCTGGCCGCCGGTCAAATTGATGGTGGATGCCTGGATCTTGTTGTTGTAGCCCAAGTTCATCCCCCTGATATTCGCCACTCCGGTGCCGCTGATGTTCAGAGTGGCCGCGCTGTCCCATGACAGGTAGAGCGGGGCACCCGGCAGGTTCAGCGTGCCCGCGCTGAGATTATAGGTCGTGGTCCCGCCGCCCCAGTGTCCCCAGCGGTTCGAGAGGTCGTTGCCGGCGGGATTGTTCGTCGTGCCGATATTCGTGACCGTCCCGCCGGTCTGGGTGACGGTGATGGCTGCATTGGAATTGTCCCCCAGCACCAGGTCGTCGGTGACGTTGATCTGCGCGTTGCCCCCGATCGAAACCGTGTGGGTGAGGCCGCTGCCGCGGTTCGTCCAGCGATCGGTATTGATCACGGAGGAGTCGCTCATCGTGAGCGATCCGCTGTTGAGCTCGAAGTTGCTCTGCGCGGGGGCCACCGCCGTGAGGGTGATGGCAGCCGAGTTCGTGAGCGCCATGGAAGCCGCTGCAGTCCCGTTGTTCAGGTACAGATTGGGTGCCGTGATGACGGTCGCTCCGGACCCGGAGAAACCGGCGCCGTTCAAGTTGATGTTTCCGCCGGCAGAAAGGGTCGAACCTGCGGAATTGATCTGGGCACCGTTTCCGGCGGTCATGCCGCCGGTCATGGCGAGGGACGAGGCATCGGCGATGACCGTGGTGTTGTCGCCGACAACCAGTCCTCCCAGGGAGGGGAAGCTGGTCCCGCTGTTGAGCATGACGGACGGGGCGGTGAAGATCGCGGCACCCGAGACGCTATGCACGCCGGAAACGCTGATGTCCGCCGCCCCTTCCAGTACTACCCCGTTCGTGCCGGAGAGAGTGGTATTGAGGGAAAGGCCGGCTCCCGTGCCGGTGCGGATCACCGCCGGAGCCACGAGATTGAGGGTGCCGCCGCTCAGCGTGAGGCTGCCCTGCTCGGTGAGGATGGCGTCGGCAGTCCGCGTCCCCGAGATGGTCACGGTGTAAGTTCCGGTGGCGTCCGCCCCGGCGGCGAAAACCGCGGTGTTTCCCGCGCCCGCCCAGGCAGCCGTGGTTCCCGTGCCGTCGGCCGCGGGATTCCAATTGGCCGATGCGCCGTCCCAAGTGCCTGCGGGGGTGGCCCCGCCGGCCCCGGCCGCGGTTCCATTGAGGTCCCAGTAGCGGAAGGCACCCGCATACGTGTTCTCGATCTGGATTCCCGCGATCGGGCCACGGAAGCCGCCGGTGCTGTTGCCCCCGCGGACGTTCATCGTCAGGCCGCCAAGATTGGGGATTTTCAGATAGTTCTGACCTTCGACCACCGCTCCGTCGGTGAAGTTCTGGCCGGTCCAGTTTGCGTTCGCCGCCACGGTCGCGGTGTCGTTGTGGCTGTAGGCCACGCCATTGATGGAGATGGGCCGGTAGTTGGCGCTGGCCTGCGTGCCTCCTCCCTGGTCGCTGGAAACGTAAACATACGCGTTGTAGGACAGGTAGGGAATGCTCGTGATATTGATCTGGGAGCCACCGCCGCCGTCGTCCAGGTAGCCCTTGGTCAACTGGCCGTTGCCCGTCGTCGGGGTCACGCCGCTGCGCCAGGTATTGGCGGAGATCCAGTTGATCGCGGTACCCGTGCCGGTGCCGGTGTTATCCATCAGATTGGTCCCGTTGCCGTCCCCCCCGGTACTGTTGAGGTTGTTCCAGGAGGACGCTGCCACTGGAACAGCTCCTGCACTCCCGGTGGCGACAGCGCTGCCCGCCGCGGAGTCGGTGAAGTTGAGGCTGATGCTCTGCGCTTGTACTCCCGCCGGTAGGGTCGAAAGGACCAGGGTACGGAGGGCCGCGTGCAGGAGAGTGCTGCGTTGGGTATTCATGGGTTTTGGGTTTTAGCCGGTTTTGCTCCGCCGTTGGGCACGGCTGAAACTATCCGGTATGAATAATTCATGAATGTCCCACTGTGGCTTTGACAAGAAAGATCAGCCACAAACGGTCTTTTTTTTCCGCAAAAGAAGATCAATCCGCAATTTGGCGGATGAATGGACGTCGAATGTATTCTCAAATACGTATCATAATTGTATCTGGGAAATGTCTTTATTCGTGAACCTTTCATGAACTGAGGCGGTCTGCCGCACCGCGGGGCCCGGGGAGTCCTCGCCGGGGAAATCTCTTCATTCCCGCACCCGGGTCACCTGCCGCGGATCTTCCGCCACGTTTCTTTCGCCGAAAGTTGCCGGAGGACCTCCCTCATTCCCAAGCCGCCTCCGGCGAGCTGCCGATGGCGCTCGCAGTAGGTTCTCCAGCGGCGCTGCTCTTCCGGAGAGGCCGCGTAAGGGCGTTGGTGGGGGACCTTCAGGCCGGCAAGAATTGCCAGATAGCCTTCGATCCCGAAGGGGTCCCCGGAAAGGAGATGGCCGGCATTGATCGCCGAGGGTCCGTTTTCACGATAGAAGGCAACCAGTTCCTCGACATCGTTCAACGGGATCTCCGTCCGGCAACGCCGCCAGAACGGCGTGTCCGAGCGGTCGTTGAACTTGTAGTGCATCGCCAGGAAATCGCGGATCTGCCTCCAGATCGCCGCGTTGAGCTTGTTGTAGAGGCTTGCGAGGCTGGGGTTCGGCCGCAGCTCGCAGTCGATCAGGCCGTCGGCGAGCCACCGGCACTGGAGGCAGATCACCATCAGCGCGGTTGCTTCAAGCGGCTCCACGAAGCCCGCGGCATTCCCCACGCCCGCCACATTGCCGATCCAGCTCCGGCGGTAGCACCCGGAGCGGAAGCGCACCACGCGGGGGTTCACCGCCTTCGGGGCGACTTTCAGGTAGGCTTCCGTCGCCTCCTCGTCACTCGCATGGCTGCTGGAAAATACATAGCCGCGGTGGATCCGGCCGGGGTGGTCGATGCGCCAGCACCACCCGGCCTCCATCGTTTCGGAGAGCGTGTAAGGAAGGACCGGCTCCTCGCCCCGCTCCCATCCTCCCGCCACGGCACGATCACAGAAGAGCGAGGCCGAGAAGTCTTCAAAAGGCTCACCGAGGGCCTTGCCGATCAGTTCGGACGTGAAGCCGCTGCTATCGATGTAGAAGCCCGCGTTCCTCACGGAGCCGTCCGAGAGCCGGATCGCGGCGATGCCCTGCCCGCCCGTTTCCACGCCGGCGAGCTCGGCATCGGTGAAGCGGACGCCCTCGCGGCGGCAGGCCTTTTCGAGCCAGGCGACGAAGAGTTTGTTCTCGATATGCCAGGCGTGGTTGCTGCCCGGCGGCGGCAAGTCCGGGACGCCGTCCGGACGGCGCGGCAGGGCTCTGGCGCGATCCATCAGCGCGGAGGACAGGTCCATCGCCGAAGGGTCGTCCCAGCCGTAGAAGCCGTTGTTCCTCGGGAGATCCGGCCATCGCCACGCCTGCTGCCTGCCGGTGAAAGTGTAGTCGAAGTGATCGCGCCTTCCCCAGGCGAAGCGGACGCCGAGTTTGATGACCGGCTGGATCGCATGGAAGACCTCGTGCTCGTCCATACCGAGGTACTGGTGGAGATGGGCAGGGACATAGGGCACCGTGCCTTCTCCCACGCCGATCACGCCGATCCGGCTGCTGAACACCACCTCCACCTCCAGGGAGGGGATCTTCCGCTTCAGGGTGAGGGCCGCCAGAAGGCCTGCGCTGCCACCGCCGAGGATGAGGGCCGACCGGATCATATCATCCGGAATGAAGAATAACGCGGGCGAAAGGCGCAAGATCCGGCACCGGCATTTCCGTGAAACCATCCCGCCGGTGCCGAGGTTGCGAGCGGCGGCAGAGCGAGGAGAGGAGGCGCCCCCCGGTCGTCGGCCGCTGCTTCCCGGACCCGGAGCTCAGCTCGTTGCGCTTTCGCCGGACATCTTCCGCATCAGGCGGTCCATGTTCCAAAAGTCCCACCCCTCGACGATCTTGCCCGCTTTGACCCGTAGCCAGGTCACGCCTTGGAAGTTCAGTTCGCAGCCCGTGGCGTTGCAGCCGAAGCCGCTCCCGCTGTGCGTGCCGGATGCGCTCCAATGGATGCAGACGTCGGTGTTGTCGGCCAGGAGCTTGTTCACCTGGAGGCGAATGTCCGGGATCGCCTCCAGAAACTCTTCCTGGAAACGGGCGAAGGCCTCCGGGCCCACGACTTCCTCGC
>CAMPGU010000030.1 GCA_946885645.1 uncultured Haloferula sp.
ACATAGGGCAGGGTCGGGCGGGTGAACCGCATGGCGGGAAAGGAGGTCGATCCGCTGGTAAAGGTCGTGAAGCTCATTTCGAAGGAGCCGCGTTCAAAGCCGCGGGGGTCGGATCCCAGGGAGAACTCGATGAGATTCGCCTGTCCGTCCCCGTCGGGATCCTGCTCGGGATACCAAGCATCGAAGCCTGCCCCTTGTCCCGCCGCCCACACCTCGTACGATCCGGCGCGGTAGAGCTCGACTTGCCCGTAGTTGGTTCCCGCGCCGCTTGCGTCGGGGGCGCCCCCGGCGAAGTAGATCAGGCCGGTGCCTACGGAAGTCCCGAGTTTCGAGCCGAAGAACCCGTCGCTGGCAAAGTGCTGCTCCCATACGATTGCAGGAGCGATCGCGGTCAGCAGCCAAGTGTGGATCCGGCCGACGCCCGAATTCGCGGACGGATCCCCGACGACGATGCCGCCGAAGTCGGAAATGGCGACCGCCGAACCGAAATCCGTCCCCACCGCGGCGTCCCCGAACGTTTCCAGCAGCTCGAAGCTACCGGGGCCATAGTAGTAGGCCCTTCCCGCTGCTCCTCCGGGAGCGCCCGCGATCACCCCTAACCGCGAGCCGGACAGGGACTCCGCGAACCGCTCCGGAGCTCCTGGCGGAGGGTTCCTGGTGGCGAGGAGGCCCCATGAGTCGGCACCTCCCTGGTTCCTTGGGAAGAGATGGACAATCCCTGCGCTACCTCCGCCGGGAGGCTGGGTCGCGGCCAGATGATTCGGCCCGGAAAAGGCGAGCCGCGTTCCGAAAAACGTGCCGCCGGGTACCGCCGGGCGCGGGATGTCCCGCCACCAGCCCCACGCGTTCGCGCCGCCCGCATCCTGTTTAAAGAGCTCGACCACCCCGGCGTCGGCGATTCCGGCATCCCGGCCGGGGATGCCCACGGCCAGGACCGCAGGGCCCTCGCCGCTGGAAGGGCCCGCCAGGGAGACCGCCGCGCCGAACCGGTCTCCCGCCGCCAGGCTGACACCCGGGACGACGGTGATCGCTTGCAGCGGGGCGGCGTCGAGCGAAGGCGACAGGTTGAAAAGGTAAACTCTTCCCCGGTCGGCGTTCGCCCCGGGTGCTCCCACGGCGATCCAGCACCCGTTTTCCCCGATGTCCTGCGTGTGGACCGCTATTGCGGCACCGAATCTCTCGCCCGGCACCGGAGCCGGACTCTGCAGGCGGCCCACCGGGAACCATCGCTCGCCGTTCGCGGGCAATGCCAGCATCCGCCAGACCATCACCGCGCCCGAATCGGCTCCCGTCCCGTCGTCACTCGGCATGCCCGCCACGAGGTAGGGCCCGGCCATCGCCATCACTTCACCCATGCGGTGGGGCGAGCCCGGCCCTTCGATGATTTGCGCCGCGTTCCATGCCCCGGTACCGCGGCGGTGCGCGGAGGCCACCCACGAGGCGCCGTTGGCATCGAGATATTCCTCGTCCGTCAGCCCGATGAAACACTCGCTGCCGTCCAGCGAAAGCAGGTGCGCGGAAGGGGGGGTATAGATCACTCCGAGATCCTTTTGCGCCTCCAGCACCCAGCCGCCGGGACCTGCTCCGGTCGCGAAGAATCCCGCCCGCCCCCCAGCCGGCATCGTGGAAATCGTTGGGGAGCCGTGAATTCCCAGCGCAGTCAGAAACAGGCCGGACATGTCGAGCAGGTAAAGATCGGCACCAAAGGGGGCCGAGCCATCGATGACCGTGCCTGCATTCCCCCAGAAATTCGCTCCGCCCGTGTTCCTTTCATAAGCTGTCACCTCGGCCTTCCCGGATGCTGTCTCGAGGGAGCAGACGGCCAGCCGGTCGCCTTCAAGGGCGAGGCTGACCCCGAAACTGGCGTGGCCCACGGGTGTCGTGATCACCTTCACCTGCCCCCAGTTTCCGGGGCCGCCCTGATCTTTTTCATGGATCCAGACCTCCCCCCGGGAAAGCGATCCGATCGCCAGGCGGCTACCGTTCAGGTCCAGGGATGCCACCTGGCTCGCCTCCACTTCCAGTCCTCCGGACGCCGGGGGCATGGAAATGGATCTCACCTCCTCCCAGTCGGCCGCGTTGTCCCGGATGATCCGGGCCGTCGTGCCCTCGGAAATGTCGGCACCATCCACGATGGCGGCGAGCGTGCCCTCCTGAAGCACCAGGCGGCCGGGGCGGTCCCCCGGATCCATCACCACGGTTTCCAGCAGCGGCCAGCTGTCGTCCCCCTCGTTGTAGGACCGTAGCTCGATCCGGCCCGAGTAGCCCACGGCGGCGATGGAGGATACCCCCTCGTGCATGGAAATCGACAAGGCCCCCGCAGGCAGCTCCACGCTTTCAATCCAAGTCCCTCCGGCGGACTTGTGGAACATCTTTGGAATTCCACCGGGGGTGATGATGCCGGCATTGTTCCCGGCGACCGCGACTCCCGTCGGCCGGTGCTGTTGGTTCGGGAGGAGGGGCTGCTGCGGGAAGGGAAGTGCCGCAGTGTAGGCCGGAGAGGAAAAAACCACCCATGCCGCTATCCCGGTAAAGGCGGGGCAAAGCTTCATGGAGGCGGGATGCTAGGCCCCCGATCAGCGTCGGGCGAGTGAATTTCCCCCATCGACGCGCCCGCGCTTTCGGCGCAACTTACGCGCATGGCGCACATCGGCGAACGAGCCACCCTGACCATTCTCCGCGAGCAACCTTTCGGCCTTTTCCTCGATGCCGGGGACGAGCTGGGCGAGGTGCTGCTTCCCCGCCGCGAGATGCCTGCGAAGTGGACCATCGGCGGCGAGGTGGAGGTCTTTCTTTATCACGATTCGGAAGATCGCCCGGTTGCCACGCTGAAGCACCCGAAAGCAATGCCGGGCGAGTTCGCCTATCTGGAAGTGCTGGCGATCACGGGAGTCGGAGCGTTCCTTGACTGGGGTTTGCCGAAGGATCTCCTGCTACCCTTCCGCGAGCAGAAGGAACGTCTGGAAATCGGCAAATCCTATGTCGTCCACGTGCATGTGGACCCCGCCAGCGGCCGGATCGTGGCGACCCGCCGCTTGAACAAGTATCTGAACCCGGCACCCCCCTCCTATGCCGAGGGCCAAGAGGTGGAGCTGATGCTCTACGGAAAGACGGAGCTCGGCTACAAAGCCATCGTGGAAGGCCGCCACTCCGGCGTGCTTTTCGCCAATGAAGTCTTCCGCCGCCTCCGCGCCGGGGAGAAGACGAAAGGCTATGTCGTTCAGGTCCGTCCCGACGGGAAAATCGACCTTTCCCTCTATCCGCCGGGCCGGGCGAGGATCGACGATCTGGAATCACGCATCGAAGCGGAGCTCGGGAACCGCGGCGGATTCTGGGCGCTCAAGGACTCCAGCCCCGCCGAGGAGATCCACAAGGCCCTGGGAGTAAGCAAGAAAGCCTTCAAGCAGGCGATCGGCGCGCTGTTCCGGAAACGCAGGATCACGATCCATGATGACGGGATCCGTTTGGCGGAGACACGATGAGCGGCCTCATTCGGAAAGATGCCTGCCCGGCGCGACGTCCCTTTGCGATGCCCATGAAACTCGCCACCCTCCTCCTGGCCCTCCCTCTGGCGGTTCTTCACGCGGAGGGCCCCTATCCCGTCGATCCCGCTTCCGTGCGTCAGGAGGGAATTCCCAAGGGGGTGACAACGAAGCACTCGTTCTCCGCCAGCAAGATCTATCCCGGCACCGAGCGGACCTACTGGCTGCACGTTCCGGCGCAATATGACGCGGCGAAGCCGGCTTGCCTGATGGTCTTTCAGGATGGCGGCAGCTACGTGAATGAAAACGGCGCGAACAAGGTCCCCATCGTTTTGGACAACCTCATCGCCAAGGGCGAGATGCCGGTGACGATCGGGCTCTTTGTCGATCCGGGGGTGGTCCCCGCCCAGAACGTGCAGGCGCAGCCGCGCTTCAACCGCAGCTTCGAGTACGACGCCTTCAGCGCCGATTATCCCCGCTTTCTCATCGAAGAGCTGATTCCGGTGGTGGCGAAGGACTACAATATCAGCGCCGATCCCGATCACCGCGCCATCTGTGGTGCTTCTTCCGGTGGCAGCGCGGCCTTCAATGCCGCGTGGCAGCGGCCCGACGCCTTCCGCCGCGTCTATTCGATGATCGGCACCTTCGTCGGCCTACGGGGCGGAGATGAGTTCCCCACGCTGATCCGCAAGACCGAGCCGAAGCCGCTCCGCGTCTTCCTGCAGGACGGCTCGAACGACAACAACATCTACTGCGGCGACTGGTGGATGGCGAACCAGGACATGCTTTCCGCTCTGAAATTCGCCGGTTACGAGGTGAACCATCAGTGGGGCGAGGGGCCTCACTCCCACCAGCACGGCTGCGCGATCATGCCGGAAGTGTTGCGCTGGCTGTGGAAGGATTTCCCGAAGCCGGTCGCGGTGAATCACGCCGCCTGCCGCAATCGGGCAAAGGACATGCTGGTTCCCGGTGAGGACTGGCAATTGGTCAGCGAGGGCCACGGCTTCACCGAAGGCCCCGTGCCCGGTCCGGATGGCGGCATTTTTTTCTCCGACATCCCCCTGAACACCATCCATCGGGTCACGGCAGACGGTGAGGTGTCCGTATTCCTCGAAGGCACGCGGGGCACCAATGGCCTTGCTTTCGGTCCCGACGGCCGGCTCTACGGCTGCCGCGCGGGCAGCGGCGAAATCGTCTCCTGGGACCTCGCTACCAAGCAGGAAAAGATCCATGCCTCGGACCTGAAGGCGAATGACCTCGTGGTGGCGAGCGATGGCACGATCTACGCGACCGAACCTGGAAAAAAGGCGGTGTGGATCATCCGCCCGGGCCAAGAAAAGGTCCTTGGGGCCGACCGCTGCAATGGAGTGAATGGCATCATCCTGACGCCGGATCAAACGGGCGTGGAGATTGCCGATCCTTCCGGCCGCTACGTATGGGCGGCCACCCGTCTGCCGGATGGTGCGCTGGCGAATCTCCAGCCGTACCACCATCTCCACCTCCCCCCGGCCGATCCGGATCCGCGCACCCGCGCCGATGGCATGGCGATGACCCGCGACGGCTGGTTGCTCGTCGCCACCGCGATGGGCGTGCAGGTCTGCGATCAACCGGGGCGGGTCAATCTCATCATCCCGCCCCCCGCGGGAGCCCGGTTTCCCTCGAACCTTTGTTTCGGCGGTCCGGATCTCAAAACCCTCTACGCGACGGCGGGGGACAAGGTCTTCAAGCGGCGGACGAAGCTGACCGGCGTGCTCGCCTGGGAAAAGCCGGTGATGCCCCCGAAGCCCGGCCTGTGACCGGGCCGGGAGCCCTTTACCACGCGGGATCGCGGAAAAAGCTCAAAAAGGACCCCGGACTCCATGTCACCCGATTGACGGAGGGAAGGTCTTGAAAACGAGACGTCATGCCGCTCGTATCCTCTCCATATGCGACGATTCATGACGGCCGTTTGTGCCGTGTTCACTCTCCACGCGGCCGAGGTGCTGGCCAATGAGCCGACGGCTCATTGGCTGTGGAAAAGCGACAAGCCCGGGGCTGAGGAAAAAGTGTTCTTCCGTCGCGAGTTTGAATTGCCGCACGAGGTGGCCAGTGCCGCCGTCACGGTCGCCTGCGATAACTGGCACCGGCTCTGGATCAACGGGGTGGACCTGGGTTTTGCAGCCGATTGGACCAATCCCCGGGGCTACGACGTGGCTCCTCACATCAGGCAAGGAGGCCGAAACGTGATTGCCGTGGAGGGGCGGAACACCGGGGGGGCCGCCGCGATGGCCCTGCGCTTCCGCGCCACGCTCAAGGACGGGCGGAAACTCTACGTGATGTCGGATGGCAACTGGCAGTGCAGCTCCGAGGCCCCGGACA
Source organism: uncultured Haloferula sp. (assembly GCA_946885645.1). The sequence goes on from CAMPGU010000030.1 coordinate 5,841, forward strand.
ACTGGCAGAGCCCCGATTTTTCGGCCGCCGGATGGCAGAAAGCCGCGGTGGTGGGAAAAATGGGCGACGATCCCTGGGGCTCCCTCATCGTCCCGGAAGGTCACGGTCCCGCCTCTCCGGAGGACGTGACCTCGGAATTCCAAGTCGCCCCGGGCTTCCGCCTGGAACGTCTCTATCGCGTGCCGAAGCAGCAGGGCTCTTGGGTGGCGATGACCGTGGATGGAAAGGGCAGGCTGCTATGCTCGGACCAGTATGGGAAGATCTACCGGGTGACACCCGCCGCGGACGGGAGCGGCCATACCTCCGCCGAGGCGACGAAGATCCCGCTGAAAGGGGCCCACGGGCTCTTATGGCACCAGGGCGTGCTCTATGTCTCCGTCAACGAAGGCAAGGACCAGAGCGGCGTGTGGCGCGTGACCGATACGGACGGCGACGGCGATCCCGACAAGCCGGAGCTCATGAAGGCCTTCAACGGGCGCGGCGAGCATGGCACCCATGGCCTTGCCCTTTCCCCCGACGGTCAGTGGATCTATTTCGCGGCTGGAAACCACACCGATTACCCGGCCCTCGATTCATCCCTCGTCTCCACAAAATGGGGCGAGGACCAGCTCGTTCCGCGCCGGCCCGATGCCCGCGGCCATGCGCGGGACCGGATGGCACCCGGAGGTTTCATCGCGCGCTTCAAGCCGGACGGCTCGCACTGGCAGCTCTTTTCGATCGGCTTCCGCAACGAATACGACATCGCCTTCAACGCCGGGGGCGATCTCTTCACCTACGATTCGGACATGGAGTGGGATTTCGGGATGCCTTGGTACCGGCCCACCCGCATCTGCCACGTGGTGCCCGGCTCGGAATTCGGCTGGCGCAACGGCACGGGCAAGTGGCCGGAGTACTACGAAGACAGCATGCCTTCGCAATTCGATATCGGTCCCGGATCTCCAACCGGTGTCGTCTCCGGAAAAGGGGCCAAGTTTCCTGCCGCCTATCAACAGGCGATCTATGCTCTGGATTGGACCTATGCGACCATCCACGTGATCCACCTGACGCCGGAGGGCGGGGGATACAAGGCGCGCCGGGAGGAATTCGTGGCCGGCAGCGGCTTGCCGCTTACGGATGCGGTGATCGGTGCCGATGGAGCGATGTATTTCCTCACCGGAGGACGGCGGACGGATTCCGCCCTCTGGCGCGTGAGCTACACCGGCGGCGAGAAGACTGATCCCGTGACCTTTGCCAGCAAGCCGCTGGAGCTCGAAGAGCGGAGCACGGCGTGGGAAAAGCTCGGCTCGCCGGACCGCTTGGCCCGCTACCAGGCGCGCGTGGCACTGGAAGCTGGACCCGTCGTGGAAATCGCCTCCAAACTGGAGGCGGAGAACGATCCCTGGCGCATCATCGGCGGCGCGATGGCTCTCGCCCGCTGCGGCGGTCCCGAACACCGCTCTCTGGTTCTTTCCGCGCTCGGACGTCTCGACCTCGGCAAGCTCGACCTCCAGCAACGGATCAATGCGCTCCGTGCCTGCGGGCTCGTCTTCATTCGTCACGGCGAACCCACGGGCGATGAACGCGAGGGCATCCTCGCGCGGATCGATTCATTCTTCCCTTCGGGAAATGCCGATCTGGATCGGGAGCTCTGCCGGATCTTGAGTTACCTCCAGGCGCCGCGCGTCGTGGCCCGCACGCTGGATCTCATGGATTCCGCGGGACCGACACCGGTGCCGGACTGGCTCGCCCTCGCCAAGCGCAATGCCGACTATGGCAAGACCGTCGAGGAGATGATCTCGAACCTGCCTCCTGCACAGGTGATCCATTACGTCTATTGCCTGCGGGTGGTGAAGGGTCCGTGGACGGAGGACGAGCGGAAGCGCTTCTTCGCATGGTTCGGCAAGCTTTCCGGCAAGAGCGGCGGTGCCAGCTATGGGGGATTCATCGAGGACTTGCGAAAGGAGACGCTTGCCACCGCGACTCCGGAAGAGCGGGAGTGGATCGCGAAATTGGGCACGGCAGGGGCGCCTAATTCGCTGGCCAATCTTCCTACGGCCAAGGGTCCCGGCCGTCAGTGGACGATCGATGAGGTGGTGAAGCTCGCCGACGACGGGCTTTCCGGACGGGACAAGGAGAACGGGCGCAAGATGTTTCAAGCGAGCCTCTGCGTCGCCTGTCACCGCTTCGGCGCGGAGGGCGGCGCGGCCGGACCCGATCTCAGCGCCCTCGGCGGCCGCTTCAATGTCAGGGATCTGGCGGAAGCCATCCTCGACCCGAGCAAAGTCGTCTCCGACCAGTACGCCTTCGACCTGATCACGAAGACCGACGGTACCCAGGTGACGGGCAAGCTCATCGACGAGAAGGACGAACACTGGATCGTCGCGACCAGTCCTTTCGACTTCAGCCAGACGGTCGAGATCGAGCGGAATCAGATCAAGGAGAAGAAACCGTCTCCGGTTTCCCCCATGCCACCGGCTTTGATCAATGCCCTCAATCCCGAAGAGCTGAAGGATCTGCTGGCGTATATTCTCGGGAAGTGACGGGCCAGCGTTGATCCGTTTGGGCCTCCGGCACCCGAAATTTCCGTGAAACGGAGAGGCTGGCGCAACCGCGTCCCGCGCGAACGGTTACCTGTTCCGCACCGCGACTCCTACCGCCATGCTTCAAGCCGCACCCGACGAATGGACAATCCACGAGGCCGCGCACCTGCTGCGCCGGGCGGGCTTCGGCGGATCCCCGGTTGAAATCAAGGTTTTCCACGCCTTGGGACGCCGCAAGGCCGTGGAGAGCCTGTTGGTCCCCGAGGAGGCTCCCGATGCATTTCCCCTGCCGGAGTGGGCGGACCGCCGGATCGCCGCGGAGGACATGCGCGAGCGCGCGGTGCGGGCCCGCGAAATGCGACTGGCGACCCGCGACATGACCCCGGAGCAGGCGGACCGCGCGCGCAGGGAATTCCGCCGCGAGGAACAACGCACGGCGCGCAGGCACTCCGTGGAGGGGCAAGCGTGGTGGTTCAAGCGCATGCTCGCGACCCGCGCGCCGCTCCGCGAGAAGATGGTGCTCTTCTGGCACGATCACTTCGCGACCTCCTTCCAGAAGGTGAAGCAGCCGATCCTGCTGATGGAGCAGAACGAGCTCTTCCGGCGGCACGCGACCGGGTCCTTCAGGGACCTCGTCCACGGCATCGTGAAGGATCCGGCCATGATGCTGTATCTGGACACCCAGAACTCGAAGAAGGGCATGCCGAACGAGAACTTCTCCCGCGAGGTGATGGAGCTCTTCACCCTCGGCGAGGGGAACTACACCGAGCAAGATATCAAGGAGGCCGCACGCGCTTTCACGGGCTACCAATTGAGGCGGATCGACGGTACCGTGCTCCACAACAAGCGCCGGTGGGACGGCGGCGAGAAGACGATCTTCGGCAAGAAGGGCCGCTACGATGGCGACGACGTGGTCGATCTCATCTTCGGACAAGCTGCCGCGGCGACCTATCTGCCAAGCAAGCTGTGGGAATACTTTGTCGCGGAGAATCCACCGAAGGAGGGCGTCGAGGCCCTTGGCAAGAGCTTCCGCGCCGCGGACTTCCAGCTCGCCCCGCTGCTGCGCGAGATCTTCCTCTCGAAGGCGTTTTACGCCGAAAGCGTGATGCACAACCAGATCAAGAGCCCGATCCAGTATCTCGTGCAGATGCTGAAGGAACTCGAGCTGAAGGATCTGCCCCAGGCTTACGTGCTCTCCGCCCAACAGCAGCTCGGGCAGGTGCTTTTCATGCCGCCGAACGTGGCGGGCTGGGATTGGGGCAAGGCGTGGATCAATACCAATACCCTCCTCTCCCGCTACAATGTCGCCGGCTTCATCACCAAGGGATCCCAGGAAGGGACCACGGTGGCCAGGAACGACGACGCGATGATGGACATGGAGATGGACCGCAAGGAAATGCGCCTGGGCAATGCCCGCAAGCGCGCCGAGCAGGCTTGGGCGGGCCCGGATTTCGACCAGATCGTTCCGCGGTCCCTGCGGGAAGATCCGGAGAAGCTCGTGGACGCCTTGGTGTTCCGTTTCTTCCAAGTCCCGCTGTCAGGAAAGGAGCGCGAGGCCTTCGTCGAATACGCCCGCTCGAAAAAGGGCGCGATCTTCACCAACAAGGAAACCGGCGAACTCTGCCATCTGATGCTGAGCACGCCGCGCTACCAGCTCGACTGAGTTTCTCTTCATTTTTTCAACCACCGACCTGCTTCTCCCGATGAAAACGCGACGCGAATTCCTCCGCTCGACCCTGCTCGGCGCTTCGGCGACCTGGACGGTGCCGATGTTCGTCGAACGAACCTTCGCCGATCTCCATATGGGCGCGCGCGATCTTTCGACGCAGCCGGTGACGGGGAAGGACGGCACGATTCTCGTCGTACTCCAGCTCGCCGGCGGCAACGACGGCTTGAACACGCTCGTGCCCTTCGCCGACGATGCTTACCACAAGGCCCGTCCCCGCCTCGCGAAGAAGGAGAAGGAGCTGATTGCCTTGAACGATCATGTCGGCCTGAACGACTCCCTGCCCTTCCTCGGCAGCATGTTCAAGGAGGGGAATCTCGGCGTGGTGCAAGGCGTGGGGTATCCGAACCCCAACCGCTCCCACTTCGTTTCGACCTCGATCTGGGAAACCGCGGATCCTGCCAACCGCTCCAGCACCGGGTGGATCGGCCGCTATTTCGACAATGCCTGTTCCGGGGCCGACCCGACAGTCGGCATCAGCTTGAACAAGACGCAGCCGGAGTCCTTCGGGGCGCTGAAAAACCCCGGGGTGTGCCTTAGTTCGCCCGAGCTCTACCGCTGGATCCACGGCGGTGGCGAGAAAGCGCAAGCCGAGGAATTCTTCGCCTCCCTGAATTCCCCTGAAGAGGAGGAAGGTCCGGTGGACGGTGCCTCGATCGACATGCCGGCCGGCGGCAAGCCCGGCGGCATTCAGGGGGAAAGCAATCTGGCTTTCCTGGAGCGTGTGGCGATGGACGCCCGCGTTAGCTCCGCCAAGATCCTGGAGCTCGCGGCAAAACACCGCAGCCGGGTGAGCTACGAAGGCACGCCCATCTCCCGCAGCCTCAATATGGTCTCCCGCCTGATCGCGGGGGGCATGCCGACGCGCGTGTATTACGTGAGCCACGGCGGCTTCGACACCCACAACCAACAGGTCAATTCGCACGACCGCCTGCTCGGCCAGCTCGACCGCGCGCTGAAGTCTTTCTTCGCCGATCTCAAGCAGCAGGGAAACGCCGAGCGTGTGGTGCTGATGACCTTTTCCGAGTTCGGTCGCCGGGTTTCGGAGAATGCCAGTGCAGGCACCGACCACGGCCGCGCCTCCTGCCTTTTCGTGGCAGGGGAAGGTGTGAAAGGCGGTCTATACGGAAAGTATCCCAGCCTCACCGATCTGGATCAGGGCGATCTCAAGCACACGGTCGATTTCCGCGGGGTTTATGCCTCGGTGCTGGAGGGGTGGATGAAGACTTCCGCGAAGCCGGTCCTGCGCGGCGATTTCCCCAAGTTCGGCATCATCGGCTGACCTGCTCGATTGGGGGAGGCGGAAGACATCCTTTTCGGGTGCAAGGCGGTGCGTGCCCCGCAAGTATCGGCATTGATGAAACCCGCCTGCCCTTCGTTCGTCTGGAAACTTGCCGCCGCCTTGTTGCTGGCTGGTAGCGCCTTCGCCGCGGAATCCGTCACCGCCACCCGCGAGGGCAAGCAGGTAGTGGTGCGGGCGGGGAAGAAAGAAATCCTGCGCTATCAAGCGGAGCCCGGGGAATTTCCGCGGAAGAATATCAAGGAAGCCTTCCGCCGCGGAGGCTATATCCAGTCGATTTTCAGTCCGTCGGGAAAGCTGCTCACCGATGATTTTCCGCCGAATCACATCCACCATCACGGGGTTTGGAGCCCCTGGACGAAAACGGAGTTCGAAGGCCGCCAGCCGGATTTCTGGAACATGGGCGACGGCAAGGGCCGCGTGGAGTTCGTCTCGATGGACGGCTCGTGGGCAAAGGACGGCCGGGTCGGCTTCAAGGTGAGCCATCGGTTCGTGGACATGACCGCCAAGCCGGAGAAGGCAGCCTTGCTCGAAACCTGGGAAGTCGGCGTCGCGGCGGAAGAGAATCACCACGTGATCGACATCGCGATCACCCAGACCTGTGCCGGAGAATCCCCGCTCAAACTCCCCGAGCATCACTACGGGGGGTTGGGATTCCGCGGCAATCGCATGTGGGACGGTGCCGGGAATTGCAAGTTTCTCGGGGCTTCGGGCGAAACCGACCGGAACAAGCTGAATACCTCCAAGCAATCTTGGTGCTGGATCGGCGGGCAGGTTGGCGGCGGGACTTGCGGAGTCGTGATCCTCTGCCATCCCTCGAATTTCCGCGCGCCCCAGCCGGTGCGCTCACATCCAACTGAGCCGTTCTTTTGCTACGCCCCCCAACAGGGAGGCGATATGGAGATCACACCGGCCAAGCCGTATCGTGCCCGCTATCGGATCATCGCGGCCGATGGGGAGCCGGATGCCGCAGTGATCGGAAAATGGGCCGCGGCCTATGCAGAGGTGAAGTGACGGCCCCTTGCTGCGACTTCTCCTTGGCCAAACCCGCGGCACCGGCATTCAATCCGCGGCGTGACGCCTGACCTCCGCGCCAAATTCGACCGCGGCCTCGCTCTCTTCGACCTCGATGGCACGCTGATCCCGTGGGACACGCAGATGCTCTTCTGCGACCATGTCCTGAAGCGCGAGGGCTGGCGCAGGGCTTACCTGCTTTTCTTCGCGGCCTTCCTCCCGGCGGCGAAGATCCTCGGCGATGAGGGCATGAAGCGGATCTTCCTTTGCTACCTCTGGCGCACGGACCGGGCGAAGCTGGAGGAATGGGTGCGGGAGTTCGTCCCGGGATTCTTCCCCGGCCGGTGCTATGCCCCGCTTCTTGAGCGGCTGAAGGCGCACCGGGATGCCGGCCATCTCACCGTGCTGGCATCCGCCAGTCCCGAGTTTTACGCGGCCGAGGTAGGGCGGGTCCTGGGCTTCGATCTAGCCTTGGGAACGCCGGTGGACAGCCGCGACGTGATGCCCCTGCTCCCGGAGCTGACCAATCACAAGGGCGGCGAGAAGGTGAGGCGCCTTGCCGAGATCCTCGGCACTCCCGTGGACGGCCGCTGGCAGCGCAGCCACGGTTACTCGGACAGCACCGCCGACCTGCCGATGCTGGAATGCTGTGAGGAGAACACGCTGGTGAATCCTTCGCCGCGTCTCGCGGCCATCGGCAGCAATCGCGGCTGGGAAATCCTGCGTCCCGAGAAGCCGTGGCGTAACCGCAAGGAACACGCGCTGGAAGTCCTGCGGCGGATCGCAGGGCTCGGATAAGCTTGCTAGAAAAGGGGAGGACTTTCCGCCTTGGCCGCCGCCTTCACGGGCTTGGCCAGGATCGCGTCGATCCGGGTGAGAAGGTCCAGCGAAGGCGTTGCTTCTTCCTCCAGCACCTCGCGCAGGTAGGTGCTCCAGTGGCCGGCCGTGTTGCCTTCTTCCTTGGAGAGGATCCACGCCACCTCGCTCAGCCGTCCGCTGGCGGCAAGCTGCTTGCGCGTGCGGCGCAGCCAGCTTCCGAGATAGGGCCGCTCCGGCTTGGCATTGAACACATCCGCCTTCTAGCAGCCGTGGCACCCCCGCGGCAAGGCGGATCGGGTGCTGTTAGGCCCGTTCCACCTGCGCCACGGCCATCGCGGCCATCCCTTCGCGCCGACCGACGAAGCCCATCGTCTCGTTGGTCGTCGCCTTGATCCCCACGCGCGCGGGATCGAGTCCCAGGGCCGCGCCGATGTTCTCTTTCATCGCCATCCGGTGGGGCAGGATCTTCGGTGCTTCGGCGACCAAGGTGCTGTCGATGTTCACCAGCGCATAGCCCTCCTCGCGGCAGAGGGCTGCGGCTTTCTCCAGGATCTTCAGGGAGGAAATGTTCAGGCAGGCCGGATCTCCGGGCGGGAAATAGTGTCCGATATCCGGCAGCCCCAGCGCTCCCAGCACGGCGTCCGCGATGGCATGGCAGAGGACGTCGGCATCCGAGTGCCCGTCCAGCCCGTGGGTGTGCGGGATCTCGACGCCCCCCAGGATCAAAGGGCGCCCTTCCTTGAAGCAGTGAACGTCGTAGCCGAAACCGATCATGATGAGGAAAACGTCAGAGAATCTCTTCCACGGGGATCAATCCGTTGGTGGCCACGATTGCCCAGGCATCCTCGTGATTGATGGCGGGCTCCAGGGTCACCTTGCCGCCGGCCGCTTCCACGAGCAGCTTGCCGGCCGCGATGTCCCAGAGCGAAATGCGGGACTCGATGTAGCCGTCCAGCCGGCCGCTTGCGATATAGGCCAGGCCCAAGGCAGCACTGCCCATCATGCGCATCTTGCGGGCTTTCAGGGAAGCCTTGCGGAAGCGTTCCAGCCCCGTGCGCAGGGCCTCCTCGTCCTTCCCGCAGCCGATGTAGAGCGCGCACTCTTCCAGATTCTTGCGTCCGCTCACCTTGATCGGGCGGCCGTCGAGCATCGGCGTCCCGCCTTTCTCCACCGTCCACGTTTCGCCGACGATCGGATCGTGGATGACGCCCACGATCACTTCTCCCGCCACGCGGAGGGCGATAGACACGCAGAAATGGGGAATGCCGTAGTAGAAATTCACCGTCCCGTCGATGGGATCGACGATCCATTGGCGATCGCTATCGGGATCACCGCCGAGGCCTTCCTCGCCGTAGAGCGCGTCGCCCGGCCGCGCGCCGAGCAAGATGCTTTCGATCAGCGCCTGGGATTCCCGGTCGAGCGCCAGCTTGATGTCGTGGTGGGTCGCCTCGTCCACGGCCGCATCGAGGCCGAAGTTGGCTTTGAGCAGCTTGCCCGCTTCCTTCGCGGCGTGGACGGTGAGTTCGAGATCGGTCACGCGCGCAAGGTGAAGTCCCGGACCGGACGTGCCAAGTGCCAAGAAACGGCCTGCGTCCTAGGCACCGGCCTTTAGAGCGGCCAAACCTTCGATCTCCCTCACGATCCGCGGAGCCAGATGGTGTTTCTCATCCTCCGGCAGCGCTTCCGTGTGGTCCGGAAAAACCAGCAGCACCTCGTTGCGGTCTGAATCGAAGCCGATCCCCGGCTTCGACACATCGTTCGCGATCACCAGATCACAGCCCTTCCGCTTCAGCTTCTCCCGGGCGTTCACCTCGAGATCCCGCGTCTCCGCGGCAAATCCTACCAAGGTTCCACCGAAGCCGAACTCGCCGCGCACGGAGCCCAGGATGTCCGGTGTCCGGACCAACTCCAGGGTGAGGGCCTCGCCCGTCTTCTTGATCTTCTGATCCGAAACGACAGCCGGGCGATAATCCGCTACCGCTGCCGCGAAGACCGCGGCGTCCATCCGCCCGATGTGCCGCTTCACCGCCTCGAACATTTCCTCCGCGGACTCCACCGGCAAAAAATCGACGCCTTCGGGGACGTCAAGCGCCGTCGGCCCGGAGACCAGCAGCACGCGGTGCCCCGCCTTCACGAAAGCATCGGCCATCGCATAGCCCATCTTGCCGGAGGAGCGGTTGCTCAGGTAGCGGACCGGGTCGAGCGGTTCCCGCGTGGGGCCTGCGGTGACAAGTACGCGCATCGGAAAAGCAGGATAGTTGGATGTCGGGAGTGAAGCGGGAGGGATGGTATTCTCAACCCACAACTCCCCGCGCTCAACCCCGATTCACTTTTTCTCCGTCGCCGGGGCTTCCGTCGCCGGCTTTTCCTCCTTCGGCTTTTTCAATTCCTCGAGCTGCTTTTTGCCTTCCGCCAATTGCTTCTCGTCCAGCTTGCTGGTGATGTCGCCGAGCAAGGTCTTCGCTTCCTCGTCGCCGCGCTCGACTGCAAGCGACGCCAGCGCCCAGGATTTCGGCAAGTTCCGCTCGGTCCCCAGGCCGGCCGCGTGGAGACGCGCGAGACCGGCGGTGGCGGCGGCGTGGCCCTGATTCGCGGCCAGCGAGTAGAGCTGCCCGGCGTTGTTGTGGTCCATCGGCACGCCCATGCCCCGTTCGTAGAGGGTCGCCAGATTGTTCTGCGCGGCGGCGTGTCCCGCTTTCGCCGCGGTGGTGAACCACGCCGCACCGGCTGCGGGGTCGCTGAGGCCGAGATTCCCGGAGACGTAGAGCAGCCCGAGCTCGTTCTGAGCCACCGGAAGCCCCGCGTTCGCCGAGGAGAGCAGATATTTGTAAGCGGCCAAAAGATCCGGCTTCTCATCCTTTGAAATTCGGGACGCCAGCTCCAATCCCGCCAGCGGGCTACCGGCTTCCGCCGCCTTTGCCAGCCATTCGCGGCCTTTCTGCTCGCTCTTCTCCAGGCCTCCCTTGCCTTCCATGTGGAAAACCGCCACGCGCAGCATGCAGTCCGGCTGCTTCTCATCCGCACCCTTCTGATATTGGGCAAGCGCGGCCTTTTCGTTTTCCTTCACGTTCTCCTCGAAGTCGCCGAGCGCGAGGTAGGCGGTGAGTTGTTTCTTCTCGATCGCCTTGGCAAGCCAGTCCCGGCCCTCCTTCTCGTTGCGGAATCTTTCATCCCCGTTCAAGAGGCGGGAGCCGAGCGGAACGTAGGCGTTTTCGTCACCCAGGCCCGCCGCCTTGCGATAAAGGTCGAGCGATTTTTTTGCATCGGCCTTCTCTTTGAAGCCGAAGTTGCCTTCGTGGAGCCGGGCCAGGAGGAGGATCGATGGAGTGTCACCTGCTTCGGATGCGGAATTCCACCATTGGACCGCTTTGTCGAAGTCCGGCTTCTCGCTGAGCAGGCCGCGCAGCCATGCCTCGCCGAGGATGCGGCCCGCATTCGCCGGATCGGTCTTGGCGGCGGATTCCAGCGACTCGCGGGCTTCCTGGCGGTCCTTTTCCTCCTTGGAATTCAGGAGGATCAGGGCGCGGCGGTAAGTGGCGTCCTTGTGCCCGGCAGCGGCGGCCTTCTTGTAATTTTCCAGCGCCGCATCCCGGGAAGCGGCCAGCCCTTGGCCCGTCTCCGCGGCAAAGGCGAGCAGGAACAGCGCGTCCGCGTTGCCCTTTTCCGCCAGCGGCTTGGCCAGCTCCACCCCCACGGAATGGCGGCCTTCGCGATAGGCATCCAGCGCGGCCTTCGCGGGTCCTTCCGCGACCGGCACGGTGGCTGGCGCATCGGTTCCCAGGCTGACGGCTGCCGGCGCGACGGTGGCGGTCGCGAGGGCCAGGGCGAAAAGGAGGGCTTTGGTCGTCACGCCGCCCATTTAGGGAGCTACGGGCGGGGAGCAAAGAGGAAAGAGCAGGTTAGCCGCGGTCCTGCCCTTACTCCACGGCCTGCCGCTTGCCCGCGCCCGCCGCATCGAAACAAATCTGAAGGAGATGGGATATTCCCGGAAGACCCGCCGCCCAGCCGAGGGAAGCGTATCCGAGATGGAGATGTTGCAATCCCATCGCGATGGCAGCCACGCCCGATTCCATGCGTCCCGAGGCCGGGTGCCGCCATGTCACCCGTTCCAAAGGGATGCTTTGCCACTCCGATGCTCTACGCAGCTCCAGTTGCGCGGGCTGGCGGTCTTCAAACCATTGCCGGATTTCGGAACAAGGTCCGCAAGAGTCATCGATCCACAGCTCGCAGGTCTCCCCGACGAGTGGCTTCCAGCGTGGGAACCACGGGCGGATCTCCCGGCGGTAGGTTGTCCATTTTTCCCCGAAACGCGCACGCATGTCTTCGTTCTCCGACCAGCGGGCGAATCCTTCCGAATAGACAATTCCCATGAGCGCCATGAGCGCCGGCCAAGGTGTGGCGAGCAGCAGCGCTTCGCCCATCAAAAGCAAGGTCATCGACAGCTGCATGGGATTTCTCACAAAGGCGTAGATCCCGTGCGTGACGAGTCGTTCCGGCGGATCCAGCGGTACCGGCGTGCCGCCCCCGCTGCGCGCCAGATCGCGCGCCGCGGTGAGGCCAGGCACCGAGAAAAGAAAGATGCCCGCAGGAATGAATGCCCGTGCCGGACCGGGTATCGCCTGCCAGCGCAAGATGACCCCCTCCAGGTCCCCGCAGACCAACAGCGCCGGCAAGCCCAGAAAAACCCCTCCGAAGGCCGCGGCTAGCAAGCCGCAGCGGATCTCCAGCTTCTCCCGGGAGACGGTCGTGCGAACGATGAAGAGGGAAGGCAGCAGCAAGATCGCCACGCAGGCGGCTTCCCCGAGCCACCACAGCGGGTGAAGCTCCAGCACCGGGGCCATTTCCGGCATGGTCCGGAGGTCGATCGCCACGAGCAGCGCTACGGCGATCCATGTCCGCCCGCCCATGGCCTTTGAAAGCAGCGGCGCACAGACTCCCCATGCGAGTATCCACCCGAAATAGAGGGACAGCGGCATTCCGCCCAGTGCGGCGCTTTGCGAACGGTAGCTCCATAGCCCTGCCGCGCGGGCCAGGGAATCCAGCCAGGGCAGCATGGCCGCATTCCACAAAAGAGCGAAGAGCAAGCCCGTGGCCAAGCGTTTCGACGGACGGACCCACCATGCCAGCAACGCGGCACCGGCCACGGGACCGTAAAGACATGCCAGATGGATGGCCGCCTCGCGGGTCATTGGCTTTTGTAGGTCTGGTCCAGGAAATATTCCCCGGCTTTCCTCACTCCATAGCGTTCGATCGGCTTGAAATACCAAGCGGGATCCAGCAGCCGGCGATAGCGCATCGTCAGCGTGACCCGCGATCCCCTGCCGCTCGGCTCGATCTTCCATTCCGCCTCCTGCCAATCGAGCCAGTGGGCAATGTGGCTGGTATCCGAAATGCGGGTGACACGGATGTGGCCGGAATCGCTCTCGGTCACTTCCGCCAGCAGATCGCCCGGTTTGCCCTCCCCGCCGGCAAAGTGTATGCGCCAGCGATCCCCGGTTTCGAGTCCGTCCCCTTCGATTTCGTGTGGCGCAGGAAAGCCCAGCTTTAGAAAGGGCGGGAGTTCGCCTAGAACGAACGCCGGGCCACCGGCGAGCTTTTCCCGGGCCGCACCCGGCGGGATGGGTAGTTCGCGGCTTACCGTGACCGCTTCATCCCGGGGAAAGGAGAGGAGGCCGGTCGTCCCTTCCATGCTCATCAGCACCAGTGCAGGAAGTACCACCAGCCGGAAGCGGCGGTCGAATTCCTTCCGGGCCCGTGCCTTGTCCACGAAGATTCCGATGATGAAGCCCACGGAATAGAAGAGAGGAGCGGCCATCAGAATACAGATGAATCCCTCGATAAAGAGGATGCCCAGAAGGAGCAGGAACAAGGTGATCCCCTTCATGATCATGCCGGTCGCGCTGGAAGAGCGGGGTAAAAGCGCGATCAGCACCGCCATGGCTGTCGGCAAGCCGATGAACATCATGGCACTTTGCTCTTTTTGGCCGAGCACCAGGACCCGGTACAAGACGGAAGCCGCTCCGGCTGCGAGCGACAACCAGATGAAGATGCCAACCTTGCGTGGCGGGAGATCCCGTGGGGGAGGCTCTGGAGTCGTGATCGGAGCGTCAGGCATGATTCAGTATTTTCAGTACTTTCTGAAAACACAATAACAATCGATCTGCCTAGAATTCTTCAATGACAGGGGAACCCTAGGGACCCGGAGCCGATCACCCCGTCGTCCGCAGGCCCGAAGCGATGGCGTTGATCGATAGCAGCATCTTCGGAAACATCGCCTCCGCTTCCGCTTCCTTCTCATCCGCCACCAGTCCGCGCCATTCGCGGAGGATGGCGATCTGCTGCCGGTGCAGCACCCGGAGCGGGGCCTCGCGGATTGCCAGGGTTTTTGCCATGCGCGGCCGACGGTTTTCCATGCCGCCCTTGTAGAGCCCTTCCAGCAGGTCCTGCGTCCGGTGGAACTCGGCCACGATCAAGTCCATGAACCGTTTCCGCAGCACTGGGTCCTCCACCAGCGAGGCATACTCGTTCATGAGCTCGAGATTGGCCGACGCAAGGTTGGTTTCCACGTTGGTCAGCACGTAGCCGAGGAAGGTGGATTGCCTCACGGCATCCCGCAGGGCCTCGAATTTCTCCGGCGAGGATGCCTGCATCGCCTCCAGCGCGGAGCCGACACCGAACCAGCCCGGCAGGTAAAAACGGGCCTGGGTCCAGGAGAAGACCCACGGGATCGCGCGCAGATCGGCAATCGAATGGCCCTTCTTTCCCGTGCGCCGCGCGGGGCGCGAGCCGATGCGGGAATTCTCCAGCGCATCGATCGGAGTGACCTGCCGGTAGAAATCGATGAAGCCTTCCGTCTTCAGAAGCGCCTGATAGGCCGCCTGGCTTTTCTCCGCCAGAAAAGGGAGGAAAGGAAGCGCCTGATCCGCCTTCGGAGCCGTGTGGCGGTGGGTCGCCGTGGTGATCGCGGCCCCTGCAAGCAGGAGTTCCAGATTGTAGGTGGCGTTGGCGAGGTTCGCGTATTTCTGCGCGATGGTTTCCCCCTGCTCGGTCATGCGGAATTCCCCGCTCATCGAACCGTGGGGGAGGGAGGCCATGAACCAATGGGTAGGGCCCGCGCCGCGGGAAATCGTCCCGCCGCGCCCGTGGAAGAAGCAGAGCTTCACCGCGCGCTCGTTGCCGGCCAGACTCAGGCTTTCCTGCGCCTGGTGGAGCGCCCACTGGGCTGCCAGGATGCCGCAGTCCTTGTTGGAATCCGAATACCCGAGCATCACCTGCTGGCTCGGCTGTCCGCCCTCGGCGCGCATCTCGTTCGTCTTGCGGGTGAGCGGGTGATCCAGAAAGGCCCCCAGGATCCCGGGCGAACGATCGAGATCGTCCATCGTCTCGAAGAGAGGCACCACCTCCAGCGCGCACCACGAACCCTCCGGGCCGTGTTCCATCAGGCCCGCCTCACGGGCGAGGAGGAAAACCCCAAGGAGGTCGGAGAGCTCGCGCGTCATCGAGACGATCAGCGCCCCGAGCCCCGCGTCGCCCCATTCCTTGCGATGCTTCGCCAGCACCCGGTAGCAATCGAGCACCGCATCCGCCTCTTCTCCGATCCGGGCGGAGTCGTGGAGGAAGGGCCGCGGGGATTCCAGCTCCCGATTCAGGAAAGCAACCCGCTTTTCTTCGCTCCAGGAGCCGTAATTCTGCCCGTCCGGCATACCCGCGGCCGCGAGCAGCCGGGAGATGGCCTTGTCGTGGAATTCGGAATTCTGGCGGACGTCGAGCAATGCCAGATGGAAGCCGAAGATCTCCAGCTTCTGGCGGAGCGGGCGGATGTACTGCTCGTCGATCAAGGCGCAACCCACCCCGCGTATGCCGGTAGCCAGCAACGCGAGATCCGCATCGAGCGCGGCCGGCGACTTGTAGCCGGGATGGCCCTCGATCTGGCGCTGGAGGCGCGCCGCGATCAGGCGGGCAAGGTGCCGCCACGGTTCTTCGTGATAGCGGTCGTGAAGATCGTTCGAGACCTCCTCGTCGCCGAGCATGAAGGTCAGCTCGTCGATCCGCCGCTCCAGGACCTCGGGGATCTCGTTGAGCTGGCGGGAGAGGGTCAGCTGCCCGGCCACCTGCTCCAGTTCGCGCTTGAGAAGCTGGAAACACGCGCGGCGGAGCATCTCGAGCGCTTTGTCGGTGACCTCCGGGGTGACCAGGGGATGGCCATCGCGGTCGCCGCCGATCCAGGTGCCGAAGGAAAGCCGCGGGATATTCCCGGCGGCCCGCAGCATGTCCACGGGAAAGCCGGCATCCCGCCATGCCTCGGTGAAATGAAGATCCAGCCGGTTCAGGGCGGACGGGAAGAGGTCGCGCAGGTAGTGGATCGCGTCCCGCAGTTCGCGGTAGATATCCGGACGGACGAGGTGGATTTCTCCCGTGCGCCAGAGGGTTTCCAGAGCCGTCACGATCCGCTCGCGGATGCGGCGGCGCTCGCGGTCGGTGTATTTCGGGTACTCGTTGCGGACGAGCTCCTCATAGAGCGCGCGGTGGCGCTCGCGCACCGAAGCGCGCTTGGCCTCCGTGGGATGCGCGGTGAGCACCGGCTGTACGTCGATGTCCGCCAGCACGCCGAGGATTTCCTCCGGTCCGAGCCCGAGCGAGGACATGTCGCGGAGCGCCTGCGGCCAGAGCCCGCGGATCGATTGCGCGCCCAGCGCCTTCTCCCGCTCGCGGCGGATCGCGGCGGCCGCGCGCTCCTCCACCATGTTCAGGAGCTGGAAGCCGATGGAATAAAGCTGCTGCGTTCCTTCCGGCGGATGGCTTTCGGGAACCGTTCCCGACCAAGGCAGGTAGGGAATCAGTGAATCCTCGCCCAGACTTTTCAAGGCATCGCCGAGGCAACCCACGAGAAATGAGAGGGTTTCATCGATCAGTTCGAATCCTTCGAGGCGCAGTTGCTCTCGGGTGGGTGGGAGCTCGGTCATGGGCGCGGCCAGTGAAGCAGCCGGAGTGCCGTTGCGGGAAGCCGAATGCGCGTGCACGTTCACTCCACCACGCAGGGCAGCAGGACGGCGTCGCGCATGCCGTGGATCTTCTTCTTGTCCGCGGGTGCCAGGGTCGCCAGTGCGCCCGCGAGCGAGGTATGGCCTTGGTCGTCGGTGAAGTAGTAGGGGC
>CAMPGU010000031.1 GCA_946885645.1 uncultured Haloferula sp.
GTCCCCCCGCAGCACCGGCCCCGGGCGTATCTGCCGCCTCCTTCCCCCCCGAAATCGCGGCGATCCGCTCCAGCAGCGCGTCCAGAAAAGCGACATCCTCCGGCGCAGCCCCTTTCTGCGGCCCGAATACCGCGGAGGCCCCGCGCGGACCGGTGAGCGGATTGTCCACATCGCAGGCCACGATGATTTCCGGCAGGGAGATGCGCGCGGATTCATCCACGGCATGCAAGGCGGCGAGCGCCTCCGGCACCGGCTCCAGTGCCCTGCCCTGTGCATCCAGAAAGCGCGTGCCCAAGGCGGCAGCCATGCCTGTCCCGCCGTCATTCGTCGCGCTGCCGCCGATACCGACAAGCAGCCGGGTGGCCCCGGAGACTTCGATGGCATGGCGCATCAGCTCGCCCGTGCCGTAAGTGGTCGCGCGGCGCGGGTTCCGCTCGTGGGCGGCGATGCGCCAGATTCCGCTGGCGGCGGACATTTCCATGACGGCCACCGTTTCGCTGCCGCTACGATAGATGCCGTAGGCCGCCTCCACCGGCCGCCCGAGCGCGTCGCGGCAGAGGGCACTCACGCTCGTCCCGCCGTTCCCCGCGAGCATTGTTTCGGTGAACCCTTCGCCCCCGTCGGCGATGGGGCAAATGTCCGCGGTCCAGCTCTCCGCGAGCCCGGCCCGGATTGCCCCGCAGGCTTCCGCCGCGCCCATCGATCCCTTGAACTTGTCGCACGCCAGCAGCACTCGCATGCACGCAGTGTGGCGGGACGGTCGCGGGAGTGAAGCGCGGGATGTGGCTTACCACCGGGAGCTATTTTGGCAGTGGGTCCAGATGTCTCTCCAGCTTCTCCACCTGCTTTTCGATGGTCTTCAATTCGAAGGGGTGCATCGGCCGGTAGTCAGCGCGGTCGAAAAGGTCGATGGAAGCTACGTAGCCCCGACCCTCCCGCTGCGTTTCGGCTTGGCGTGGTAACATATGAGATATAACCCAGACCCCCACTCCACAGAATCATGATCCCCCAACTTGTTCCGGACCCCAAAAATCCCAACCAGCTTACTTGTGTGATTCCTTGTGGCGACGGCGAGATCGACATCGACGTCAATACCAATTGGGACGGAAGCAGTCATGCTGAGGTGATCAATGCCTTCGAAGCAGCGTTCCCGCGGATCCCGGAATACGATCAAAAAGCCCGGGCGGCGGCCGCAAAGGAACTGCTAGAGAACTATAACCGGAGCTGGCGCTTTTTCTCCGAACAGCTCGAAGACGGAACCTATGAGGACGTAGAGATGCCGGAACTCACCGAGGAGGAATTCATGGCCGAGCTCGTTCCCAATTCCTTTTCGGTACTCGGCAAAACGTCTCTTCAATTCGCCTATTACGACGGCGGGATGTTTTGGCACCATTGGGTGATCGTGCACGGCAAAGCGCCCGACTTCACGGATACCCATGCCCAGATATACGGCTGAGGGGGAGGCGAGAGCAGCTTTACCCAGCCTTCTCCGGATGCGCGGCAGTGTCATCGCGAGAGAGCCGTTCGCTGCTCCAGTGCCGGAGGGAGAATGAGGCCGTTTTTCGTTTACCTCCTCCGAAAGCACTTTCGGAAAATGGATTCAAGACATCGCAAACCCCGCTTCGTCCCGCGTTCAGGTCGATTCATTGATTGCTCCCTTGTCGCGCATCGCCTACCTCTCCCGCGTGCCCCGCAAGGCGGAAGCCCAGGATAACGACTGGCTGTGGCGGGCGATCGAACAGCCGGATTTTACTCGGCGCCTGGCCCTCGCGGCCAAAGGTGCAGGGGGTGTCGTGTTCGATCATGCCGAGGAGGCTGCCCACGCATGGCTCGCCGCCGTTGTCTGCCACTATCTAACCCAGGCAGGAAAGCAGCGCCTGTGGCTGGTTTGCGAGGGCCCGCGGCAGCGCGAACGCCTCGCCGCGGAACTCGAGCTCTGGGGCATCGCCGCCGCCGACCTGCCCGAGATGCCGGTGGAACTGGAGAGCGGCCAGCTCGCCGATCCGGAGGCCGCCGCGGCCCGGCTGGAGGTGCTGGATGCCGCTGCACAGAAAGACGCCTGCATCATCCTCTGCGGGCCGGATGCCTTTTCCCAAGCCGCCCCCTCCCCCGCGGAACTTGCGGGCAGCCGCATCACCGTCCGCCAGGGCGCGGAAGCCGATCCCCATGACCTGGCCGCGAAACTTTCCGCCCACGGCTATGATCGCGTGACCACCGTGCAGGGCCGCGGGCAATTCGCCGTGCGCGGCGGCATCCTCGACGTTTTCCCCTGGCAAGGCGGGCGGCCCCTGCGGATCGAGTTCTTCGATACAGAGGTCGATTCGCTGCGCGAGTTCGACGTCGATACCCAGTCGTCGGTCGCGAAGCTGGATCAGGCCGAGCTGTTGCTTGCCGAGCCGGAGCTCGAGGCCACGGTGGCCGATTATGTGAGGAAAGGCGATTTTCGCATCGCCTTCGAAAATCCCGAGATCGAAGCCGAGGTCCGTATCCTTTCCGGTGCTCCGGATGGCGAGGGCGAGGAAGATTTCAGCACCGCGTGCTTCGGCAGCCCGCTCGGCAGTTTCGAGGCCGGGGACTTCGTCCTCGAGCAATCCCGCCGCCAGCGCTTCTTCGCCCAGCTCGACGAATGGCGCGCGCAGGATTGGAAGATCGGCATGGTCTTCTCGAACAAAGGCGAGGAGGAGCGCTTCATCGAACTGGCGGGACAGGAAGCGATCGCCGACGTGGTGCGCCTGCGCGGGGAGTTGGTGCAGGGCTTTACGGTCCCGGCGGCGCGCATGGCGGTGCTTTCCTCCAGTGAACTTTTCGGCCGCTACCGGACGCCCGGCACGCTGAAGCGCAGCCGGCAGGACGGCCACCGCGTCCTCACCGCCCGGGCCTCCCTGGACGACATCGCGGAGGGCGATCTGGTGGTGCACTACGAGTATGGCATCGGCCGCTTCCGGGGCATCGCCGAAGGCGAGACGGGCGAGGAAATCAGCATCGAATACAAGGACGGCGGCCTGCTCGCCGTACCGATCGACCAAGCGCATCTCGTTGCCAAATACGTCGGCCTCGGCGGGAAGACGCCGGAACTCAATAAGCTGGGCGGCGCGGCGTGGAAAAACATCCGGAAGTCCGCCGAGAAATCGATCCTGGACTACGCGGCGCAGCTCCTGCGCGTGCAGGCCGAACGCCAGGCGGAGCCCGGTATCCCCCATCCGCCGGACTCGCGCTGGATGTGGGAGTTCGAGAACTCCTTCCACTACACCGAGACGCCCGACCAGCGCCGCGCGATCGAGCAATCGAAAAAGGACATGGAGTCCACCAAGCCGATGGACCGCCTGATCTGCGGCGATGTCGGCTTCGGCAAGACCGAGGTGGCGATCCGTGCGGCCTTCAAGGCGGCCACGGGCGGCATGCAGGTGGCCGTGCTGGTTCCTACCACGGTGCTCGCGGAGCAGCACTGGCGCACCTTCCGCGAGCGGATGAGTGATTACCCGATCCGCATCGACCTGCTCAACCGCTTCCGCACTCCCTCCGAGGTGCGCGAGACCATCCGCGGCTTGGCCGACGGCTCGGTGGACATCGTCATCGGCACGCACCGCCTGATCTCCGGGGACGTGCATTTCAAGAATCTCGGCCTCGCGGTCGTGGATGAGGAGCAGCGCTTCGGCGTGAAGCACAAGGAGAAGTTCAAGGAGCTCTTCAGCCGTATCGACGTGATGACGCTCTCCGCGACGCCCATCCCCCGCACGCTCTACATGGCACTGATGGGCGCACGGGACATGTCCACGATCGACACGCCGCCGCCGAACCGCGTGCCGGTCCACACCAGCGTCGTGTCCTATGACGAGCGGATCATCCGCGATGCGATCCGCCGCGAAATGAAGCGCGGCGGGCAGGTCTTCTTTCTGCACAACCGCGTGAAGAGCATCGAGATGATGCGCAAGAAGCTGGCCGAGTTGGTGCCGGAGGCGCGCATCCTCGTCGGCCACGGCCAGATGGAGAAGGACGAGCTGGAGGTGGTGATGCGGAATTTCGTCCACGGCGAGGCGGATATCCTGCTGGCCACGACGATCATCGAAACGGGGATCGATATCCCGAATGCGAATACCATTCTGATCGACCGTGCAGACCGCTTCGGTCTCGCCGATCTCTATCAGCTCCGCGGGCGCGTGGGCCGTGCGGGGGAAAAGGCCTATGCGATCCTGCTGCTGCCGCGGGACTTCGTGACCGCGGGCGACGCGCGGAAACGCATCCACGCGATCAAGCAGTACACGGCCCTCGGCTCCGGGTTCAAGATTGCCATGCGGGACCTGGAGATCCGCGGTGCGGGCAATCTGTTAGGCACCAAGCAGAGCGGCCATATCGCGGCGGTCGGCTTCGATCTCTACTGCCAGCTTCTCCGGCAATCGGTGGACCGCCTGCAGGGGAAAACGCCGAAGGCCCGGGTGGAGGCGACCTTCCGCAGCGACTTCGTGGCCTTCTCCGAGATGGAGTTCGCCCGCGGTTCCGGCGATGGCCCGCTGCTGCCCGCCTACCTGCCGAATGCGTGGCTGGGGGAAACACAGCTCCGCGTGAGCGCCTATCGCGAGCTGGCGGAGTGCATGATTTTGAAGGATCTGGATGCCGTGGAGGCCCGCTGGAAGGACCGCTTCGGCCGCCTGCCGGAGCCGGCGGAGAACCTCGTTGCCGTGGGTCGCCTGCGCTTGATCGCCGCGGGTAAAGGCGTGTCCTCCGTCGAGATCAAGGGCCAGCGGCTGATGCTGCACCGCGGCGGGGACTACATCATGCTGGAGGGCAGGCGTTTTCCGCGGCTGGCCTCGGAGAAGCCGAAGGAAAAGATGCACGAAGCGATCGAGATGTTGAAGGTCTTGTAAGGGTGTCCCCCCTGCTTGCCGCCCCGAATATACCCGTTCCTCCCTCCATTCCGGGGATTTCCGCAAAGACAGGAATCCCCCCGCTGCCTATGGTCCTTCCTTACCTCGATCAGGAATCACCATGAACATCGGCATCCCGAAGGAAATCAAAGCACAGGAACACCGCGTCGCCATGATCCCCACCTCCGCGGGGGAGCTCGTGAAGCGCGGCCATCGCGTCTTCGTGCAGGCGGGTGCCGGCACCGGCTCCAGCTATAGCGACGAGCAGTATCTCGCCGCGGGTGCCGAGATCCTGCCGGATGCCGATGCCGTCTTTTCCGCGGCGGAAATGATCGTGAAGGTGAAGGAACCGCAGCCGGAGGAAATCGCCCGCCTGCAGCCTCACCACTTGCTTTTCACCTACCTCCACCTGGCTGCGGGGAAGGCTCTCACCGAAACGCTGGTCGCCAGCGGCTGCACCGCGCTCGCCTACGAAACGCTGGAGGTGAACCACCGCCTGCCGCTGCTGGAACCGATGAGCGAGATCGCCGGGCGCATGGCTTCCATCGTGGGATCCTACCATTTGGCCAAGCACAACGGCGGCCGCGGCACCCTGCTCGGCGGCGTGCCCGGCGTGGCACCCGGCCGCGTGGTCGTCATCGGCGGCGGTACCGCGGGCGTGAATGCCGCGCGCGTGGCCACCGGCATCGGCGCGGATGTCACCATTCTCGAAGTCGATTTCGAGCGCATGCGCTTCCTCGATATCACGATGACCGGCACGCACACCGTTTACTCCAGCGAGGCCAACCTCGCCGAGTTGCTGCCGCGGGTGGATCTCGTGATCGGCGCCGTGCCGGTGCCCGGCGCGCGCGCGCCGAAACTCATCACGCGCGAGATGCTGCGGCTGATGCAGCCCGGCAGCGTCTTCGTGGACATCGCCGTGGATCAAGGCGGCTGCGCGGAGACCACACGGCCGACCACCCACCATGCCCCGACTTACGTGGAGGAGAACGTGATTCACTACTGCGTGGCGAACATGCCCGGTGCCTACGCCCGCACCGCCACGCAGGCGCTGAACAACGTGACCCAGCGATGGATCACCCTGCTCGCGGACAACGGCGTGGCAGGAGCCTGCCGCATCCGCAAGGAAGTGCTCGGCGCGGTGAATTGCAGCGGCGGGAAACTTACCTGCGCACCCGTCGGCGAGGCCCACGGCATGCCCGTGGAATCCGCGGCGGAACTGCTGGGGGTGTAGCGCGGCACGGCCTGCGATTACCTCCGCTCCGCGAGTTTCGCGGCCACCGCGAGACCCGGACTGCCCGCATTTGCATGCCCGGCGTCTCTTCCCAATCCGCTTGCGGCCAATCGGGCATATATGGCGTGATTTCAAGGGCCAAGCGGTTCCGCAGGGTTGGCAGAAAGATTGCCAGCCGCTAGACCGTCCCGGCTTACACGCTCATCCATGCCGCACTCTTCCCATATCGAAAATCCCGACGTTATCCTGATTGGCAGCGGTGTCATGTCCGCGAATCTCGGCGCCATGCTGAAGTGCCTGGAGCCCGGCCTTTCCATCCAGGTCTACGAGGCTACGGAAGAACTTGCCCAGGAAAGCTCCCACGGTTGGAACAACGCGGGCACCGGTCATGCCGGCATCTGCGAACTGAGCTACACCCCGCACCGCGAGTCCGATGGCACCGTGAAAGTGGCCAAGGCCATCGAGATCTTCGAGCAGTTCGACCACTCCAAGCAGTTCTGGGCCCACGCCGTCGCCAGCGGCATGGTGGAAAACCCGAAGGAGTTCATCAATCCGGTCCCGCACCTCAGTTTCGTCCACGGCGAGGACATGGTGGGCTACCTGAAAGCCCGCCATGACGGCATGGCCGCCCACCATTTCTTCAAGGAGATGGAGTTCTCCACCGATCGCGCGGAGATCGGCAAATGGGCCCCGCTGCTCGTGGAGGGCCGCAAGGAGGTCCCCATTGCCGCGACGAAGATGGACGCGGGCACGGACGTGAACTTCGGCAATATTTCCCGGAAGCTCCTTTATTGGCTGGAGAAGCAGCCGGGCTGCGGCATCGCCTCCAACCATCGCGTCGTGGACCTGACCAAGACCGATCACGGCTGGGAAGTAAAAGCGAAGGACCTCCGCACCGGCGAGATCCACGAGAACAACGCGAAATTCATCTTCGTCGGCGCAGGCGGCGGCAGCCTGAACCTTCTTCAAAAATCCGGCATCCCGGAGGCGAAGGGCCTCGGGGGCTTCCCGATCGGCGGTCAGTGGCTCATTTGCGAGAATCCGGAGATCGTCGCAAAGCATCAGGCGAAAGTGTACGGCCAGCCGCTCGAATCCGCCCCGACGATGGCGGTGCCGCATCTGGACACCCGGATGCTGGACGGCAAGAAGACCCTGCTCTTCGGGCCCTTCGCCGCCTGGACCACCAAGTTCCTGCACAGGAAGGGCAGCTATCTGGATCTTCCGCTTTCGGTGAAACCGGACAATCTCGCAACCCTGCTCAAGATCGGCGTCAGCAACCTGCCGCTGGTGCGCTACCTGATCCAACAGGGCACCCAGAGCATGCAGGACCGCATGGAAGTGCTGCATGTCTTTTACCCCGCGGCGAAGCCCGAGGATTGGAAGCTGATCGATGCAGGGATCCGCGTGCAGGCGATCAAAAAGACCGACGGCGAGGCGGGGATCGTCCACTACGGCACGGAGGTCATCACGAACGAAGACCGTTCCATTTCCGCCCTGCTCGGTGCCTCACCCGGGGCTTCGGTCTCCGTGAACATCGTGCTGGAGGTCGTGAAGAAATGCTTCCCCCACCTCCTGGACACTCCCGAAGGCAAGGCCCGGATGCGGGAAATGATCCCCACTTGGGACACCGATCTCAAGAAACCGGAGAATGCGAACCTCTACCGGGAAGTCGCCCGCCGGACCAACGAACTGCTGCAATTGGCCTGAGCCCCCCGGGGAGCGCGGCGAATCGCCGCACTCCAACCGCATCAAGGGTCAGCGCCTTCAACGGCCGGCATCTTCGAGAAAATCTTCCGCCACCCGGAAGCAACCGCGGGAGATCTCCCCGGCGTCGTGATCGTCGATCAATGCCAGCCCCTCTTCCCCGACCTCGGCTTGGAAAATCTTCCACGCCTTCCTGGCGACTAGGTCGGAATCGAGCTTCGGCCGCGGCGTGGCATGCATCATCGGCGTGGACGCCTGTTCCGCGGGCTGGGCGGTAGCGGGAGCCTCGCCGTGCGGCGCCACCGCGTGCGGGTGCTGGGACTGCTGCTGTGGTTGCTGGCCGTGCTTTTTCTTCCGCCGGCGGCGCTTCTTGGAATTTCCTCCCGGCTCACCGGCAGGAGTTTCCACGAGGAAGGCGATGCGTCCCGCATCGTGGCTTTCGGAAACGCCCTCACCGGCAGCGGACACGCTCTCACCGGCAGAAGCGGAGGGCGTGCGTTCGGGGGCTGGCTCGGGAGCTGGCGCTGCCTCGCGTGCCGCAGGCGCTTCCGCCGCGGGTGCGGCATCGGTCTCTGCCGCGGGCCGGGCCTTGGCCGTCTTGCGGACGGAAGGACGCTTGCGGGCTGTCTTGGCCGCCGGGGTTTCGGCCGGGGCGGCATTGTCGTCGGAATCTTCGCTCATTGTTTGCGGAAAAAAGTCTTCGTGATCTCGGAACGTCGAGCGGAAAGCTCCGTCCCCTATGAGTTCTCTTATAGTAAAATAAAAGCCGCCGGAAGGATCGCGGCGGCTCTCGGGCAGCTTCGCCCGGCACCCGCAGCAGTTGCGGCCGCCGGAGACGCGCCCCCGGTTATTTCCAATTCTTGATGTCGTCCAAGCAATCGTTGTGCTTGTAGTCGGCATTCGTCTTACCGTCCGGTCCACAGGACCAGATATCGAAATCCGGGTTCACGGCATCCGGCGCATCGCCGGAACGGTAGCGGTAGAAGTTGCCCCAAGGATCCACGATCCGGGCTTGGGCGTTGGTGCCCTGCATCCAGGCTTGCCCGCCCTTGGTGTTATATTCGGGATCGAATTCCGGCATGTAGATCACCCCGCCGGTATCCCGGGCTTCGTAGCCGTCCCAGTAGAGATGCTTGTACAGCACTTCGTCCCCGCGCTCCCCGGCAGGATCGAGGCTGGTCGGATAGGAACGATTGTCGCTGTGGTACTCTTCCAGTTTGTTCTCGATCAGCGTAACTTGGAGCTTCGCCTTCTCCCGAGCCTGCTTGGCTTGGATAAAGGACATGCCGGCCATCGTCAGCCCGGCCAGGACGACGATGATCGCTACGACCACCATCAGTTCCATCAGGCT
Source organism: uncultured Haloferula sp. (assembly GCA_946885645.1). Next base: position 9,152 of record CAMPGU010000031.1, read on the forward strand.
GAAGCCACCGGCTCCGCGACGGGATTCGTTGAGTTTCATTGGATTTATGGGGTTCCCGGGATGGAACCGGCACTTTGGCCGGTCCCGCCGCGGGTCACATGTTGCCCATTTCGGAGATGATCTTGATCAGCGGCAGGAAGAGCGCGAACACCACGGCACCCACCACGAGGGCGAGGATAACGATCATGATCGGCTCCAGGATAGAGGTAAGCGCGGTCACGGCGTTGTCCACCTCATCATCATAGACGTCCGCCACCTTCAAAAGCATTTCCGGGAGCTGGCCGGTCTCTTCGCCCACGTCCACCATCGAAATAACCATCGAGGGGAAAATGTTCGAGGACTGCATCGGCGTGACGATCGACTCCCCTTCCTTCACCGCCTCGTGCACCTTCTCGATGGCGTCGGAAACAACGACATTTCCGGCGGTATCGCGGGTGATGTTGAGCGCCTGGAGAATCGGCACACCGGAGGTCACGAGCGTGCCGAGCGTACGGGAAAAGCGGGCGATTGCCGACTTCCGCTGGATGTCGCCGAAGATCGGCAGCTTCAGCTTCATCGAATCGATCACACGGCGGCCCTTCTTGGTCTTGCCCCACATGTTCATCAGGAAGCCGATGAGCATGAAGACGAGGAACACCCAGACGATGTTCGGAATGATCCAGACGCTCGGCTTGAGGAAGAACTTCGAGGTGCCGAAGACGATCTGCGAGATCATCGGCAGCTCCGCGTCCTTGCCCAGCTCGGCGAACATCGTCTCGAACTTCGGAACGATGAAGAGCATGAGGAAGACGAGGATCGCCACCGCGATGAACATGACGATGACCGGATACACCATCGCGGACACGATCTTGTTCTTCAGCTTGTGCGCCTTTTCCTGATACTCGGCCAGACGGACGAGCACCACTTCCAGCACACCGCCGAGTTCGCCGGCCTTCACCATGTTGACATACAACTTGTTGAAGATCCGGGGGTGCTGGGCGAGCGCCTCCGAGAAGGTCGAGCCGGACTGCACGGAATCGGCAAGCGCGCCGATGGTGCCGCGGAGCACGGGATTCGGCTCCTGCTTCGCAAGCACCGTCAGGCCGCGCAGCAGCGGCAGGCCGGAGTCGATCAGCGTGGCCAGCTGGCGGGTGAAGATCATCAGGATCTTCGGCTTGATGCGCCCGCCGGTGCTGGATTTCGCCTTTTTCGGTCCCGGGGCGGCCTTGCCCTTCTTGGCACCTTTCTTGGCAGCCAGTTTGCCTTTGCCGGCCTCGACAACCTGCAAGGGATAGTAGCCCTGCGAACGGAGCTGCTGGATGGCTTCCGCTTCGCTGGTGGATTCGATGGTGCCGGACATCTGCTCGCCCTTGGCATCCGCGGCGGTGAATTGGAACTGAGGCATGGGGTTATTTTTAAATCGAGTGAGGAGAATGTGAGCGCACAATTGTTGGCTGGCGACTCAAAATTCGCGTCGAAAGGTGTCGGATCAGGTGTATTTCAGGACTTCCTCGATCGTCGTATGGCCGAGGTAGATATTACGCAGGCCGTCCTCGCGGAGCGTCTGCATGCCGAGTTCCATCGCCTTCTGCTTGATCACCACCGTGGGAGCACGGTCGGTGATCAATTCCCGGATCGGATCGGTGATGTCCAGCAGTTCATAGAGGCCTTTCCGGCCCTTGTACCCGCTGTTTCCGCAGAGTTCGCAGCCCCGGCCGGTGAAGAAGTCCTTGTCCCCGATCTCGTGGACGGCCACCCCGAGCTGCATCAGGATGCTTTCGTTCGGCTCGTAGGAAGCCTTGCAGTTCTTGCAGATCGTGCGGACCAGACGCTGGGCCAGCACTCCTTCAAGGGAGGCGGCGACCAGGAAGGGCTCGCAGCCCATGTCCACCAGACGGGTCACCGCGCCGGGGGCGTCGTTCGTGTGGAGCGTGGAGAGCACCAAGTGACCGGTCAGCGAGGCTTGGATCGCGATCTGGGCCGTATCCATGTCACGCATCTCCCCCACCATGATCCGGTCCGGATCCTGACGGAGGAAGGCGCGCAGCACCCGCGGGAAATTCAGGCCGATGCCCTCGTTCACCGGGATTTGGATGATCCCGTCGATGTCGTATTCCACCGGGTCTTCCGCGGTCAGCAGCTTTGAATCGATCGTGTTGATCCGTGCCAGCGCGGCGTAGAGCGTGGTCGTTTTGCCCGCTCCCGTGGGACCGGTGACGATGAAGATGCCGTTCGGTTTCTCGATGGTGTCGCAGATGTACTCGTAGATCGACTCCGGCATGTGGAGGTTCTCCAGCGAAAGATTCACCGAGGAGCGGTCGAGCACGCGCAGCACCACCGATTCGCCGTACTGCGTCGGCAGGGTCGAAACGCGCATGTCCACCTGGCGGTCCCCCACCTGCTTGACGATGCGGCCGTCCTGCGGCACGCGGCGCTCGGCGATGTTCATGTTCGACATCACCTTCACCCGCGAAATGATTGAAATCGCGAGGTGCACCGGTGGCGGGGCCATTTCGTAAAGGGAGCCGTCCACCCGGTAGCGGATCTTGAACTCCTTCTCGAAGGGTTCGAAATGAATGTCCGAGGCCCGCTCCTTGATCGCCTGGAAAAGCACCAGGTCCACGTAGCGGATGATCGGCGCTGAATTCGCCTCCGCTTCCAGTTCCGCGGCGCTGAGGTTCGGGTTCACCCCGGTCTCCAGCTGGCTCAGGATGTCCTCCATCGCCTTGCCCTCGCCGCCGTAGCAGTCGTTGATCTTCTGCTCCACCAGGTAGTCCGGAGCCACCGCCAGCGTCACTTCGCGACCGAGCGCGAAGCGGAGGTCTTCGATGGTCTGCGGGTTCATCGGGTCCACCAGCGCGATGTGGAGGCCTTCCGCATCGAAGTTCACCGGCAGCGCCCCGTGCAGGCGGGCCATTCCCGGAGGCACCAGCGCCAGGAGCTGCTCCGAGGGCGTCCAGTTCCGGAGCTCCACCAGCGGGGCTCCCAACTCCGAGGCCACCACGGGCCACACGTCGTCCCGGTTGTTGATCACTTGGAAGTCGGCGAGGATCTCCGCGGCTTCCTTGCCGCTGTTGTCCACCTCGTGCAGGATATCCTGCGCCAGGGAGCGGTCGATCAGGCCCCGGCTAACGAAAAGTTCTACGATCTGGTTACTGTCCATGGATCGGGTTTTAGAAAATCTGAGATTTGAAAATTTGAGATTCGTGATCCTGGGATCAGTCGAGATCGGACATCGTCACGTGGATGACCTCCTCGGGGGAGGTCAGGCCCGCCAGCACCTTGCGGATTCCGTCATCGCGCAGCGTGCGCATGCCTAGCTCCCGGGCGCGCCGGCGGAGCTGGCTGGAAGTCAGGTTCTCGTTGATCATGTGGCGCACCTCGTCGTCGATCTGGAACAACTCGAAGAGCCCGATACGGCCGCGGTAGCCGTTGTTACGGCACTTCTCGCAGCCCACCGGACCCATCACTGTGGAGCTGTCCCCGCGGGTGTTGTCGAATCGCAGCGCGCGCGCCTCCTTGTCCGTCAGCACGTGCGGGGCCTTGCAGACCGGGCATAGCTTGCGGACCAGGCGCTGCGCCAGCACCGCGCGCACGGCGGAGGCGATGAGGAAGCGCTTGATGCCGATGTCCGCCAGACGGGCGACGGCGGAGGGCGCGTCGTTCGTGTGGAGCGTGGAAAGCACGAGGTGACCGGTGAGGGACGCGTTGATGGCGATATTCGCCGTCTCCGCGTCACGGATTTCCCCGATCATGATGATGTTCGGCGCCTGGCGGAGCATCGCGCGGAGCGCCGCGGCGAAGGTCATGCCGATGTCCGTCTTCACCATCACCTGATTGATGCCGGGAAGCTCGTATTCCACCGGGTCTTCCACGGTGATGATCTTCTTGTCCGGCTTGTTGATGACGTTGAGACAGGCGTAGAGCGTCGTGGTTTTGCCCGAACCCGTCGGCCCGGTCACCAGGATGATGCCGTCCGGCAGGCCGATGAGCTCCTCGAAAGTCGCCTGGTCGTCGGAAAAGAAGCCCAGTTCCGGCAAGCCGAGCACCAGCGCCGACTTGTCCAGGATACGCATGACGATCGATTCCCCGTGGTTGGAGGGCACCGAGGAAACGCGGAGGTCGATCTCCTTGTCCCCCGCCTTCACCTGGATACGACCGTCCTGGGGCAGCCGCTTTTCGGCGATCGACATCGTGCCGCTCATCACCTTCAGACGGGCGATGATGGCCGGCAGCAGCTTCTTCGGGTGGTTGTCCACCTCGATCAGCTTGCCATCGATGCGGTAGCGGATGCGGACGGAGGTCTCCAAGGGCTCGATGTGAATGTCCGAGCAGCGGTTCTTCATCCCCTCCACCAGCAGGTTCTGCACGAGGCGGATGATCGGCGCATCGCTATCGGAGACCTCCACGTCGTGGCCGCCGGTCACATTCACCGCCGTGGACTGATCGGTCAGCCCGTAGAATTGCTTGAGGAACATCTGCACCGCGTTCGCCGGCGCACAGACGAAATTCAGCTCCCGCCCGAGCACGTGAGGCAGGCTGTCCATCGTCTCGAAGTCGAAAGGATCCGCCACTGCGACCGTAAGGAAGACGCCGTCGTCCGCCACCGGGATCGCCCTGTAGCGGCGGGCGATGTCGTCCGGAATGCTATCCGCCACCTCCGGTGGAATCGCCATCTCGGCCAGATCGATCGCCTCGATGCCCGCATTCTGGGCGAGGACGGCGCATACCGTGTTCTCCGAGAGATCGGTTTCGCTGAGAAGCCTTTCGACCACGGAACCGCCCTTGCGGCGGGCCTGATCGACACTATCGGGTGATACCGCGCCTGCCTCCACCAGCAGGTCGGCCAAGTAATCTTCGTTGGAGAACACGGGTTTTCGGGCCTTTGGAAAGACGATTTTGTAACCGGGCGGCATTGTGCACAACCCGGCGGTCGCAGATTGGTCAAGCCTCTCCCCCTTTGTCAACCTGCCGACCGAAGATCGCCGCGGAATCCTCTGAGGGTAGTCACGCGGTATTGACGATGCGGTGTCCGGGCCTTTGCGGAATCGCGGATTTTCAGGCCATCGGGGCTCCGCATCGGCGGCAGAACCGCGCGTCGGGAAGGTGCCCGTGGACGCCGCAAGAAGGGCAGGCGTCGGAGGTATCGTCCCCGTTCAGCTTGGAAAGCTCCGAGGTCACGATCCCGGTGGGCACGGCAATGATGGCGTAACCGGTGAGCACCAGCACGGAAGTCAGCATGCGGCCCAAGGTCGTGTCAGGCGTGATGTCGCCGAAGCCGAGCGTCGTGATGGTGACAATCGCCCAGTAGATCGCCGTAGGGATGCTGGTGAAACCGCTCTCGGGCCCCTCCACGAGGTACATCAGTGTCCCGGCAATGAGCGTGATCGCCAGCATCACGGAAAAGAACACCGTCACCTTGGCCCGGCTGGCGTGGAGCGCGTGTATCAGCAACTCCGCTCCGTTCACGTGGCGGACCATTTTGAAGATCCGGAACATCCGCAGCATCCGCAAAACCCGGATGACCTGGAGCGACTGCGCCCCGGGGAGCAACAGCATGAGATAGGTGGGAAGGATCGAGAGGACATCCACCACCCCGTAGAAACTGCGCGCATATCGCAACGGGTGGCGCACCACGCAGAGCCTCGCGATGAATTCCACCGTGAAAAGAATCGTGAACCCCCACTCCGCCACGTGCAGCACCCCGCCCGCTTTGGCGGCGATCTCCGGCACGCTTTCCAGCACCACCGCCAGGACGCTCAAGCTGATGAGCACCAGCAGGATGACATCGAAACGACGGCCCGCAGGAGTCTCGGCTTCGAAGATGATCTCGCGCCAGCGTTCGCGGCGGGAAATCTCTGGTTCGCGGCTGTCAGGCATGCCGTGAGCTTGGCGCAAGACGGGAGAAATGGCACGCGGGAAGAGCAATCGTTGACCCGGTGGCCGGGAGCAGCGAGGAAAGATGCGTCAGTTGATGTGATGAGTCGCCAGGAGGAAACGTCCGAAGAACCGAAAAGGCGTCCGCGCCGTCTCGGCAGGAAGCTGCTGGTGGCGCTGGGATTGCTGATTGCCGGGCTGGTGTGGCTGAACGGCCCCGGCTGGCGTTGGCTGGGCGGCATCGCCCTGCGGAGGGCGCTCGACAAGGCGGATATGGCCGCGGATTTCGAGCTGAGGGGCACCTTGCTTGGCGGTGTCCGGGTGGAAGAATTAACCTTGAGCGGCGGTGTCATCCGCAAGCTGGAGATCGGCTCCGCCGGCCCATTGTATAAGGTTAGCCGGGTAATCCGCGGGGAGATCGAGGGCGTTGCCGTGCGGAGGATCGATGCCGTGATCGATCTGGCCGCTGCGCCGCCAAAGGACCCCGCGAAGCCGCCTTTCGACCCGAAAAGGCTCCCGGAAACGCTCCGCAAGATCCGCGGCATTCTGCTGCCGATGGACCTCAGCGCCGCCGACATCCGCGTCCAACTGGTGCGGGGAGACGAAAACCTGGTCACTCTGGACACCACCGATTTCTCCCACGCGCCGGGCAGCGATGATTTCCGGCTGAAGCTTGGAGCCTTGGCCGTGGGCGCCGGCTATGCCTTCGCCGCGCAGGAGACGGTGATCCATTGGACCGAGGAGGAGCTCTCCCTGAACCGCTTCGATCTCACCCCCCGCCTCGGCGTCAGGGACATCCGTGTGGAAATGCCGCCGGGCGGCGCACTCGCAGGCTCCGGCGCCGTTCTGATAGAAGATTCCAAGCTGCTGCTCGGCGGCACGCTGGAATCCGCCACGCTGCGAATGGAGGGCGAGCCGCTCCCGGTCCACGAGGCGGTGAAAAATCTCGCCTTGAGCCTCCCTTTCCAAGCCACGGTGCGGTCCTTGGAGGCTACCTTTACCGGCTTCGATCAAACTCCCGATCAGTGGCAGGCGACCATCGCGACAGAGATGGGCGATCTCGCCTATCAAGACTGGCGGGCCGGCACCCTGACGCTTGATGCTTCGAAAGACGGCAGCACCGGAAAGTTGGCTTGGACCGTGGCGGCGCTGGATTCCGAACTCTCCGGCGAGGGCAGCCTCGTCTGGCGCGACCTCGCCGCCGGCACTTGGACGGATTTCGAGGCCTCCGCCAGTATCTCCGTCCCTCGTGTCGCCCCTCTCTACTCGGCCCTGAAGGAGAAACTCCGGTTTGCTCCCGCCGACTCCCCGCCGTTGCCCCCTTCGTCCCTGACCCTTGATGCCAAGGCCGATTGGGGTCCGCTCGATCTTCGCTCGGCCGACGCCCGCTGGCTCCTCTCCCCGGAGAGAGATGCGGCGGCTCTGGCCGGAGAAGTGAAATGGACACCCGATGGGAAACTCGACGGCTCCCTGGGTGCGGACGGTTTACGCGCCACCTATGGGCTCGACCTTGCGGCCAAACGCTACGAAGGCAGCGCGGTGCTGGAGGCCTTCCGTCCGGAGACGGTTGCCGCCTGGGCCGCCGCTGCCGGTGTCCGGTTGCCCGCGGGAATGAACGCCACCGGCACGTGGAAAGGCAGCGGAGACTTCGGCCCGCAGCCTCACCGCGGATCCTTCGATATCCCTTCCTTCGAGTGGGTCCGGAAGGACACGCCCCCGCTGATCCTCCGTACCACGGGCACCTACGCTTGGCCCCGGGAAGTCACGCTCACCCGCCTGACCGCCATCTCCGAAGGCCAGACTTTGGAGGCGGAGGCGACCCTCGCGAACCGTCTCCTCACGATCCCCCGCATCGAGTGGAAAGACGGCGACACCCGGCTCGTGGGCGGCCGCGCCGAAATCCCCGTGCCGGAGAAGCCCGGGGATCTCAACGGCTTCCTCAAGCAGACGGAACCCATCAGCATCTTTCTGGAGTCGGAATGGATCGACAATGCCCGGCTTGCGGCTTGGCTCCCGGAAAAGAAGTCGCCCCTCGCGGCGGGTAGCGGGCGGGTGAATCTCGTCGTCACCGGTACTCCCGCGGTCCCGAAGATCGACTTCGAGGCGCAGCTCAAGGGCCTTACCGTCCCTGACCAGCCGGACGTGCCCGTGACCGATGCAACCCTCACGCTTGATGGAGCGGACGGCGCGCTGGTCCTCGCAGGCGAGATCCGGCCGGCTTCGTACCCGTCCGTCACGCTTTCCGGAAAGATGCCCTTCAAGCCCGGCGAATGGGCGGAAAATCCCGGAGCGGTGCTGGAGGAGCCCCTTGAGGCGCGGGCGGAGATTCCCAAGCTGGAACTCGGCACTTTCGAAAAAATGATCCCGAAGGCGCGGACGCTGGCAGGCAATCTCGAAGGCTTCTTCAGCGCAGGCGGAAAGGTGGGCGCTCCGGAACTCTCCGGGGAATTGCGGCTCAGCGGCGGTGCCTTCGCCCTCGAGGACTCTCCCGTTCCTCCGGTGTCGAATGCCGCCGCGCTCGTCCGGCTGCAGGGCAAGGACGTGCTCGTGGAGACACTGTCCCTGGAAATCGCCGGCGGTACGGTGAGCGGCAGCGGCAAGACCGGCCTGCAAGACGCGACGAAGCCGACCCTGGACTTCTCTTTGAAAGGCACTTCCCTGCCCCTGAAGCGGGACGAATCGATGATCGTCCGGGCGGACGCCAATCTCGATATCCGCGGCGATCTCCAGCAAGCCGCCATTTCCGGCACGGTCGAGATCGTGGACAGCTTGTATTACCGCGATTTCGAAATCCTTCCCGTCCGCGTTCCCTTCACCGCCCCTTCCCGGCCGAAGCTCCCCACCATCGATCCCGATGAAAAAGCCGCGGATATGCCTGAGCCTTACCGGAACTGGACCCTCGACGTACGTGTCCGCACCCGCGATCCGATCCTGATCCGGGGCAATCTCGCCAATGGCTCGGCCATCGGGGATGTCCGCTTCGGAGGCACGCTCGGGGATATCCAACCGCAAGGAAATGCAATCATCCACGACGCTACCGCGCGCCTGCCCTTCAGCACCCTGCGGGTGGACAATGGCGCCGTTCTTTTCACTCCGGCCGGCGGCTTGAATCCCGAGCTCAATATCCGCGGCACCTCGACCATCGGCCGCTACGAGGTAAACGTCTTTTTCTACGGCCCGGTTGATGCGCCGAAGACCGCGCTGACCTCCGATCCGCCGCTCCCGGAGAGCGAGATCATGACCCTGCTCGCCACCGGCACCACCTCCGAAGGGCTCGAAGGAGGGCAGGCCGCCACCCTGAAGGCCGCGCAGCTCCTGGTGGAGGAATGGCGCAAGGGCCGCCTGCCTTTCGCCGAGCAGGTAGCCGAGGTGATGGAAGTGATCAATCGCGTGGATGTCCGCATCGGCGAGGACGATCCCCTCACCGGACAGCGTCTGAACTCCGCCACCATCGAGCTGCACGACCGCTGGTTCATCAGCGGCTCCGTGGATAAGCAAAGTAACACCCGCGTCCTCGGCGCCTTCGTCATCCGCTTCAAATGAGGAAGGACCGCAGACTCGAAAACCGCAGGCGAAAGGCCGGAGCCCCGCTCGCTCCCTTCTTCTGCCTGCTGTCTGCCGGTCTCCTGTCGGCGGCCGACCTGCGCGTGGAGGGCCTGCGGTCGATGAAAGAAGGCGAGGTGCTTGATCTCCTCGGCGACCGGCTGGAGCACGTGAAGAACAAGCCTCCCAGTACCGCCCGGGCCAGCGACGCGGCCTTCCTGCTGGAGGCCCTGATGAAGCGGCAAGGCTTCCAGAGTCCGGACGTGAAGCCGCTGATCTCCGGCAACACCATCCGCCTGGTAGTGAACGAAGGCCCGCGGCTGTCCATTGGCTCGGTGAATGTCCCCGGCTTTCCGGAGGAAGATCAGGAGCGGCTTTCGCGGCTCTTCAAGCTCCCCGGCCAGGAGCGCGTCCTGCGGCCCGGCCAGGAGCCGCCCTTCCGCGAAAGCGACGTCGCGGAAGGCATTTCCCTGCTAATCGCCGATTTCCGGTCCCGCGGCTACTGGAGGGCAGATGCCAAAGTGGAGAAGCGGGGCATCACCCCCGGCACCGCGGAAATCTCTTTCGTCATCCGCATCGCCCCGGGCCCCCTCCATCACCTCGGCGCTCCCCGCTTCGATGGCGCTCCGCCGGAGCTGATGGGCAGCCTCCGCGCCAAGACCGCCCCGCATGTCGGGAAGGTCGCCGACACCGACCTCCTCACCACCCTTCGCAGCGAGGTCGAAAGCATCTTCCGCGCGACCGGCTATCCGCTCGAAACCTTCAAGATGAACCGCATCCTCGGCGACGCCACGCTGACGCCGCGCTTCATCATCCAATTCGGCACCCGCCAGCGGCTCGACCAGGTGATCGTGAAAGGGGCCAAGCTCACGGACGTGGACCGCCTCACCGCACGCTTCGAGGATCTCCGGGGCGAATGGTTCGACGCCGAGGAGTTCGACAAGCGCCTGAAGAAGATCCTCGCCACCGGCGCCTTTTCCTCTGTGCGGGTGGAGCAAACGACCGATGCCGACGGCCGGCTCGATGCCACGCTTCAAGTCACCGAAGGCCGGGCCCGGGGCGCCTCCGCCTACGGCGGCTTCGGCAGCTACGAGGGCGGAATTCTCGGTCTCAAATATCACGACCGGAACCTCTTCGGGAAGCTCTGGAATTTCAGCACCGGCGTGGAAGCCAGTTCGCGCGGATTCCTCGGCGACATCCGCCTCTCCGATCCCTGGCTCTTCGATACCGACACCTATCTCGGCCTCCGGCTTTTCTCGGTGACCCGCTCGCTGGAAGGTTACGACAAATTCGAGACGGGCATCTCCGCCGAGTTTTCGCGGGACGATTTCGCCGAGCATCTCGACGCCAGCCTGATCTTCGGCAGCTCCTTGGTGAACATCGACAGCAACGGCATTCCCCGGGATCAGCTCGGCGAAACCGTTTACACTCATCACTACGTCCGCGCGGACCTCGCCTATGATCGCCGGGACGACCCCGTCTCCCCGTCCCGCGGCTACCATCTCAATGCGCTTCTGGAAGCCGGCCTCATCGCCGGGGATACCAATTCCAACTACGTCCGCTTCGAGACCCTCGGTGCCGGATACATTCCGGTCACGAAAAAGAGCCAGGTGAATCTGGGCGCGCGTGTCGGCATGCTTTTCCCCTCCACCGGCGTGACGGACTTCCCGATCGACCTGCGCCTCTTTACAGGCGGCGCGGACACGGTGCGCTCCTTCCGCTTCAACGAGCTCGGTCCGCGCGCGCGCAGCAACGACCCCCTCGGCGGGGAAACTTATTGGGTCACCAATGCGGAATACGTCCATGCCCTCTTCGGCCCCATGAAGGGCGTCGGCTTCATCGATGCCGGCCACCTTTCCGGCCTGAACGACGGCTTCAGCTTCGACTCGCCGGAAGTCGCCATCGGCCTCGGTCTGCGGATCGATCTCCCCGTCGGGCCGATCCGTCTCGAGTACGGTCACAGCCTGACCCAGGATGACGGCGAGCCCTCCGGCGTCTGGCACTTCGCCATCGGCACCGCATTTTGAAAAGCGGGCCGCCGGGACGGGATCTCCCCAACCCCGCATTCGACATCGCCCGCGGGGACTGCTATGACATTCGGCGATGTTCGTCCTTTCCTGCGAGCCCGCGACCTGTGCCGTTCCCGAATGGCATAGGGACCTCTTCAAGGGTCTCGACGAGACGCTCGCCGCGGAAGGATGGGCACCGGGCTCCCTCAATCTCGCCCAAGCCTTCGCCACCAAGCTGCGGACCTTGCTCGCCCACGGCGACATCACCAAGCTGCTCGTCGATTTCTCCTGTCGCAGGGATGACCCGGCGCGCTTCAGCCGCTTTTCAAAGAAGCTCACCGAAGACCAGCGGGGGAAACTGGACGAGCGCCATCACCTCGCCCACCTGAACCTCCTCAAGCAGCGGATCCGCGAAGAGCAAGCGCGCTGGGGCTCCGCGATCCACTTGTCCATCCGCACCGAAGAGAGCCCGGACGCGCCCGTGATCGGACTCCATCACGATCCGTCCCGCGACATCGACTCCACGTTTGTGCGGAAATGGATGGATGCCCTTCGCACTGCCGCGCCCGATCTCCGCATCCTGACCGTTGCCGATCCGAATTACGGTCTTTCGGCGGAACTCAGGAACGAATTCCCGGCAGACTTCGGCAGCATCTCCGTGGTGGTCGCGCGATCCTCCTTTCTCGAAGGGAAGCCCCTCCGCTGGGACAAGCTGAAGAAGCTCCTGCTCGACACGCTGCCACCCCCGTAGGGAACGCGTGCCGACAAAAAAACGCGGCGTGACCTTTGCCACGCCGCGCTCCTGTGATTTCTAGTTAGCCGCCGGATCAGGCGGGGGCTCCCACCACCTCGCCGGGCAGCGGTCCGCCGTCCTCCGGCTTGTCCTCCGCGGGCTTCGCGGCGGGCTTCTTCCGGAACTCCTCCGGCATCGGCGGCGGCTTCGGCGCGCTCGGCGGGTTCTTCATCTCGCCGAACTCGATGAGGTCGCGCATGTGGGTGGCGTCCAGCGTCTCGAACTCGAGCAAGGCGTTCGCAATCAGCTCCACCTTGTCCTTGTTCTCCGTCAGAATCCTCGTGGCGTGGTCGAAAGCCTCGTCGATGAAGCGCTTGATCTCCGCATCGATCACCCGGGCCGTGTCTTCCGAGTAGTTCCGGCTGCGCGAGACATCGCGGGCCAGGAAAACCGGGCTGTCGCCGTCACCGTATTCGATCATGCCGAGCTTCTCGCTCATCCCCCACTCGCACACCATGTGGCGGGCCAGCGAGGTCGCTTGGCGGATGTCGCCCGAAGCGCCGTTGGAAACGTCGTCGGTGATGAAGGATTCGGCGATGCGGCCGCCCATCGTCACGACCAGGTTCGCCAGCGCTTCCTTGCGCTGCGTCGAATACTTGTCGCCTTCCGGAAGATACATCGTCGCCCCGAGGTACGGGCCGCGCGGAATGATCGTCACCTTGTGAAGCGGGTGCGTGTGCGGCAGCACCATGTTCAGGTAGGCATGGCCGGCCTCGTGCCATGCCGTGCCGATGCGCTCCTTGTCGGACATCGCGAGGCTCCGGCGCTCGCGGCCCCAGCGGACCTTGTCGCGCGCTTCCTCCATCTCGGCGATGGTCACTGCGGAAAGCCCGCGGCGGGCAGCCAGCAGCGCGGCCTCGTTGATCAGGTTCGCCAGTTCGGCACCGGAGAACCCGGGCGTGCCGCGCGCGATGACACCCAGATCGGTCCCCGGGGCCAGCTTGATCTTCTTCACGTGCACGCGGAGGATCTCCTCGCGGC
>CAMPGU010000032.1 GCA_946885645.1 uncultured Haloferula sp.
GTCTTGAATCTTTGGCTTCCGCCCGCAAACTGGGCATGTCCTTGTTCGTTGCGGACATTCCGCTGCTGTTCGAGAACGGGTTCGATTTCGGTCAGGAAGGAAATCTTCTGGTCGCGGCCGGTTCCGCGACACGCCGCAGGCGATTGCGCGAGCGGAATGGCTTCGACGATGCCACGATCGATTCCATCTTTGCGGCACAGATGCCTCAGGAAGAAAAGCTCCGCCGTGCGGACCACGTCTTCTGGAACGAAGGACCGATCCCAGTATTGGAAGCCCAATTGAGGCGCTTCCTCCATTTCCACGCCATGACGAGCGACGACGACACCCGGCTCCCCGAGGAGCTTCCTTCCACCGAGCCCGCACCTGCCGCCGTGCAGGAGGCCGCTCCCGTGCCCCGGATCATCGATATCAATGCCTTCCGTCTGAAGCCCTTGGCGGAGCTTCTCTCGATGGCGGAGGCCATCCCCGCCCGCATCACGGCAGGAGCGCCGAAAACGCAGTTGAGCTTCGAGCTCCTCAGTTTTTTCGCGAACGAGGGTGCCACGCTCATCGGCGAGGGAATCCTCGAACAAGCGAAGGAGAATTACGCGATGCTGCGGGATCCTGCGCGGAGTTTCCGGACTTCGCCCGACGATCTGTATGTGAACGGACATCTCCTTCGCGACCACGGTCTGCGGGCGGGTCATCGCGTGAAGGTGCGGATTCGCGCACCGCGTGATCGCGACAAGTATCTTTCGGCCACCGAGATCCTGGAGATCGAGGGCGTTCCGGCACCGGACTTCCAGGTTCCCAAGGAATTCGACAAACTTACCCCGCTGTTTCCAGACCGCCGTATCGTTCTCGAAGGAGAGGGTGCGGACGCCCTGAGCGTGAGGGTATTGGATCTGGTGGCACCTCTTGGAATGGGCCAACGCGGCCTCATCGTGGCACCGCCGCGAGGAGGCAAAACGATCCTTTTGAAGCAAATTGCGAAGGCCATCCGCCGCAATCATCCGGAGGTGGAATTGATCGTGGTGCTGCTCGACGAACGCCCGGAAGAAGTCACGGATTTCGAGGAAACCGTCGGCACGACCGTTTACGCCTCGACCTTCGACGAAGCTCCCCGGCGTCATGCGCAGGTGGCGGACCTGGTGATCGAGCGCGCCCGCCGGTTGGTGGAACAGGGGAAGGACGTCGTGCTGCTGCTGGACAGCCTTACCCGGCTTGCCCGGGGGCATAATTCCGCATCCCAAGGCGGTCCCATCGGCAGCGGCGGCGTGAGTCCGGCGGCCCTCCAGAAGTCCAGGAAGTTTTTCGGGAACGCGCGTAACGTGGAAGAGGGGGGGAGCTTGACCGTCCTGGCGACGGCGCTGATCGAGACCGAAAGCCGGATGGACGATGTGATTTTCGAGGAATTCAAGGGGACGGGGAACATGGAAGTCCGCCTTGACCGGGAGCTGGCCGAGCGACGTGTCTTCCCTGCCATCCATATCCCTCAGAGCGGCACGCGCAACGACGACCGGCTCTACCATCCCGACGAATTCGTGAAGGTGCTGGATTTGCGCCGGCAGCTCGCGCAATTGCCCGTGGGCGACGCGATCGAGACGCTGCTGAAGAATTTGCGCGCGACGAAAACCAACGCAGAATTGCTACTGCGGGGCTTGCGTTGATCCTGTCTGAAAGACATAGCATTCACGATGCATTCGGCTCGACGCGGCGCTTTTTGAAGATGCCGTGAAGATCCCCGTCGCGCCGAGAATCTGCTTGTCAAACCGGAGACGACGGCGATCTTTCGGGCCATGGAAACCCACCGGATCCTCGCCGCTGCGCTCGCTACGGTCGTCATCAGTTCCCCGGCACGCGCGGACAATGCTTTGGCACTTTCTGCAAACCGGACCTATTATCAGTCGAACGCTTTCAACCTCCGCTTCGACGGCGGTTCGTTGAATTTGTATTTTTACGACGGAAATTACACGTACGACACGGGTTGTCCGTTGAACGGGGCGGCCATTGCCTTTCCTCCCTCCGATATTCCTCCTTGTGAACGGGGAGCGACCGGGTTCGTCGCTTCGGGCGACGCCAACGGAGACGGGGTGCGGGACGACAGCTCCTATTGGTCGATCATCACGATCGTTGATTCGGTGTTGGTGGAGCCATCCCGGCCGGAGCTCTGCGAGCTCTTCGCCGGCCCTCCGTCCGCAATGCCCCGCCCGCTTATCGGGTTTCAGGACGAGACCGACGTGGTTTTCTACAACATCCGGGCGGTGGATTCCCAGCAATACGACCTCACGGAATACACCTTGGACCGAAGCTACGGTGCCGGGACGGCCGAACTGAAGCGGATGAACGAGGAAATCGTTCCCGGGCAGTATGTTTTCACTTTTCCGCGCAAGGAGATGCCGGAAAGCACTCCGGTGGCTTTCAAGGTGACGATTGTCCCGACGCTTGAAGCCTTGGGCTCGAACACGCGGAACCGCCGTTCCGGGTTTCGTTTCACCAGCGGCTCCTGGTATCAGGAATATTACCAGATGGACCCGCGTTTGATCAACCGCGTCCGGTGGGTCGGCAACGATCGCACGGTCGTCCGGGCAGGTGACCAGTTGTATTTCTCGATCCTCGATTCCACCGAATCGATCATCGCCTTCCCGCCTACGGAAATCCAGTCCCCGGTGCGGCTCAATAATCCGACGGTCAAATCCTACAATCTGCCGCCCTTTTTCTTCGTGGTCGGGGATGAGGGGGTGATGAACCTCCAATACAACCGGCAGCTGGGAAGCAGCGCCGCCGCCTTCGATGCGTCCGGCCGCGATTTCCGCGCCAAGGTGCTGTTCGTGGATAGCTACAACGGTTATGCCCAAAGCATCTTCCCGCCCGGTACGGCAAGGCGTGATCGAGCGGTGAAAGGCGACTACGATCACGACGGAATGACCAACGCCGACGAGTACGCGTTCCAGTATCCCACTTTCGAGCACATCAATGCTTCGGCGAAAGCGCAATTCACCGGTGGCGGTGCGAACACGACTTATTACACGCTCGTCACCGACATTCCGGATCCGATCATCGATCCCGCTTTGAAGCCCGCCGGCCCGAGTGCGGTGACGCTGGACGACGAGAACCGCATCGTGTTCGAGGTTCCGGTCCGCCCGCGTGTGGGAAACACCGTGAAATATGAATTCCTGGAGATGGTTCCCGGGAAGAAAGGCAAGTTGAAGCCGCGCAAGCTCAAGCTGGGCGACACTTGGGAACTCACGACGCGCGTTGTAACCACGACCGAGCCCTTCACGATCAGAACCCGCACGGTTGACCCCGTCTTCGGTGCCGTGACCTTCGACGAGGATGAAATGGATGTCACCCACGAGCAGGAGATCCTGGTGTTGCGCAGCATTCAGCCCGTCGATCCGGCGGATCCCCTTCCTCAGCTCTCGGTTAGAGCGAATGTCGTCGCCTTGAAGTGAATCGCGGTTCCCATCCGTGAGAATGCGGGATTTTGAATTCGACAAAGGCTCCGGAGTCCGCAATCAGGGCTCTGGAGCTTTGCCTTTCGCCTGAAACAGGCTCCCCCCGGGTCATGTCATCGCTTCCTTTGGTAAACGACACGCAAGGTCTCGTTTCGTTGCTTTCACGCCCCGATGCGGATGCCGTCTGCGCGATCGACACCGAGGCCGACAGTTTGCACCGCTACCGCGAGTCGCTTTGCCTGGTGCAGTATTCCTGCGCCGGCGAGGACGTCCTGATCGACCCTTTGGCCATCGAGGATCTCTCGCCCTTGGGGGATTTTCTCGGAACCCGGGCGGTGTGGATGCACGGGGCGGATTACGACATGACGATGCTCCGGCGGAGCTTCGCGACGCTGCCCCCGGTGGTTTACGACACCCAGATCGGCGCGCGCCTGCTGGGAGTGCGCCGCTTCGGCTTGGCCGATCTGGTGGAGCTGTATTTCGGGGTGAGCCTCTCGAAATCGTCCCAGAAAGCCGATTGGGGGAAGCGCCCTCTTTCGGCGAAAATGATGGAGTACGCGCTCAACGATGTGCGGTACTTGCTGCCGATGGGAGAGAAGATCGGGGCGCTCCTGAAGGAGAAGGGGCGGTTCGAATGGTTTGTGGAGAGTTGCGAGGCCGCGCGCCTGAAGGTTTTGGAGCGCGACGAGGCTCGCGGGGAGCCATGGCGAATCCAAGGTTCGGGCCGGCTGGACCGCTCAGGCCTCAATTTCCTCAAGGCCCTTTGGGAATGGCGCGATGCCGAGGCTTCGTCGTGGGACCGGCCGTCGTTCATGGTGGTGACCAACCGCCAGCTTTTGGATTGGAGCCAAGCGCTCGCCGGAGGCAAGAGGATCGAAATCCCGCCGCATTACCGGCCCGACCGCCGCAAGCGCCTCACCGACGTGCTCGACGCTGCACGGGCCCGTCCCGCGGAGGAATGGCCGGAGAAGCCGCGCGGGCTGCGCCGCCGACGGGACTCCGACTTCGATGCGAAGGTGGGTCGCCTGATTTCCATCCGGGACGCAAAGGCGGCCGAACTGGACATCGATTCGTCGCTTATCGCGCCGCGATCGGTGATCGAGTCAATCGCGGATGGCGAGTGTGAACCGGCGGATGTGCTGCTTCGTTGGCAGTTATCTTGCCTGTCGCTCGATGGCGGGGGAGTCGAATAAGCACAAGCTGTTTGGAATCAAGCGATTGAAGATTCCAGCCGGGACGAGGAAATGTGCGGATTTTTGACAATCGGCCTTGTGTCCAAGGCATGCATTTCAGACCCTCCGCAGGTCCATGTCCGAAGACCATCAGGAGCCTGAAAAAGCGGAAACGAACGTCAGCGGCGATCAGCAGTACGGAGCCGCGCAAATCGACAAATTGGAAGGGCTCGAGGCCGTCCGCAAACGGCCGGGGATGTACATCGGCGATCCCGACGAGCGGGGCCTGCATCACTGCGTTTTTGAAGTTCTCGACAACTCGATCGACGAGCACCTCGCGGGGTACTGCGACCGGATCAAGGTATCGATCCATGTGGACGGGTCGATTTCCGTGGCGGACAACGGACGCGGCATCCCGGTGGATACCCACCCGAAATTCGGCATGCCGGCGGTCGAGCTGGTCCTGACGAATCTTCACGCGGGCGGCAAATTCGGACAAGGTGCCTATAAGTACTCCGGCGGCTTGCACGGGGTGGGGGCGAAGTGCGTGAACGCGCTATCCGATTGGTTCAAGGCGGAGGTGTTCCGCGAGGGGAAGGTGCACGCGATCGCTTTCGAACGCGGCAAGACCACCCAACCTCTCCATGTGGTGGGAGAGGTGGATCCGAAGCGGACCGGCACCACCATTACCTTTTTTCCGGACGCGACGATCTTCGTCGATACGATCGAGTTCAAGTTCGACCGCCTCGCGACCCGGCTGCGGGAACTCGCGTTCCTGAATCCGGGGCTGACGATCGACCTTGAAGACGAGCGCCCGGAATCGGCGAAGAAGGCCTCGTTCTACTACGCGGAAGGCATCATCGAATTCGTCCGCCAATTGGGCGAGAACAAGACGCTCGTGCATGAGGAGCCGGTGACCCTGAACGGCAAGCGCCAGATCGATATCGATTATGACGGCAAGCAGTCGCAGGAGGATGTCTTCGCCGATGTCGTTTTCCAATACAACGACTCCTACAACGACCAGATTCTCTGCTTCGCGAACTCGATTCCCAATGCGGACGGCGGCACCCACCTCACGGGCTTCCGGACGGCGCTCACACGCGGGATCAACCAGTATGCGAAAGCGAACAAGATTCTCAAAGATAAGGACCCGGCGCTCTCGGGCGATGACGTTCGCGAGGGGCTGGTTTGCGTGATCTCGGTGAAAATGCCGAGCCCGCGCTTCTCTTCCCAGACGAAGGGGAAGCTGGTGAATTCGGAGATCGAAGGGGTTGTTTCGTCCATCGTTTACGAAGGCCTGGTGCAGTTTTTCGAGGAGAACCCGGCGATCGCCCGGCGGATCATCGAGAAATCCGTGAATGCGGCGCGCGCGCGCGAGGCGGCCCGCAAGGCCCGCGAGACGGTGCGCAAGTCGGCGCTTTCCGGCGGAGGTCTCCCGGGCAAGCTGGCGGACTGCTCGGAGCGGGACCCGGCGAAGTCCGAGCTTTATATTGTCGAAGGTGACTCGGCGGGCGGCTCCGCGAAACAAGGGCGCGACCGGCGCACCCAGGCGATCCTCCCGCTGCGGGGCAAGCTGATCAACGTCGAGAAATCCCGTCTTCACCGCGCGCTCCAGAACAAGGAGATCCAATCCATGATCACCGCGATCGGCGCGGGCATCGGCGACGGCGACCAGGAGGGCTCATTCAACGTGGAGAAGGTCCGCTATCACAAGATCGTGATCATGACCGATGCCGATGTGGACGGTTCCCACATCCGCACGCTGTTGCTGACTTTCTTCTGCCGCCACATGCCGGAGCTCGTGAAGCGCGGCTATCTCTACATCGCGCAGCCACCGCTGTATCTCGTGTCGCGGAAGAAGCGGCACGAGTATGTGCAGGATAACGACGCCTTGAATCGGATCCTGATCGATCTCGGGGCCGGCGACGTGATCCTGCGTCTGCCGGACGGCTCGCGCAGCTTCGATTCCGACGAATTGAAGGCCATTTTGGAGTCGCTTTCCTCGCTTTCCCGCTATTCCGGATCCATCGAGGGCAACGGCGGATCGTTCCGGGACTATCTGGATGCGCGCGTGGACGGACATCTGCCGGAGCACATGATCCGGGTGCGGGTAGGAAACGTGGAATCAATCCACTATTTCGCCAACGATAATGCCTTGCGGGACTTCGCCGCCGAAAACCGCGATCTCCGGCTTTTCGCTGAAGATGCCGACGAGGACGGGGTGATCGCGGAGGGGCCTTCCCGCCGGGCGGTCCGGTATGACCTCCACGAGTCCCATCCGATCCAGAAGATCATCGCTCGGATCGAGGAGATCGGGTTGCCGACGGAGAAATTTTTCGACGACGACAAGGCGTTGTTCGAACTCGTCGAGGGGGAAGGGGAGAAGCAGACGGTGTCGCCGGTGTTCTCAATTCCCGAAATTCTCGGCCGGGTTCTGGAGATCGGTCGCCGCGGCGTGCAGATCAAGCGGTTCAAGGGCCTCGGTGAAATGAACGCCAAGGAACTTTTCTCGACCACCATGGACCCTGAGACCCGCCAGTTCCTGCGGGTCCGTTTGGACGAGGACAATGCGGTCGAAGCCGACCGGATGTTCGATATCCTCATGGGCGATATCGTCGAGCCTCGGAAACGTTTCATCGAGGATAACGCCTTGAACGTCCGGAATCTCGACGTCTGATTTCCCCGGCTGTCCTCGTGACAATTGCCGACTCCTGATCCCCGATCACTGGCCACTTCCGTTTCCATGTCTGCCAACGACCCTGTCAAGCCGATCAACGTCGCCGAAGAGCTCTCGAAGTCCTTCCTCGACTACTCGATGTCGGTCATCATTTCGCGTGCGCTCCCGGATGTGCGCGACGGCCTGAAGCCTTCCCAGCGCCGGATCCTGTATGCGATGCGGGAGCTGAACCTGGCGCCCGGCAAGCAGCACATCAAGTGCGCGAAGATCTGCGGCGACACTTCCGGCAACTATCACCCCCATGGTGAGGCGGTGATTTACCCCACGCTCGTGAACATGGGCCAACCGTGGTCGATGCGGGAGCGCCTGATCGACGGGCAAGGGAACTTCGGCTCGGTGGAAGGCGATCCGCCGGCAGCCATGCGATATACCGAGGCGCGCCTGACGCACCTGGGCCTGGCGATGATGGAGGATCTCGACAAGGAGACCGTCGATTTTGTCCCCAACTACGACGAGCGGCTTACGGAGCCCACGGTGCTTCCTTCGGCATTCCCGAACCTGCTGGTAAACGGCGGTACGGGCATCGCCGTCGGTATGGCGACGAACCTGCCGCCTCATAATCTTTGCGAAATCGTCGACGCGATCTGCGCGCAGATCGACAACCCGGCGATCACCCTGCCGGAGATCATGCACTACGTGAAGGGCCCGGATTTCCCGGTCTCGTGCGAGATCCGCGGTCTCCGGGGAATCGAGGAGTACTTCCGGACCGGCCGCGGCTCGATCCGCATGCGCGGTCGCGTGGAGGTGATGGAAAGCGACTCTGGCAAGTCCATCATCACGATCCGGGAGGTGCCTTACGGGGTGAACCGGGCCACACTCCAGCAACGCATCGCGGAGCTGGTGAACGAGAAGACGCTGACCGGTATTTCCGGCATGCGGGATCTCTCCGACGAGGAAACGCGCATCGAGATCGAGCTGAAGCGCGATGCCCGGCCGCAGGTCATCGTCAACCAACTCTTCAAGCTCACGGCGCTGGAGACCTCCTTCAGCGTGAACATGCTGGCGATCCACCAGCGCCGACCGAAGCTGCTCTCCCTCAAGGAGGCGATCGACTGCTACATCGAGCACCGGCGGGAGGTCATAATCCGGCGAACCCGCTATTTGCTCGGAAAGGCGGAGGAACGGGCGGAGCTGCTGGAGGCTTACCTGCTCGCGCTCGGCCACATCGACGACTTTATTGAAATCATCCGTTCTTCGAAGAACCGGGATGAAGCCCGGGAGCGTTTGGGTGCTTATACCTTCGCGGCATCCACGGCAGCGGGACTGGGCATCCTGATCCGCGCGCAGGCGGCGATCCAAGGGGACCGCTACGTTTTCACCGAGCGCCAGGTGAATGCGATCCTGGAGCTCCGCCTCTATCAACTCACCGCCTTGGAGGGCGACAAGATCAAAGGAGAATACGACAACGTGCTCGCCGAGATCACCGACCTCATGGACATCCTTGCCCGCGAGGAACGCGTGCTCGCGATCATCAAGGACGAGCTCATGGCAATCCGCCAGAAGCACGGCAGTCCGCGCAAGTGCGAGATCCTTCCGGAGGAGGGTGAGATCGCCATGGAAGATCTCATCGCGAACGATGCGATGATCGTCACAATTTCCCATCGCGGCTATATCAAGCGCGTGCCGGCCAGCGAATTCCGGGTGCAGAACCGTGGCGGCAAGGGCTTGCGCGGGATGGAAACGCGCACCGCGAATAACGAGGAGGATGACTTCGTCGAGCAGCTTTTCAGCGCCCAAGCGCACGATTACCTGATGTTCTTTACGAACACCGGGCGGGCTTATGTGGAGCGTGTCTATGAGCTGCCCGAGGGCTCGCGGACGGCGAAGGGCCGTAGCATCCGCAACGTGCTCAATTTGAAGACGGAGGAGTCGATCGCCGCCGTACTGCGCTTGGAGCGCGCTACTGACGAAGCCGGCAACGACATCACCTTCCGCGAGGATGCGGGATTCGTTTTCTTTGCGACGCGCAGCGGCAAGGTCAAGAAGACGCCGCTCAACGATTTCCGGAACTACCGGAAGGACGGGATCATCGCCATCAACCTGGAGGAGGGCAACGTCCTCATCGGCGTTCGGCTCACCACCGGGAAGGACGAAGTCATCCTCGTGACCCGCCAAGGGATGAGCTTGCGCTTCAACGAGGAGCAAGCGCGTCCGCTAGGTCGGGCCACGGCCGGTGTCACCGGTATCCGCCCGGAGGAGGACGACTACCTCGTCAGCCTCGCGATCGTCACGCAAGGTGCCACGCTGCTGGTGGCGTCGGAGAACGGCATCGGCAAGCGCACGCCTTTCGATGACTACCGCGTCCAATCGCGGGGCGGGAAGGGGATCATCACCATGAAGGTGGGAGAGAAGACCGGCGAAGTGGTCGGCGCGCTTACCGTCCGCGAAGATGAAGAGCTCATGCTAATGACGTCCGGTGGCCAGAGCATCCGGATCCGCGTTTCGGAAGTCCGCGAGGCCGGCCGTAATACCATGGGGGTCAAACTTCTCACTCTCAAGGAGAGCGAAAAGCTGCAGGATATCGCGTTGGTGATTCCCGACGGCGAAGACGCCGGGGGTGAACTTGGAGAAGAAGGAGTTGCCGATATATCCGGGGAAGCCAGCGAGTAGGTTGCGGATGAGCAATTTGAAGGGAGTCGGGATCGCCATGATCTTCATGACGTCGGCACTTCATGCCGCGGAGCGACCGAACGTGCTCTTCATTGCGGTAGATGACTTGCGTCCTTGGTTGGGCTGCTATGACCCGGCTCTGAACGTATCGCCCAATATCGATCGGCTCGCGCAGGGCAGCCGCTTGTTCAAGCGCCACTACGTGCAGGTCCCCACCTGCGGTGCTTCTCGCTGCTCCTTAATGTATGGCAGATATCCGGCACGTCTGCCCGACGACATGGGTAATGAAGCTATTGCCAAGTCCGCAGTCAAACAGCCTCACGCTTCACTGCCCGCACTCTTCCGTCAGAACGGATACCGCACGATTTCGGTCGGGAAAATCACCCACCACCCCGGCGGGAACGGTGGTAGGGGCTGGAAGAATGGCCCGGAAGAACTACCGGGCGCGTGGGACGTCAGCATCATGCCTACCGGGCCTTGGAAGGTGCCCGAGGCGGCGATGCACGGATACGCGAACGGAGTGCCCAGAAAGCGTGGTGGAGGCAGAAGCCCGGTTACCGAGTTTGCAGAAGGTGACGACAAGACCTACCCGGACGGCTGGATCACAGAGGAGGTGATCTCGCGCTTGAAGAATGTCTCGGAATCGGGAAAGCCGTTCTTCCTGGCTGCAGGCTTCATCAAGCCCCACTTGCCATTCGCCGCGCCCGCGCGCTATCGCAACGGTGAGCGCTCCTTTACCTTGCCTGCTCCGCCGGAGGGTAAGCAACCGGCTTATCCGACCACTTGGCATCCGAGCCTTGAATTCCGTTCCTACGGCTTGGATCGTGGCGACCCTTTCAAGTCGGCTGAATCGGCCGAGAGCTACCGGCGCGCCTACATGGCCTGCATCCGCTACACAGATACCCAAATCGGCAAGGTTCTCACCGTTCTCGCCGAATCTCCCGCCGCCCGCAACACCGTGGTAGTGTTGTGGGGAGATCACGGATGGTTGCATGGCGAGCACGGAATATGGGGAAAGCATTGCCTCTTTGAAGAGGCATTGCATTCACCTCTCATCATTCGGATTCCGGACCAGAAGCATCCGGGAATGAAATCGAACGAGATCGTGGAGACCGTCGATATCTATCCAACTTTGGCGGAACTTGCGGGTATCGATCTTCCCTCGACGCTGGATGGTAGGTCCCTCGGCCCGCAACTCGTAGATGCGGGTGCTCTTGGTGACGCCGCGGCTTTCGGCGCATGGCAGGACAAGCGAACGGTCCGGGATGATCGGTATCGGCTCATTGTGTCCGTTTCAGATCCACATTACGCGGAGCTCTACGATCACCAGAGAGATCCCGGAGAGTTGTCCAATCTTGCCCTCTTGCAGCCCGAGCAGGCGGCTCGGTTGCGGGAACTGATCCCGGAGCACTTCAAGGTGCAGAAACACTAGGCGCATCCGCAGGGTGAATGCCGAGGCAGAGCCTGAATGCCGAGGCAGAGCCGGCTCCGGTTTCACCTCCCCCATGGCCGGGCACTCCGGGGCGGGCGCGGCGAGATCGGCGATTCAAAGCGGCCTCACGGATCCATTACCTTGATCCGCATTCAAGGCGCGGAGCCCGAAGGTGTGCTGATGGTGATCGGAAAGGACGAGATTTGCGGGGGTGGAAGAATGAGACCCGCCTTGATCGACGTGGGAAGCCGTCCAGGAAAATGGCTTCGAGAGCGGAGCGTTCCGGAAAACCTCCTAGGGATGTAGTAGAAGAACCGGCCGACGCGTTCCCTCATGCTTGCCTCTTAAGGCAGGGTGCCGCGCTTCTTCCGGCGTCCACCACCGAACCGCTCCCCGAGGCCTCTGTCAGGTTCCGGGACGCTCGGCATGCGACGTTTCATTCCATTCAACGGACGCCATGAGCGAAATGCATGGCATACGGAATTGTCACTTCTCTCGTAATGAATCCGCCAATCGGGCACGTATGTTGCTCCCGTAGCGGCGACCTCACCCGATATCCCCATGAGCACACGACACGAGTCAACGCCCTTCCCTGACTCAACTTCGGTCGCACCTGAACTGGAGTTCGAAAACACATGGGACGTGGAAGCCGTCTCGGCCCTGATCCGCTCCAAGTGCGATCATGGCGAGACGCCTGCGTTCCTTTTCATCGGCCGGAAAGAAGCCGGACTGCTGCGCGAGCACCTCGCGGAAGTATTCGGCATCGAGTCGGTTTCCACCCTTCACGATACCTACTACATGGGTCTGGAGGTCGTGGAGATCGAATGCGATAGCTTCGTCTTCGCGGGCGGACGGAAGGCCGTGCGAACCTTGCAAGATCCCATTTCACGGCGCCCGGAGTGGCGCGACCGACAGACGGAAGCGCTCTGGCAATTCCGGATCTAATTTCCCCTCCCTTATGGGCGGCCAGCGCCCCACCCGTCTGCAAGGCGGGCGGGGCGACGGCGGCCCGATCCGGAAAGCGGCGGATCCGACGATTTGCAGCGTCCGGGTGGCGGATTCCGGTCAAATCTGCGGAGATACTGCTCATTTCAGCCGATTGAATTGCCCCGCGCACTCCGGATGCTTTTGATAGCACTGAAATGAGTGCTTCCGTTCGCCACGCCGAACTCCTCGCCTGGGTTGAGGAGATGACCACCCTCTGCCAGCCCGATGCCGTCGAATGGTGCGACGGCACCAAGGAGGAGTGGGATCGTCTCTGCCAGCTTCTCGTGGAGAAGGGGACATTCACCGCCCTCGCACCCGGAAAGCGGCCGAACTCGTTCCTGGCGCGCTCCGCTCCCTCCGACGTCGCGCGGGTAGAGGACCGCACTTTCATCTGCTCGCGTCGCAAGGATCTAGCCGGGCCGACCAACAATTGGATGGCTCCGGCGGAGATGAAAAACCTCCTCGGGGCGAAATTTGCCGGCTCGATGAAGGGCCGGACGATGTATGTCGTCCCTTTCTGCATGGGGCCCCTGGACTCCCCGCTCGCGAAGATCGGGGTGCAGGTGACGGACAGCGCCTACGTGGTGGTAAATACGCGCATCATGGCGCACATGGGCCGTCACGTGCTCGAAAGGCTGGAAGCGGAAGCAAACGGGCAGATCGCCGCGAAGCGTGATGGCTACGGCCGCTTCATCCCCTGCCTCCACTCTGTCGGCGCTCCCTTGGAGGAGGGTCGGGCAGACGTGCCGTGGCCCTGTAACGAAGAGAAATATATCGTTCATTTCCCGGAGACCCGGGAAATCTGGTCGTACGGCTCCGGTTACGGGGGAAATGCGTTGCTCGGGAAGAAGTGCCTGGCCTTGCGCATCGCCAGCAATATCGCCCGCGAACACAATTGGATGGCGGAGCACATGCTCATCCTGGGCATCGAGTCGCCGACGGGGGAAAAGACCTACGTCACGGCGGCGTTTCCTTCCGCATGCGGGAAGACGAACCTGGCGATGATCGTACCGCCGAAGATTTACGCCGAGGCGGGATGGAAGACGACGATCGTGGGGGACGATATCGCATGGCTATGGCCCCATGAGGACGGCCGTCTCCACGCGATCAATCCGGAAACGGGATATTTCGGAGTGGCCCCGGGCACCTCTTACGAGACCAATCCCATCGCGATGGAATCGATGAAGGAGAACACGATCTTCACGAACGTCGCGTTGACCGATGACGGCGACGTCTGGTGGGAGGGACTTACGAAAGAGCCGCCTGCGCACCTGATCGATTGGCAAGGTCAAGATTGGGCGCCTGACTGCGGTCGTCCGGCGGCCCATGCGAATGCCCGTTTCACCGCCCCGGCCAGCCAGTGCCCTACCATTGACCGGGATTGGCAGAATCCGGAAGGGGTACCGGTCTCAGCGATCATCTTCGGCGGTCGCCGCCCGAACACCATGCCGCTTGTCTATCAGGCCTTCAACTGGTCACACGGCGTGTACGTGGGGGCCACGATGGGTTCGGAGGTGACGGCCGCAGCGATCGGGCTGAAGGCGGGAGTGCGCCGGGATCCCATGGCAATGCTGCCCTTCACGGGCTACAACATGGCGGATTACTTCCACCACTGGCTCGACATGAGGCGAAAGGTCACACATCTCCCCCGCTTCTTTCACGTGAATTGGTTCCGCAAGGATGCCGACGGCAAATTCCTCTGGCCCGGCTTCGGAGAAAACATGCGCGTACTGGAGTGGATCGTGAACCGTTGCCGCGGCCGCATTCCGGGCCACGAGACGCAGATCGGCTGGACGCCGGACTGGAGCGATTTCAATACCGAGGGCCTCGATGGCTTCGATGAAGGCCGTTTCGATCAGTGCATGGCTTTCGACGCGGAGGAGTGGAAGCAGGAGATCCTTTCGCAAGGCGAACTTTTCCTCAAACTCTACGACTATCTGCCGAAGGAGGTGGTCTTCCAGCGGGAGCTTCTCGCGGCACGATTGAGCTGAGCCGGGCAAAAAGAGCGCCGGCCCTTGCGGACGGCGCTCTTCCGGAAAACCGGCCTGATTACTTATTCGGCACCATCGAATACATCGCCATCGTCATGCAGAAGGCTTCGTCGGCGCGCATGCTCTTCTTCTCGTGGCCTTGGCCCCAGGAATCGGTGTAGTAGATTTTGTGATCCTCCGTGTTCGGCGAATCGAAATTGTAGCCGATGATGAGGCGCATGTGACCGCCGAAAGTCTG
This sequence comes from uncultured Haloferula sp., assembly GCA_946885645.1. Next base: position 14,605 of record CAMPGU010000032.1, read on the forward strand.
GGGGATCCCTTTTTCCTTGAACATGCCGAGGTAGAGCGTCCAGCAGAGGGGGATACCCTGATCGACGTATTCCTTAATCTTCCGCTCGAAGTGGGCATAGGTCGTTTGACCGCGCTTCATTTCCCGGAAGGCGTCCTTGTTCACCGACTGCCAGAAGTAGCGCGGATCGATCATGAACTCGTCCGGATCCTCGTCGAAGGTCTTGACGTTCTTTTGTTTAGCGATCCGGTTGTAACCGCGGATGTCTTTCTCCATCTGGCGCATGTCGAACTCGATATGCCTCAGGGTGCGCAGGTGCACCTTGCCGGTGACGCGCTGGAATGCCTTTTCCATCTCGTCGCCGCGGGTGCCGTGATCGCCGGTATTCGCGAGCTGGGCCATTTCATGCTGGTCCATGTCCGCGCCGAAGTAACGGGTCACTCTCTCGATGGAGGCGACGACGCAGTAGCCCTTTTCGCCTTGGTCGACCATGGGCACCCCATCGATCCAGGTGAAACCGTTGTCATCCTTCTTCACGTTTGCCGCGAAGGTGCCGCGCCGGGCCATCCGGCGGGGTTCCGCCTTGGCGGCGCTAAGGGATAAGACCCGCAAGCGGATGAACTCGACGCGCTTCTCGGAGCGGTTGACGCTTCCCTCCAGAGCCACGCCGGTATCGTTCTTTTTCCAAGTCCATCCTTGGATCGCCACGGCACCCTGCTGGATACGGGAGTCGGCGCGGGTTTGGAGCTTCGCGTCCAGCTTGCTTTTCCACTCGCTCATCTTCTTCTCGAATTCGGAAGAGGAAATCTCACCGTCATCGCCGCGGTTGTAGAGAGAGAGGGTGGCTTCGACAGGCTTGCCCTCGCGACCGCGGATCACCACCTCGCCCACCTCCTGATCGAGCAGCTTGAATTCCCCGGGATTGGCGCGCAGCCCATTCTTTTCGCCGGAGAGCCAGGAAAAGCCGCCGGAGCGCATCCTCATGGTGATGCCTTTCTCCTTCAGCTTGTTCTGGATCTCGATCTCACCCTTGCTGAGCTCCGGCTCCGGCCCCTTCAACTCTTCCAAGTTCTTCGACCACAATCCCTCATCGAAAAGGACGAGGTCCAAGGAGGGGCGTTCCTCTTTCTCCTGCTTCTCCGCCGCCAAGGAGGGAACAACCAGCAATACGGCAGTAAGTGCTGAAAGGGTTTTCATCTGCTGAGTTGATAATATAGAGGGAGGGTAACTGTCCAACCCTTGTTCCCCTAAAAACGGTTAAGGTTTATGGAATATAAACGCTTAAAGCAGAGGAAACGGATTGTCATTTTCGAACCGGCAGCTAGTTCCACGGGAACACTATTTCCCATGACCCAGGCTTCCCGTCAGGCATTGATCGAATTGCTCTTCCTCGCCCTTTATCTGGACGATCATCTTTCGCTCGCGGAGGACGAGGTGCTTACCGATGCCCTCAACCATCTCGGCTGGGACACGCGGCGGCCCCGCGAGACGTTTATCTTCCAAGCTTTTGCAACAGCACGCGAGGCGGCTGGCGATGCGGCTAAGATCGATGAGTTCCTCGCCGCGCGTTCCGCGGTGATCAAGGCCGACGGAGCGGCCCCGCAGGCGATCACCTGGCTCACGAAGGTGCTGGGGGCGGATGGGATTTCACCTTCCGAAGAGCGATTTCTTCACCGCTTGGAGAAGAGCTTGTTCGCCTGAGGCTTTCTTCGAAGGCGGGAACGCATCGTTTTCATTCCTCAGCCGGTTTTCCGGCGGAACATCAAGGCTGCGGCGGTGAGATTGATGGCACCGATCAGAACCAGCGGCCAGATGAGCGAGAAAACCCGCTCGAAGGACGCGTCCTTAAGGAAAACGCCCTTCACGATTTCGACGAAATGCCGGACCGGGTTCGGCCAGGTCGCGATTTGCAGCCAACGCGGCATGTTCTCCACCGGTGCCGCAAAGCCCGACAGCATTACAGCCGGCATCATGAAGGAGAATGCTCCTAGAAAGGCCTGCTGCTGGGTATTGCAGAGCGAGGAGATAAAGAGACCCACGCCTACCAGCGAGAGAGCGTAGAAGAACATTCCCGCGTAGAGGAAGAAGAGGCTACCGCGGAAGGGGACATCGTAGATAAAAACCGCGGCGCAGAGAATGAGGGTAGCTTGGAAGAATGCGACGATCATGGCGGGCACGGCTTTCCCGATCATGATCATTTCCGGGGTGAGGGGCGAGACCAGCAATTGGTCGAAGGTGCCCTGCTCCCGCTCCCTCGAGACGGAAAGCGCCGTGAGGATAAGCGAGCCGATCGTGGTGATGATGGCCACCAGGTTCGGCAGGATGAAGTTCTTGTAGTCCAGGTTCGGGTTAAACCAGAAGCGCGTGACGACTTCCGACGGCATGGCCCGGCCGGCGGCCGCCAGACGATCTTTCATGTAATCCTCGGTGATTCCTTGGAGGTAGCCGAAGGCGATCTGGGCGCCGTTCGAGCGCCGCCCGTCCAGCAGCACCTGTACCGGTGCGGTTTCCCCTGCTGCCAGCTTGCGGGAAAAGTCTTCGGGGATGCTAACGGTGAGCATCGCCTGCCGGGATTCGATCGCTTCCTCCATTTCGTCCTGTCCGTGAAAAGGAATGATTTCGGAGAATGCGGCGGATTGCGCGAACCGCTGGACCAGCTCCTGCGCCGGAGCGCCGGTGTCCCTGTTATAAATGCCCAGGGAGGCATTTTTCACCTCCAGCGTGGCGGCAAAAGGAAAGAGCAGGGTCTGGAGGATCACCGGCATGATCAGCAGGGTCCGGCTGGAGGGACTGCCGAAGACCGACTGCAGCTCCTTCACGACCAAAGCGTGGATGCGGGGAAGAAATCTCATGTCGGGAAAGGGAGGAGTTCATTCCATCCTGCGCTTCGTAAGCTTGGCGGTGATGCCGAGGAAGAAGGCAGCGGAGGCCATCAGCAGCAGGATATCCGGCATCAGGTGCTTCCAGTCGGTGGGTAGTTGGAAGAGGGTCTGGATGGCCGAGACGAAATAGCGTGCAGGGACGATGTGCGTCACGCCTCTGAGGAAGGAGGGCATGCTGGAGATTTCGTAGATAAAGCCGGACAGCATGGTGGCAGGCAGGAAGGCGGCGTTGAGTGCCGCCTGCGCCGCGTTGAACTGGTTGCGGGTGGCCGTAGAGATCGCGAGGCCGATCCCCAGCACACTCAGCAGGAAAAACGTTCCCACCACGCAGAGGGCGAGCACCGAACCGCGGAAGGGGACGCCCAGGAGCCACCGCGCGGACGCCACGCAGAGCAACAGCGAGAGCATGCCGAGCGCGTAGTAGGGGAGGATCTTGCTCAGCAGGAGCTCGGCCCGCGTGACGGGGGATGCAAGCAAGGCTTCCATGGTGCCGCGTTCCCACTCGCGGGCCACGACCAGTGAGGTGAGGAGCGCTCCGATGACGGTCATGATGACCGTAATCGACCCGGGAATGAGGAAGTTCCGGCTCTTTGCGGAGGGATTGAACCAATAACGTGGCTCCAGCGCGATCTCGCGGTCCATTTCCTCCCCGCGGTCTTCCGCCCGCTGCATCATCCAAACTTGCCACACCCCGCCGACATGCGAGCTCACGAATTGCGCGGTATTCGGTTCCGAGCCATCCGCCACTACCTGAATCGGCGCGGTGTCCGCTTTCGCCTTCATCCTCCGCGAAAAGTCCGCGGGAATCACGATAAAGCCCCGGATTTTGGAATCCGTCATGTCCCGTGCCATTGCCTCGCGCGATTGGTAGCGCGCGATGTCCAGCGAGGGCGTCCCGGAGAGGGCTGCCGCAAATCCATCCGCCTCCGTCCCCGAAGCCTCGGTGTACAGACCGATCTTCAGCGTCGGCGTGTCGAGATTGATTCCGAACCCGAAAACGAACATCAGCAGCATCGGAAGAGCGAAGGCGATCAGGTTGCTGCTCGGGTCGCGGAACATCTGCAGCGTTTCTTTCCAGCAGAGCGCCCTCAGCCGACGGAAGGAAAGGTGCTTCACGGCGGGTCCTCCTTTCGCGTGACGAGCCGGATGAAGGCATCCTCCATCGTCGGGTCCGGATTCTCAGCGGTGGCCACGCTTTCCTTCAACTCGTCGGGAGTCCCGTTCGCGATCAGGCTCCCCCGGAATACCAGGCCGATCCGGTCGCAGTACTCGGCTTCGTCCATGAAGTGCGTGGTGACCATCACAGTCACGCCGCGGTCCACCAGCCCGTTGATATGAGTCCAGAATTCGCGGCGGGTCACCGGGTCCACACCCGATGTCGGCTCGTCCAGGAAGAGGATGTCCGGCTCGTGCATCACGGAGCAAGCCAGTGCGAGCCGTTGCTTGTAGCCCAGCGAGAGGGAATCGGTCTTTGAACTCAGGAAGGGATGGAGGTGGAAGATATGGGCCATCTCCTCCGTGCGCTCCTGCTGCTTGTTTGCCCTGAGGCCGTAGATTCCGGAGAAGAAGGACAGGTTCTGGAGAACGGTCAGATTGCCATAGAGGGAGAACTTCTGCGCCATGTAGCCGAGGCGCTGGCGCGCCTTGCCGCCGCTTTTCCGTAGATCCAGCCCGACCACCTTCGCGGTGCCCGAAGTCGGCACCAGAAGGCCGCACATCATCTTGAAGGTCGTCGATTTCCCCGCGCCGTTCGGTCCCAAGAGCCCGTAGATCTCCCCCCGCTTCACCTCGAAGGTCACGTCGTCCGTCGCCTTGAAGTCGCCGAACTGCTTTGTCAGGTGCTGTGCCTCGATGACGGTTTCGCCGTCGCGCGGGATCTGCACGGTATGCTTTGCCAGAATCGATTCGCCGGGAGGCCCGCCCCCGAGGAGATCGATGAAGGCGTCCTCGAACCGGGGCTTCGCCGGTGCCCACTCCGCCTCCGGAGCGGCCCCAATCTCCCGCGGAGGAAATCGGCTGCTTCCCGTCCGCAAGGTGAGCCGCAAGCTGTGCCCCTGGATCGTGCCATCGCTCACTTCGGGCCGTGAGAGGGCGTGGGTGAGGATCTTCCGCTTGTTCTCTCCCGGCTCCCGCAGATTGAAGACCCGGCCTTCCAAGGGCCCGGCGATCTCGCGAGGCGTGCCGTCGAAGAGCAGCTTGCCTTCGTTTAGCACGAGAGTCGTCCCGCACAATTCCGCTTCGTCCAGGTACGCCGTGCTCCATACGACGGCGATCCCTTGGTCCACGAGGTCTTCCACCATTCCCCACAGCTCGCGCCGGGAGATGGGATCCACGCCGACGCCCGGCTCGTCCAGCAGGAGCAGGCGCGGCTTTCCCAGGAGCGCACAAGCCAGCCCGAGTTTCTGTTTCATCCCGCCGGAGAGCTTTCCTGCGAATCGTCCGGTGAACCGCTTCAGGTCGGTGAAGTCCAGGAGCCGGTCGAAAGCGGCGTCGCGTTCTTTCCCCGTGACATGCCGTAGGTCGGCCTGGAGCTTCAGGTTCTCCATCACGGTGAGGTCCTCATAGAGGCCGAACTTCTGAGGCATGTAGCCCACCTCCCCGCGTATCGCGGCCGCGTCCCGGATCGGATCGTGACCCAGAGTGAGGATGGTCCCCCGGTCCGGGCTCATGAGGCCGGCGATCAGGCGTAGCAGCGTTGTCTTGCCCGCTCCATCCGGCCCCGCGAGGCCTGTGATCACCCCGGTGCGCACCTCTCCCGAGACTCCGTCCAAGGCCGGGGGCTTCATTCCCTCGAAGGACTTGGTCACCTCCTGAAAGCTGATGACTAGCTCGCCGTGGTCAGGGCGGTTCCGCCCGGCCTGCGCCGGAAGACTGATCCTGTCGTCGCTCATTACTCGCCGGGGTTCCCAGTCAGCGAGACCGTCACGGGCATCCCCTGCCGCAGGGATCCGTCCGAATCTTCCACGACGATCCGAAGGCGATATACGAGCGACGTGCGAAGTTCCTCGGTCTCGACGGACTTAGGCGTGAACTCGGCCCGCGGCGAGACGAAGCCGACGGTGCCGTGGAAAACGTGATCCGGATTTCCATCGGTGCGGAGGGTGACCCGCGTGCCGGGAGGGAATTTGCCCAATTGCGGTTCGTGGACATAGGCGCGCACCCACACGGGTTCTTCCAGCGAGAGCGTCATCACCGTCGGTCCGGCTTGGATGATCGACCCCGGCTCCAAGGCGCGGGTGATCACGATACCGTCCGAAGGGCTCTTCAGATCCGTGTCGGCGAGCCGGATCTCGGCGGTCTTCACGGCGGCGTCCGCCTGTCGCACCGCTGCCTCGGAAGCTCCCACGCCGGCCTCTGCCGCACCGGCCGCCGCTTCCGCTGCGGCGATCTCCTCGCTACGGAAGCCGGCTTCCAACTGCGCCAGATTCGCCTCGACGACCTTCGTCCGCTGCTCCGCTTCGTGATAAGCGGCCCCGGCGTTCTCGAAATTCTGCCGCGAGACGCCGTTGGATTTCACGAGTTGAGACTGCCGCGCGTAAACACGCTCCGCATTCTCCTCCGTTACCCGCGCCTGTGCCAGCGAGGCCCGGGCTTGTTCGATCTCCTCCTTGCGATAGCCCGCCTGTTTCAGATCCGCCTCCGCTCTCGCCTGTCCCAAGCTCGCCTTGGCCTGCACCACCGTTGCTTTCGCTTGTGCCAGGGCGGCCCTCGCCTGTTCCAGCTCACGCAGGTAAGGCTCCCTGTCGATGCGGGCCAGCGTCTCGCCTGCCTTCACGGCATCCCCTTCGTCTTTTAGTACCTCCGCGATGCGGCCGGGCACCCGGAAGCCGAGATCGACTCCACGGATGTCCACGTTTCCGTATAGCAGGACTGGCAGGCGGTTAGTACTATATTTATGGTAGAAGTACCACCCGGTCGCCGCGAGGGCAGCAAACAGGAGGATCACCGGTATTACCTTCTTCATCGTCCTATTCCTTTCGTTCCGAGACCTTCGCAAATCAGGTCCACGTGCTCGTCGAGGATCGCCGCGATCTGCATGGTGTGATGGGGCTCCAGTTTCTTGATTCCCAGCCGCCGCAGGATGGTTGCGCGGGCCAGGGTGAAAGAGAGCACTTGGCCGAACAGCGCGTGGGTGCGGAGGATCGCTTTCTCCGATGCCGGATCGTCTCCGGTCGCAATTCCCACGGCGCGGGCGAAAAGCTCGTGCAGGGGACGTAGTGTCCTGCTGTAGAGCAGCTCGAAATTTTCGCTCGGAGCGGCTTGCTCCCTCAGCATTACCAGGCGGATCTTCTCGAATTCGCTGCCTTCAAGCTGTTCGCCCAGCAGCGTGCGCATCATCCGCTTGATGATTCCGGCTGCACTCCCTGTGTCGGGCGAGCCTTCTTGCAGGCGTTCCCTTGAATCCTCCGCGACCTTGCTGAAGACCGCTCTCAAATAGTCGCCGATTCCCTCCAGGACTCCTGCGTAGAGCTTTTCCTTGTTCCCGAAGTAATAGGCGATTGCCGCCACGTTCTGGCCGGCTTCCTCCGCGATCTCGCGCACCGAGGCATTCTCGTAGCCCTTCTCCCCGAATTTCTTTAGCGCCGCCAGCAGCAGCTTTCGCCGCGCCTGCTCCCCCTTCTTCGGGCTAATGGAAAAGAGTTCCTGCTGCACAACACGGAATTTAGACAATCGCGTAATAAAGGCAAACGATCGTCCAATAATTTCGCTGGCGAGGTTAAATGCCTTGTGGGCTAACGGCAGCGAGGGCCAGGGAATCGGGTTGACCGAGCCCATGAGGCCCCGAGAGGCATCTTTCTATTTACGATGAACCTAGTAG
>CAMPGU010000033.1 GCA_946885645.1 uncultured Haloferula sp.
TTCCTCGGCACCTTGGGCCGCTGGCAAGAAGCGGCGGCGGTTTGGCTGGAGCTCGGGGCGGCGATGCCGGGAGAGCCGGTCTATTGGGGTTATGCGGCGGCATGCATGCGCCGCGGAGGCCAGGAGGAAGAGGCGATGACTCTGGAAAAGAAGGCCGAGCTGCTGTCCATGGGGGAGACCCGGGCGCTCGGGCAGATCGGCTACTACTTCGCCCTGTCCGGGGATTTTGACCGGGCGGGGGAGTGGTGGCGGCGCGCCGCCATCGAATGCACCAACGACCAGCGCTCTTTCTCGGATATCCTCGGTTACCTCGCCTTGGACGCAGGTGCGCGCGAGGATTGGAAGATGGCGGCGGCCATCTCCGCGGCGAGGACCCTCGAGGAAGCGATGGCGGGACGCAGCAGCAACGCGCTCTCCTCCCACTACTTGAGGCAGCGGCTGGAATCGGACCTGATGCGGGCTTTCTCCCGTCTGTCTTCCGATAAGGAAGGTGCCGTGGCGATCATCGAGGAGTGCGTGGAGGTCCCCTTTGCCGACACGCTGCTGGCCGACTACTTTTTCGCTGCAATGCGGCGCGCCGGGCTCGTGAAGATGCACGATGAGATTTTCGAAGGTATCTGGAAGCGCATTTCCAAGGTGATCGAACGCTTTCCGGAAGGAGAGAACACCCGGAACTCCGCGGCCTGGCTTGCCTCCCGTGCCAACCGCCGCCTCGATGAAGCCGAGAAGCACGCGGCGCGGGCCTTGAAGACCTACCCGAGGCAAGCGGCCTACCTCGATACGATGGCAGAGGTGCACTTCGCCCGCGGCGACCGCGCCAAGGCGCTGGAGTTCTCCACCCGCGGCCTGCAGGAGGAGCCGGGGGATCTCCAGTTGATCCATCAGCACCAGCGGTTCGAGAAAGGCGATTTCCCGCCCAAGTGAAAAGTGCCCCGGCGTTGATCGCGGAACTCCGGCGAGCGGAGGATTGGTGATTGATGCCCCGGCGCGGCCGCGGCCAAAATCCCCGTGTCGTGACCGAATCCTATCTCGACCGCTTTTCCGGCATCGCGCGCCTATACGGCACGGCGGCGCTGGAGAAATTCCACCGTTCCCACGTGGCCGTGGTGGGCGTGGGCGGTGTCGGGTGCTGGGCGGCAGAGTGCCTGGCTCGGTCCGGTGTCGGCAAGATCACCATGATCGACGCGGACGATCTCTGCGTGACGAATACCAACCGTCAGATCCACGCGCTGGACGGCACCTATGGAAAGCCCAAGGTCGGGGTGATGGCACATCGCCTGCGTGCGATCCAGCCGGACATCGTCGTGACCGAGCGCCAGGAATTCCTTTCCGACCGCAACGTGGACGACTTTCTCGATGGCGGTTTCGATGCGGTGATCGACGCGATCGATGCGGTGCGCGCGAAGTGCGTCCTGCTGGCCCGCTGCCGGGAGCGTGGCGTGCCTGTGATTGCTTGCGGGGGAGCCGGCGGGCGGCGGGATGCCACACAGATCAAGACGGCGGACCTGGCCCGCACGCGCGACGACGCCCTGATGATGGCGGTGAGAAAGCGCTTGCGCGACGAGCACGGCTTTCCGAAGGCACGCACGGGCGAAAAGGTGAAAAAGTTCGGGATCGAGGCGGTGTACTCCGAGGAACCGCCGCTGTATCCCGCGGGCGACGGCACCGTTTGCCATGAGCGTCCGGGCGATCTGCCCGCGGGCTTGCGATGCGACGCCGGCTACGGCACCGCCACGCACGTGACGGCCGTTTTCGGGATGACAGCAGCGGGCTGCATCCTGGAACTGCTGGCGGCAGGGTAGCTACGGCAGCGGCCCGTCCATCATCCCGAGCCAGGGCGTGTAGTCGTGGGGGATGGGCGCTTCGAAGGAAAGACGCCGGCCATCGGCAGGATGATCAAATGTCAGGCGCCATGCGTGCAGCATCAGCCGGCCCGGTTTCGCGTTCTGGCGCTCGGGCTTGGCATAGATGGGATCTCCGATCAGGGGACATCCCTTGTGAAGCATGTGCACGCGGATCTGATGGGTGCGGCCGGTGTGAAGATGGCAGAGCACCAGCGAGGAGGCCGTGGAGCGGTCGATGGAAAGGATCTCATAGTCCGTGATCGCCGGCTTGCCGCCGGGCGGGTTCACCACCGCCATTTTCTGCCGGTTCACCGGATGTCTGCCGATGTGGGTGAAGACCGTATCCTTCGCGGGATTGGGAATGCCTTGGACCACGGCAAGATAGAGTTTCTCCATCGTGCGCCCGGAGAACTGGCCGGTGAGGGACTGGTGCGCGAGATCCGTTTTCGCCACCACAAGACATCCGGAAGTATCCTTGTCGAGGCGGTGGACGATTCCAGGCCGCTCGACACCGCCGATGCCCGAAAGTTTCCCCCGGCAATGGTGGAGCAGCGCGTTCACCAGGGTGCCGTCGGGGTTTCCCGCCGCGGGATGGACCACGATCCCGGATTCCTTGTCCAGCACCACCAGGTGTTCGTCTTCGTAGAGGATGTTCAGCGGGATGTCCTGCGGCTGCGCCTCGGCGGGCACGGCTTCGGGAATGGCAATGCTGAGGAGATCTCCCGCCGCGACGGCGTCGCGCGGCTTCGCGGGCTGGCCGTTGCGCAGGATGAACTGTTCGCGGATCAGCTCCTGGACGCGCGAGCGTGAAAGATCCGGCAGATTTGCCGCCAGCCAGGCATCCAGCCGCATCCCGGCATTGCTCTCCACGCGAAGTTCCATCCGGACGCAGGGTCGGGGCAGCCGGGCCGGCTTGTCAATGGGGCGGCATGCGGTGGCGGATGGATGCCTGGTGACCATCCCCCGCCTTGACTCGGCAGCCCCCCCTTTCAAAGCTCTGCCCAAACGGTGCTCCAAGCGACCTGGAAGTCGCGAAGACGCTATCGATACCAATTTCCGATCGCAATGTGCGCGAGAGCCGTCCACGGCATCAGCACGCGGCTGCCTTACACAGACCGAAACGACTACTCCCTACCCCTGATCCTATGTCCATTGCACAATCCATCGCAGACACCATCGGCAATACGCCCTTGATCCGCCTGAACAAAATCTCCGCCGACACGGGTGCCGAAGTGCTCCTCAAGGCCGAATTCTTCAACCCGCTCTTCAGCGTGAAGGACCGGATCGGCAAAGCGATGATCGAAGCCGCCGAGCGCGACGGAAGCCTGAAGCCCGGCGGCCTGATCATCGAGCCCACTTCCGGTAATACGGGCATCGCGCTGGCCTTCGTGGCCCGCTCGAAGGGCTACCGCTGCATCTTGACCATGCCGGAGAGCATGTCGATCGAGCGCCGGGTGCTTCTGCGCCTGCTCGGTGCCGAGATCGTGCTTACGCCCCGTGCCCGGGGAATGGGCGGCGCGATCGCGAAAGCGAAGCAACTTCTGGAGGAAAACCCTGGCTCTTTCGGTCCCGGCCAGTTCGACAACCCGGCCAACCCGGAGATCCACCGCAAGACAACCGCCGAGGAAATCTGGCGGGATACGGATGGCAATATCGATGCCTTTGTCGCGGGAGTGGGCACCGGCGGCACGATCACCGGTGTTTCGGAGGTAATCAAATCCCGTAACGCCGCGATGAAGACCTTCGCCGTGGAACCCGTGGGCAGCCCCGTGATTTCCGGTGGCCAGCCCGGCCCGCACATGATCCAAGGCATCGGTGCCGGGTTCATCCCGAAGAACCTGAACGTCGAGATCATCGACGAGGTGGTCCTGGTTTCCAACGAGGACGCCTTCGCCACGGCGCAGCTTCTCAATCAGGAGGAGGGGATTCCCGCCGGTATTTCCACCGGGGCGAACGTGTGGGCAGCGATGCAGGTTGCCAAGCGCCCGGAATATCAAGGGAAACGCGTGGTAACGATCGGTGCCTCCTCCACGGAACGCTATCTTTCCACCTTGCTCGCCGAGAAAGTGCGCGAGGAAGTTTCCAGTCTTCCGGTGGCGGAGATCTGAGCGCTTCTTTAGGAAGATTCTTCATGCCTCGCTCCGCAAGGAGCGGGGCATTTTGCTGCGGCAGCGGGATGAGAATTCGGAGGAGCGGGCTCCGTATGGATGACGATGAAGCCGACCCCAGCCCGCCTTTGGCTCTTGCGACTGCTGCTCGTGCTATGGGGCCTGCCTTTAGAAGGACTGCGGGCCAATTCATTCTTCGCGATGGATACCGGCATTTCCGGAGATCCGGCGGAAGTTTCCGGGACGCTGCATGAACTGGGCTATGACGGCTTGGGTGGCAGCGGAGTTCCGATCAAGCCGATGCGGGATTCGCTGGAGGGGCGGGGGATGCGCCTCTGGAACGTGTACCACACCCTGAAGTTGCAGGAGGGAACCTCTCCCTTGGGCCCCGACCTGCGCACGCAGATCAAAGCGCTGGAAGGAACGGGCGCCGCTTTGTGGATCGCGATTTCGGAGGCACCTGCCGGGAATGACGACTTGGCCGTGAAAACCCTGGGGGAGATTGCGGATCACGCGAAATCGGCCGGTGTGAAGATATCGCTCTACCCCCATGCGGGCTTCTGGATGGCCCGCTTCTCCGCCGCCGCCAGGATCGCCGCAAAGCTCGACCGCCCCGAGGTCGGCATCACCTTCAACCTCTGCCATTGGCTGAAAACCGAGGGCGACGTCGATCCCTTGCCGGAGATCCTCAAAGAAAAGGCGCGCCTTCAGTTCGTCACCATCAACGGCGCGGACCGAGGCGAGACGAAGGCGATGGAGTGGGACCGGCTCATCCAACCGCTGGACAAGGGCAGCTACGATGTGGCCGGTTTCGTGAAACGGCTTCAAACGGAGGCGGATTGGCGGGGTCCTGTCGGCCTGCAGGGTTACGGGATCAAAGGCGACCGGAAAGAAAACCTGGCGCGATCGATGGCGGCGTGGCGGAGGATGGGAGGAACGCTGGATGGCCTCGTGATGTGCGGCTATCAGGGGTGGTTCCGCTGCGAGGGCGACGGGGCCGGAAACGGCTGGTTCCACTATTCACCCGGCGGGAAGTTCGGGCCGGACACCACCCATATCGAGATGTGGCCCGACATGAGCGAATTCGGGCCCGATGAACGCTTTTCCACGCCGCTACGCCATGCCGATGGAAAGGTCGCCGAGGTCTTCAGTTCCGTGAAGGAGCCAACCGTCCGGAGGCACTTCAAGTGGATGCGGGATTACGGGATCGACGGCGCTTTCGTCCAGCGCTTCGCCGCGACCGCGCGGGATTCCCGGCACCGCGCCTCGATGGATCTGGTGATGGGCCACTGCAAGGCGGCGGCGGCGGCGGAGGGCCGGAAATGGGTGTTGATGTACGATCTCTCCGGCCTGCGCGCCGCGGATTACGGCGCGGTGCCGGAAGATTGGAGGCGGCTCGAGGCGGAGGGGAAATGGTCGGCGCAAGATCCCGCCTATCTTTCCTACCGGGGCAGGCCCCTGATCGCGCTTTGGGGACTCGGCTTCGACGACCGGGCGCCTTGCCTCCCGGAGTGGGAGACGCTGGTCCGGTTTTTCAAGGGGAAGGGCTGCGCGGTGATGCTCGGCGTCCCCTGCTATTGGCGGACCCTCGACCGCGACGCCATCGCCGACCCGAAGCTCCACGAAATCATCGCCCGGGCGGACATCGTCAGCCCTTGGGCGGTCGGACGTTTCGGTACGCCACAGGATGCGGCCAAGCGGGTGGACGAGTTGCTGAAACCGGACCTCGCCTGGTGCCGCGAGCGGAATCTCGGGTATCTGCCCGTGGCCTTTCCCGGCTTCAGTTGGCACAATCTCATGAAAAGCCGGAAACAAGAGGCGAAGCTGGACGCGATCCCCCGGCTGGGAGGCAGGTTTCTCTGGAGCCAGGCGGTCGCCGCCCGTCAAGCGGGAAGCAGGGCGCTCTACCTCGCCATGTTCGATGAGATCGACGAGGGCACTGCCATCTTCAAGACCACCCAGGATCCGCCGGTGGGGGAGGTCCCCTTTCTGAAAGACCCGGCGATCCGCTCCGACCACTTCCTGTGGCTTGCCGGGGAGATCGGCAAGATGTTGAGAGGGGAGCGCCGGGCAACGGCCGAGATGCCGCCACGGCCGTGACGGCTTGGGGCGCGGGCGTCCCGGCGGCGGCTCGTTCTTGGTCCGCTTCGTGCTGGATCGTGCTGCCATTCGTGGCAGCTTCCGACGCATGCCTGAGCGCCTCGCCGGTCTTCTCCTTCCCGCGTTCACTCCCCGTTGGGAGGGGGATCTGGGTATCGGAGACACGCGGGCGATGCGCAAGTGGATCGATCGCTGCGCGGAGCACGGCATCGGGTTCCTCCAGTTGCTCCCCCTGAACGAAACGGGCGGGGACGATAGCCCGTACAATGCCATCTCCTCGGTAGCGCTGGAGCCGCTCTACCTGAGCTTCGGCCCGCAGGAAATCCCCGGTCTCGATCCGTCCGATATCGCCGGAGCGCGCGAGTTGTTGGGTGAAAGCCTCGGATCGCCGAAGGTGGACTACGCCGCGGTGAGGAGAGCGAAACGGGCGCTATTGGAGAAAGCGTGGCTGCGTTTCCGGGAAGGGCCGGGCGACATCGCATTCTACCGCTTCCGCAGGGAGGAGGCCGTGTGGCTGGCGAAGTACTGCATCTACCGGTGGCTGATGGATCAAGCCGGCGGCAGCGAAGTGTGGGACCAGTGGCCGGAAGCATGGAGGAGCGTGGATGGTGCCCTGGCCTATTTGGAAGCGGAGCGCGCGAAGGCCCCCGCGGCAGTGGAGGAGCGGCTGGAATTCTACGCGTGGGTGCAGTGGCTGTGTTTCCGGCAATGGCGGGCGGTGCGCGCCCATGCGGATGACAAGGGCGTGAAGCTGATGGGCGATATTCCCATCGGCGTCAGCCGCTATTCGGCCGACGTGTTCTTCCAGCGGGAAGACTTCGATCTGGAATGGTGCGGCGGGGCTCCTCCAGAGCTGGTCTTCAAGCACGATCTCTTCATCCAGAAATGGGGGCAGAACTGGGGTATCCCGCTCTTCCGCTGGGATCGCATGGAGGCCGCCGGTTTCCCATGGTGGCGCCGGAGGATCGGGAAGCTCGCGGATATCTTCCACATTTTCCGGATCGACCATGTGCTGGGTTTCTACCGGATCTATTCCTTCCCGTGGCAGCCGCAGCGGAACGCCGAGTTCCTGCCGCTGACGGAGAAGGAAGCGGCACGGTTAACCGGCGGCCGCCTGCCCGGTTGGGCGCCCCGTCCCGATGACACGCCCGCAAACAAGGCCGCGAATCTGGCGGACGGCGACGTCCGGCTCCGGATGGCCAAGGAAGCGGCGGGAAGCTCCGCGGTGGTCGGCGAGGATCTGGGCCGCGTGCCGGATTACGTGCGGTCGCACCTGGCCTCGCTGGACATCGCGGGCTTCCGTATTCCCCACTGGGATTTCGATGAGGAGGGCCACGTCGTTCCGCCGGAGCAGTTGCCCGAGTGCTCCTTCGTCACCTATTCCACCCACGATCACGACTCGATCCCGGCACTCTGGGCGAATTTCCATCGCATCGCCGCGGATTCCGAAGCGGATCCGGACGAACGGGAGCAGGCGGAGGAATATCTGCGGCTCATGGCGGAGTTCGGCGGGACGCGGCCGGAGATGGCCTACGGTTCCGAGGTCAAAAGCGCCTTGATCGCCGCCCTGCTTTCCTCCCGCTCCCGCTACGCCGCCCTGATGATCACCGATCTCTGCGACCTTACGGACCGGATCAACTCCCCCGGTACCGTGGGCCCCCACAACTGGAGTTTTCGCCTGCCCCAAGCGATGGAAGAAGTGGCCGTGCGGGAGCTGGCAAAATTGCAGCCTTTGCTGAAGAGCGCGGGGCGCTGGCCGGCGTGGGCCTGAGGCGGCTCACCCCTTGGCAAGCGAGGCGATCGCCTCGGTTAGCCGCGGGCCGTTCAGATCCTCCGGCGACAACCAGCCCGGCAGCTTCGGATGCCAGAAAGGCTCGTAGATGCAGGTCTGCCCCCCGATCACGCCTCCGAGGTAGCTGAAGGTGCTCTTGGCCAGGAAAAGCACGTCGCTCCGCACGAAGTGATGGAAGGTCTCGAACACATCGTCATCGAGATGCAGGCTGGCACCCAGCGTGGTGAAGGCCGAAAAACTCTCGGGCGCGCCTTGGGAAAACAAACGCACCCGTGCGCGGTCCTGCCCGATCGCCGCGATCACCCTGCGGAGTCTTTCCAGGACCACATCGTCCCCGGTGAAGCGCTCCGAGAAACGGCCGCTGGAGCCGACGTCGCCGCGGCGCAGGTGCACCGCGATCTGCACCCGGCCGTCGTCGTAGTCTCCGAGGCCGGGTTTCGGGGTCAGGAAGTAACGCTCCCGGAGCAGGGGGGCAATGGCCGCCCAGGCCTCCGGGTGACGATCCGTCACCTTGTGGCAATGAGCCACTACCTGAAGGCATCCCGAGCGCGGAAAGAAGCGGTGCGGCTTCTTCACCGTGCGCAAGGGGTATCCCTTCGCCTCCAGCTCCGCGGCCGGAAGTTCACCGTGCCCGAGGTTGAAAAAGTCCTCCCAGGTCCGTGACCAGGCCGCATCATCCAAGCCCGCGGGGGCGTGGGCGACTTCCGAAACCGGGCTGTGGGCGTAGCCGAGCCCTTTCATGCGGGCGAGAATCATCGTGGAGATCCGGGCGGAAATCTGCGCTCCGCCGCCATCGTCGCGATCGCGGCAGGTGATGTAACTGTCCTTCGGCCGGAAGAAGGGGATCTGCACGCGCGCAGCATGGGCCGGGGCCTGCGGGCACCGGCAAGCAAAACGAAAGGGGAGACGCGGCTGCGGATCGATGCCGCCTCCGGCCGGGGATGGCGAAAATGCGCTTGGTCCCCGGCTTTTCCCGGCCTAGCCTTCCCCGCTCATGGCTTCCTGGTTCAAGCAGCTCAAAGAGAAACGGAAATTCAAGAAGTGGATCGAGAACGGACGCCCCGATCCGCCGCCGCCGCTTGCCAAGCGCGACATGCTGCTGGATTACAAGAACCGATTCGGGCTCCAGATCCTGGTGGAGACCGGCACTTTCAAGGGCGACACCGTGGAAGCGATGCGTCGCGAGTTCAAAAAGGTTTACTCCATCGAGCTGGCCGAGAAATTCTATCAGGAGGCGAAGAAGCGCTTCGCGGGAGTGGGCAATGTCGATCTCCGGCAAGGCGACAGCGGCAAGGTGATGCCCGAAGTGGTCGCACGGCTGGATGCTCCCACGCTCTTCTGGCTGGATGGCCACTATTCCGGCGGGGACACCGCGCAGGGCGATCTCAACTGTCCCGTGTGGGGAGAACTCGAGGCGATTTTCTCGGCGGCCATGAAGCAGCCTTTTGTCGTACTGATCGATGATGCCCGCTGCTTCCGGCACGTCGGTGCGGTCGATTATCCCGCCGTTTCCGATATCGAGAAATGGGTGGCCGAGCGCCGCCCGGATCTCAGCCTGGAGGTCGCCATGGACTGCATCCGCATTGCTCCCCGGTAGCGCGGGTTCAGGGCGCTGAAAGCCGGTAAAACGCCCGCCCCGGCGGCGGCTCGGGATCGGCGAAGTGCACCACGCCGTCCTCCTCGGCGGCTGCGCGGGCCACCGTTTTCCAGGTCAGGAGATCCAGCGAGCGCTGCACTTCGTAAACGAAACCCGGGCGGCCCTCGCTCCGGATCTGGATCCGGTTCTCCTCCATGCGCTCCAGCACCGGGGTCATCCCGGAAATCCCGCCGGGATCCACAGCCATGTTGGCGACCGATGCCGCGGAAGCAGCTCCTGCGACGATGGTCAGTGCCGGCCGTGACGAGGTGGTGGAATTTTCCGAGGAGGACAACGAAACGTCAAGGGTGGAGGGATCCGCCTCCAGAATAAAGCTGTAGATCCCCGGCGCTCCCACGAATCCGGAGACATCGAAGCTGAGCACGCGGCCGTTCGTGATGTCGCCGGTAAAGCTCGCCACCTGGGGCCCGCGGGCCGGCGCATTGGAACCGGTGACGGTGCTTTCGGTCCAGTCGTCGGATGTCGCTTGGAAGAGGCGGAGCGTCATCGTGCCGGAGGAAACGTCGTCGTTTTCCGTCAGCCGCAGCACGGCGGAAGAAGCGGGACCGGGTGCATTCCGGAGGTCGAATTGCAGGTAGCTGATACGCTTCCGGGAGGAGTTCTCCACCCGCAGGGAGCCGTTATTCACGTTTTGTCCATTTTCCGTATAGGCGTCGTGGACGGCGGGAAAGGAGGCGGGAATGGTTCCTTGCGGGGCCCCGTTTACGGTCACCGTTACCTCATCGCTGTCGCTCAGTGCGCCGTCGCTGGCGGTGAGGCGGAGAACGTAGGTGCCCTCTTGGGTGAAAGTGGCGTTTGTCGATGCGGAGGACGGCGCGGAAAAGCTGACCGCCGCGGGCCCGCTGGTGCGGGTCCAGGCGAGGGAAAGCGCCGAACCCTGCGGCAGGCCGTCGTCCGCGGCCGAGCCGTTCAAGGCGATGGTGACCGGTTCACTGCGGATGAAGGTGGACTGATCGCTCCCGGCATGGGCCACCGGCGCTTGGTTGGCGGGCGCACCTCCGCCAGTGGTCACGATCAAGGAAGGCCGCGCCGAACCGGTCGAATTCTCGGACGAAGCGAAGGCCGTGTCCCGCGAGCTAGGGTCAGCCTCGAGGATGAAGCTGTACAGGCCGGGTCCGGTGACGGCGGCGGAGACATCGAAGGAAACCACCAGCCCCGCGGTGAAATTCGCGGTGAGGGTGGCGAGCTGCGCGCCCCTTGCGGGGGCATTCGTGCTGGTGATGGTGCTTTCCGACCAGTTGTTCGAGGCCGCGGCATAGAGACGCAGGGTCATCGTTCCTCCGGACAGGTCTCCATTCTGAACCAGCCGCAGCGTCGATGAGCTGAAGGGGCCCGCCAGCGAACGGGTGTCGAATTGGAGATAGCTCTTCCGGGTCCGATAATCGGAATTTTGCACGCGGAGGATGGTCGTGTTCGCATTCTTGCCGTTTTCCGTGAAGGCATCCTGCGTGGCTGGGACGGCGGTAGTTCCGCCGCCCGAAGAGCTGATGATGACCACCCCTACATCGTCGGAATCGCTCAAGGCGCCATCGGAAACGCTGAGGCGCAGCACGTAGCTGCCTGCAGCAGTGAAGCTGGCGCTCGTGGCTGCCGTATCCGACGGGGAGAAGGAGACGGAGGCGGGACCGCTGACCAGCGACCATGAAGCCTGCAAGGTGCTACCTTGGGGGAGCCCGTCGTCGCTCGCCGTGCCGCTCAACGCGATCTGGACCGAGGATCCGCTCAAGACGGCGGATCTGTCCGGCCCGGCGTTTGCGACGGGCGCCTGGTTTGTGGCACCGGCATCACTTATCGTCACCACGACATCGTCGGAGGATGCGAGCTCCCCGTCGCTGGCGGAAAAGCGCAGGGTGTAGCTGCCCGCTACGGTGAAAGTGGCGGTGGTGGTGGCGCTGTCAGGCGCGGAGAAGGAAACCGCGGCAGGCCCGCTGATCCGAGTCCAGGCGCGTGCGAGCGTGGAGCCCGAGGGGAGGCCGTCGTCCGCGGCGGAGCCGTTTAGCGTCACGCTGGCGCTGCCGCCCGAAAGGCTGGCACTCTTATCGGTCCCGGCGCTGACCACCGGCGCCTCGTTGCCCGGAGGGGGCGTGGTGGTGTTCTGTACCAGCACCACCCAATCCGAGCTGGTGGAGTTCGGCGGCGAGCCGATGTTCCGCGTGGCACCACCCGAGAGCGTGTTGCCGCCGAGCAAGGCACCTCCATTGCGGGGATCAAACCAGTGGACGCGGTAGCTGCCGCTCTGGCCGGAGAGATCGAGGGTGGGGGAGCCACCGGAAGGCAGATGAAGAAGATAGGCGGTCCCCGGCTTCGCGAGACAGCGGTTGGCATTGCTCCCGTTGCCGCTGACAAGGGCGTTCGCGTTCTTCATCTCATGAAAAGGCACCCCGCTGGTCGCGAAGAAACCGAGGGCATGGCGGCAGAAAGGCCAGAAGGAGTCGCGGCTCCGGAAATCATTACAAGTCAAATCGGAGTGAGCCAAGGCATAGCCGAAATAGAACTCCACTCCCGCGCCTCCCGCCATGAAGTTTCCCCACAGCGCGTGCTTGCGCGCGTCCGTGTGGCTGCTTCCCGGATCCGCATCCGGCCGCAGGCTGTAACGGGAATCGCCGGGCTCGTCCGTCGCCACCACCCACGGCTTGCCTGCGGCCACCGAGCGGTCGATGTAGTCCTTGGTCATCGTGAAGTTGTCGGTGAAATCGCTCGCGTTCAACTGCAGCGAGAAGCCGGTGAGTTTCGAGGCGTCACCCATCATGTTGTAGTGGGTCGCGCCGTTGTGGATCACCATGTGGTGGTGGTACGGATCGGTATCGTAGAAATACTGCGCCCAAGCTTGCTTCTGCTGCAGGGAAGCGCCGTTGATCTCCTCGCCGAGATTCCAATTCAGCGCGAGGTGATGGCCGAAACGTGCAATCAGTTCGCGGTAGTAGAGCTTGCGCTGGTCGCCGAGATTCCCGCTGTCCAGCAGCAGCTCGTTCTCCGTCTCCTGCGTCTTGAAGTGGAGGTACATGCCCTTCCGCGTGCCGTGCTCGAAGACGACCTCCCACTGGTCCAGCTTGGAGACGTCCAGGCGCGAGCGCTCGCTGTAGGAGGTGTAGGGGAAGACGTTCTTGTCATCGCCTTGGACGTTGAAGGTGAGGAAGGAGAAGGCGTTCAGGCCTTCGGCGGCGAGGTAGTTGATCGCGCCGATCAGACCCTTGCCCTTCGTGCCCTGCCACACGGGATCGCCCGTGTTCCAGTCCTGCACGTGCGGTTGCCAGTCCTTGATAAACTCGTCCCCCTGACCGTCGGTCTTGAAGCCTCCGTCGAAGTCCTGATAGGCGAGCAGGTTCTCCGGAGCGTCCACCCCGGCTTTCATGAAGTAATCGCCTGTTTGGGCGAATCTCAGGTGGTGCTTGCCTACGTACTGGAGGCGACCCTTGCCCCGCAGGTCCCGCCCGCTCTTGTCCGTGGGGGAGATGCTGAGGTTTCCCGTCTCGCCGTCGAAATGGCCGGCGCTGCTGCCGGAGCCAGAAGTGCCGGTGGCGACATTGCTGCCGCTCCTGAAGGAGGCGGTGTAGCTCCAGGTGCCCGTCTCGTCCGGCGCGAAGTGAGCGCGCCATACGTTGCCGGAGCTGGCGGAAGTGTTCCCCGCATTTCCATCCGCGGCATAATAGCCGGGAACCAGATAGGTCTTCCCGCTTGCCGCGTGCCTGAAGGTGACATCCAGGCGATAATTGGTGAAGGGATTGGGGGTGGCGGTTTCACTCGTGTCAGGTCCTTGGAACGAAAGGGTGACCTTGTGCCATTTGCGCAGTTCCCCGGTGATGTTCGCCGCGTCCGCCGGGATGACGGCCAGCGTGCAGGCCGTCAGTGTGAGGAGAATCAGTTTCATTGGATCGATGTGGAGACCGTTTCATTGAGATTTTGAAACTTCTCGGATCATGCGATCCCGGGGAGTGGAGGGATGAGTCGGGTGGTGAAGAAGTTCAGGCTGAGGTGAAACAACAGTCCTCTCTTCCCGGACGGTTGAAAAACCGGAGCCGGAGAGGAACCTTGGGCAGCCCCGGGGGACCGTGGGCGGGCTGCTCTCTTCTGAAAGTCCCCGCATGGATCTGCAGGGCATCGGTCGCAGTTACCAGACATGCATCCTCCGTGCCTCGAGGTGTGCCAACGGGGTGGACTGATTGAAACAGAGTCTCATAAGTGTGTTTGCCTTGCCTATGGGCGACCCGCTTCCGGCCGTCCTTTACGGGCAAACTGCAACTCGGGAAGGTGCAGGGTCGCACGCTTTACATGCGGGACGGGGAGATCCATTTGCAGTGTGCCTGAAATGGGGTAAAAGAGGCTCGGATGATGGATTATGACGGGCCGGAGACCGGCGTGCCTCCCGAACTGGTGCCGGTAGGCGAATGGCAATCATTCGGCGAGGCGAGCGAGCACGCGCTGGTGGTGCTCGCCATGAACCTCGATTGCTGGATCTTTCCCGGCCACGGTACCTATGCCGTGTTCGCGGAACCCGCCCACGCCGGGGTGATCCGGCAGGAATACCAACTCTATGAGGCGGAGCAGGCGGATCGCGGCGAGCACGCCGATACTCCTCTGTTTCCCGCGGGCCTCGGCTTGTTCTCCGCGTGGACCTTCGCCCTGATGGCGACCTTCCTGTGGCAGGGGCGGGATTTCACCTTTTCCGACCGTTTCTGCAATTCCAGCCTGGCGCTGGTGGAAGGCGGGGAGTGGTGGCGGCCTTTCACCTCCCTCTTCCTCCATGCGGACGCGGGGCACCTGCTGGGAAATGTCGCCATCGGCGGGATCTTCTGCGTGATGGTGGCGAAGCTGCTCGGCGCTTTGCGGGCGTGGCCTCTCATCCTGCTCGCGGGGACGCTCGGCAACGCGCTCAATGCCTGGTTGCACTACCCGGACCCCTTCCTGTCGCTAGGCGCGTCCACCGCGACTTTTGCGGCCTTGGGGCTACTCGTAGGATCGTCCAGCCGCCTGGCGTGGAGACACCGTTCCTACCGGGAGTTCCGTCCGCTGGTCGCACCCCTGCTGGCAGGCCTCATGATGCTGGCTTGGTATGGCATGGGGGGCGAGAATACCGATGTCGCCGGGCATTTCCTGGGCTGGGGATGCGGTGCCGTGCTGGGATGGTTCGCCGCGAGAAGGTAAGCTTCCCGAATCCCCGCAACCTGCCGCTCGCTGCCGGGTTTTACCTTGAGTCCTTCCGGAGACAGTTCGGAATTGTACCCCTTATCGCGATGGCTACCATTACCCGGCTCCACGTCAATGGCGGCGAGGCCGCCGTCCGGGCGGACGGCGAGAAACCCCTCCTCGGCGTCCTGAGGGACGATCTGGGACTTACCGGCTGCAAGCCCGGCTGCGGGGAAGGCCAGTGCGGCGCCTGCACCGTGCTGGTGGATGACAAGCCGGTGCGCGCCTGCTCGATGAAGGCGGGCGACGTGGGGGAGGGAAAGATCCGTACCGTCGAAGGACTCGCGAAGGACGGCAAGCTGCACCCTGTCCAGCAGGCTTTCCTCGATGCCGACGCGCTCCAATGCGGCTACTGCACCTGCGGGATGATCATGTCCGCGGTGGCGCTTTTGGAAAAACATCCCCGGCCCACCGAGGAGGAATTTCACGCGGGTATGGATGGGAATATCTGCCGCTGCGGCGTCTATAACAACATCCGTGCCGCGGTGAAGCTCGCTGCCGAAACCCGCTCTGCAAAACCGTGATGAGCACGCTGGAACCTCTCGGCCCGCTTGATCGCAGGCGTTTCTTCAAGCTGCTGGGCGGCGGCGTGCTGGCGGTGATTTTCTCGGAACCGCCGCTCGCGGCCCAGGAGAGGCGCGGACGCCGCGGCGGGACTCCGCGTCCGGCGGAGGTGAGCGCGTGGATCCACATCGGCGAGGACGGGGTGATCCAAGTTTACACCGGCAAAACGGAAGTGGGGCAGAACATCCGCACGTCCTTGAGCCAGGCGGTTGCGGAAGAGTTGCACGCGCCCGTGGAAGCAATCCGCATGGTGATGGCCGATACGGATCTGGTGCCCTTCGACATGGGGACCTTCGGCAGCCGCACCACGCCCGACATGTCCGCCTATTTGCGCCGCGTGGCGGCGGCGGCCCGCGAGGCCCTGATCGATCTGGCGAAGGAGCAGTGGCAGGCCGACCGGGACGAACTCTCAGCCGAAGCGGGAAAGGTTCTTCACCGCGACGGCCGCAGTGCCGCCTACGGCCTGCTGGTAAAGGGTCGAAAGATCGTCGCCACCGTGAAGGAGGAGACGAAGGTGAAGCCAGCCGCGGAGTGGAAAATCGCCGGCACATCGGTCGCGAAAGTCAACGGCCGCGACTTCGTGACGGGCATGCACCGCTACACCAGCGACATGAGCTTGCCCGGCATGCTGCATGGGAAAGTACTGCGCCCGCCGCGGTATGGCGCGCGCCTCCGCTCGCTCGATGATTCCAAGGCAAGGGCCCTCGGCGGTGTGACCGTGGTGCGGGATGGCGACTTCACGGGCGTGACCGCACCGGATCCCTTCCTGGCCGGAAAGGCGTTGGATCTGTTAGCCGCGGAGTGGGAAGGCGGTGGCGGGCCTTCGAACAGCGAGCTGTGGGAGATCCTGAAGAATTCCTTCGACCGGGGCGACCAAGGAGGAAAGGTCGATGCCGTGGTAGAAGCCTCCGCGCACCGGCTGGAAAAGACCTACACGGTGGAGTATATCGCGCATTGTCCCTTGGAAACCCGGGCCGGCCTGGCGGAGTGGAAGGACGGCAAGGTGACCGTGTGGAGCGGCACGCAGCGTCCTTTCGGCGTGAAGGACGAGTTGATCGGCGCCTTCTCGCTGCCGCCGGAAAAGGTCCGCGTGATCGTGCCGGACACGGGCTCCGGCTACGGCGGGAAGCACAGCGGCGAGGCGGCGATCGAAGCAGCCCGGCTCGCAAAGGCCGTCGGCAAGCCGGTGAAAGTTTCGTGGAGCCGCGAGGAGGAGTTTTACTGGGCCTATTTCCGTCCGGCGGGAGTGATCGCGGTGAAGGCTGCCGCCGACAAAGAGGGGAAGCTCGCGGCGTGGGAATTTCACAATCACAACTCCGGCGGAGCGGCCATCGAAACGCCCTACCAGGT
This sequence comes from uncultured Haloferula sp., assembly GCA_946885645.1. Next base: position 16,600 of record CAMPGU010000033.1, read on the forward strand.
GCCCGTGAAGTTCGTGCGGAGCCACGGCAGCAAGTCGCCGCTCCGTCAGGGGTCTTACCGGGGGCTCGCGGCTTCGGCCAATTGCTTCGCTCGGGAATCCGCAATGGACGAACTTGCAGCGATGGCTGGCATCGACCCGCTCGAATTCCGCCTGCGGAATCTGAAGGACGCGCGTCTGCGTGCGGTGCTGGAGGCGGCAGCGGAGCGCTTCGGCTGGAAGGATCACAAAGGCCATTGCGGCATCGCCTGCGGGATCGACAAGGGCGGCTATGTCGCGAACTGCGTGGAACTCGAGGTAAAGGGCAAGGAGGTGAAGCTCGTGCGGATCGTGGCTGCCTTCGAGTGCGGCGCGATCATCAATCCCGCCCACCTCAAAAACCAGATCGAGGGCAGCATCGTCATGGGCATCGGCGGCGCATTGTTCGAGGCGATCCGGTTTGCAGAGGGGAAAATCTTGAATCCGGCGCTCTCGGCCTACCGTGTGCCACGCTTTTCGGACGTGCCGCCCATCGATATCGTCCTTCTCGATCGGAAGGACCTCCCGTCCGCGGGGGCCGGCGAGTGCCCGATCATGGCCATCGCTCCCGCCATCGGCAGCGCCATTTTCCAAGCGACGAAGCAGCGCCTCCGGGCCATGCCGATGGCCTGAAACCTGCACCGGTGCCTTGACGGCAAAAATCGCGCGAGGTGCCGCATGGGGTTTGGCCAGCTTGGGCTTGCCCGGCCGCTTGGATCGGCTTCAATCCCGGCAGCCAAGAATTTCATTTATGGGACGTGCCTTCGAATGCCGCCGTAGAGCCAAGGAAGCCCGCTGGGACCTCATGTCCAAGGTCTTCCCCAAGCTCGCCAAATCCATCACCATGGCCGCGAAAAACGGCGGCCCGGACCCGGCGGCAAATGCCCCGCTGCGTCTCGCCATTGCCAACGCGAAGGCCCAGAACCTGCCGAAGGACAAGATCGACGCCGCCATCAAGCGCGCCGCCGGCAAGGACGCCGCGGACATCGTAGAAGTGACCTATGAGGGCAAGGGCCCGCACGGCTCGCTTTTTTACATCGAGTGCGCCACCGACAACACCAACCGCTCGGTGGTAAACATGAAAACCATCTTCAACAAGAACGGCGGCCAGATCGTGAACAGCGGCCAGCTCGATTTCATGTTCACCCGCAAGGCGGTGGTGGAGTTCGAGGCGGCGCCGGAGATAAACCTCGAAGAGCTGGAACTCGAATTGATCGATGCCGGTTTGGAGGAGCTCGAGGTGGAAGATGGAATTGCCCGCGCGATCGGGGACTATGCCAGTTTCTCCAGCCTTACCGCGGCTTTTGAGAAGCTCGGTATTCCCACCAAGAAGGCGGGACTCGAACGCATCCCGACCCAGCCGATCGATTTGACTGACGAGCAAATGGCCGAGGTGGAGGCGATTCTGGAGAAGATCGAGGACGACGACGACGTGCAGGTGGTCTTCACGAACCTGGCGTAAGAGGGCCTTCAGGGCGTGAGCACCCGTAGGTCCGGAATCGAGAGGAAGTGCTTGTCCCGCGTCATCACGGCTGCGCCCGCCCGCCGCGCGCAGCAGGCGATCAGGATGTCCTGAAGCGGCAGCACCTTGCCTTGCCGGTCCAATTGCCAGGCAAGTTGCCAAGCCTCGTCCCAAAGCGCAGCGGTGGTCGCCACCATTTGGGTGACGGAGAAGAACTCCTCCAGATGGCTGCGCTGCTTCGCGCCCTTGATGCCCCGCAGCACCTCCGCCTTCACGACCCCGCAGCACGCGATGTCCTCCAACGGAACGCGCCTGGCTACCTCCCTTGCGGGATCCAGCCCGGCATTGAGCCACTCGATGTAAACATTCGAATCAACTAGGACGACGGGTTCCATAGGGAGGGGTTTCTTCCGCGACTCTGGTACCGGGCATCACACGTTCGGCTTCGTAGCCGGGGTACACGGCTTCCTTCAGCTCTTTGGAACTCAAGCCCAAGCCCTCCGTGATGAACTTTTTCAGGCGTGCTTTGCGGTCCAGCTCCTTCAAGGCAAACTCGACCGCGTCGGTCTTGGTCTCCAAGCCGTAGGTGTCCATGACCCTCTTCAACAAGGCTTCGTCGATGTGCATGGTCATCTTCATGCCATACAAGGTATGGCAGCCATACCTGATATGGCAAGTCTTTCCCTCACGGTCTGGCGAACTGCTCCCGGAACCGCGGCTCGAAGGCGTCCGCGAATTGCTCCACCGTGATCTCCCGGCCCGCTTCCTGGGCGACACAGCTCATCACCACGCCATCGATCCCGCAGGGCGTGATGGCGAAGAAGGGCAGCAGGCAGGCGGGCGTGATATTGATGGCGAAGCCGTGCATGGAGATCCACTTCCGCACGCCCACGCCGATCGAGGCGAGCTTGCGATCTTCCACCCACACTCCCGTCAGTCCCTCGCGGCGTGCGGCCGGGATCCCGAAGTCCCGGCAAGTGCGAATGAGGGCTTCCTCCAGCTTCCGCAGATGCGCGTGAAGGTCGCGGTCTCGCTGGCGAAGATCCAGGATCGGGTAGCCGACGAGCTGCCCCGGGCCGTGGTAGGTCGCCTGGCCGCCGCGGTTGGTCTCGAAAACCGGGGCCGGTAGCGTCGATGCCTCCCGAAGCGAGGATTGGTCCCTCAGGCGGCCGATCGTGTAAACCGGCGCGTGTTCCAGCAGATAAATCCGCTCGATGCCCTTGTTCTCCAAGATGTCCGCCACGGCTTCGTCCTGATGCTTCAGGCCGTCTTCGTAGGAAACATTCGAGCCCAATCGGATCGCTTTCATACCTGCCGTCGTTCCAGTATTTTCGCCTTCAGGGGATCGGAGGCTTGCAGATGTGCCAGACCGATGGCGAGCGCGTCCGCGGCATCGTGCGGCGGGGTCTCCGCAAGGCCGAGCAGCGCGCGCACCATAAAGGCGACCTGCTGCTTGTCCGCCTTGCCCTTGCCGACGACCGCCATCTTCACCTTCATCGGCGCGTACTCATAGACGTTCAAGCCTGCATCCGCGGCGGCGATCAGGGCGGCGGCGCGGGCCGCGCCCATGGAGATGGCGGTCCGGTGGGATTGGACGTAGATGATGCCCTCTACCGCGACCTCGTCGGGCTGGTGCTTTTCAATGATGTTCCGCAAATGGGCGCGCACGGCTGCCAGCGCGGCGGATTGCGGCAGGCGGTCGGGAATTGAGATGACCTCGTATGCCAAGGCGGTGGCGCGCTGGCCATCACCTTCGACGATGGCGTAGCCGGTGTTCCGAACCGCGGGATCGATGGCAAGGACGCGCATGGCCGGAGCGGAAGGAGCTTCAATCGGCCTGGCTGCCGGCCTTCCGTACGAAGAGCGGGTTTCGTCCGATCAGTTCTCCATTGGCGATGAAGTCCACGAAATAGGTCCCGGGTTTCGGGAGCGGAAAGCCCCGGAGGTGCCAGAGGTGGTGGTGCAATTGCGCTCCTCCCTCCATCCGGCTGCCGACCGGAGGCACGACATCACGCCCGTCGGGATCGATGATGCGGATTTCGACATCCAGCGGGCCCTCGTCTTCGCTGTTGCTCCGCATTTTACACGCGACCACGCAGTCGGTGTGGGCCGAGGGAAAGCCCTCCGACGAAAGCGTGTCGAAGGAGCCCAGGATATTCATTTTCCCGGCGTGTACGGTGGCCGCGTCGCAGAGGGTGAAGATCTCCAGGGTCATCGGCTCGGGACGCGGCGCGGGAAAGATCTCACCGCCGCTTCTTCTTCCCGCCCATCGATTTCTTCCGGATGGGCTTGGAGGGAGAATCGTCAAGCAGGGCGGTATAAATGTAATCGAAGCCCTCCAGCTTCTTGCGCGGGATCTTCTGGTCGATGAAAATCTCCACCGACTTCGCATACTCCAACTCGTCCGCGGTGAGCAGGGTGAAGGCATCGCCCTCCGCCTCCGCGCGGCCGGTCCGGCCGATGCGATGCACGTAGTCCTCGGCATTCTCCGGCACGCGGTAGTTGATCACGTGGGAAACGCTCGAGATGTCGATCCCGCGGGCGGCGACATCGGTAGCCACCAGCACTTCGTATTCGCCGCTCTTGAAGCCGGCCAAGGCCTTCATCCGGTCCACTTGGCTGATGTCGGAGTGCATCGCCGCGACCTTTTGCTGCTGGCCCTCGCGCTTGATCAGCTCGCAGACCTGATCGGCCTCCTTGCGGGTGCGCGTGAAGATCATCACGGAATGGTAGTCGGTCTGCTCCAGCAGGGCGAGGAGGAGCTCGTCGCGCTGGTCCATCGAGACCGGGTAAAACGCGTGCGTCACGGTCGAGGGCACCGCGCGGCGCGCGATCTCGATGCTGGTGGGCTCGTGCAGGCACCACTGGGCGAAGGTCTGGATCGCCGGCGGCATGGTGGCGGAGAAGAAAAGGGTCTGGCGGCCTTCCCACGGGCAGAGATTCACGATCTTGCGCACCTGGGGCAGGAAACCCATGTCCAGCATGCGGTCCACCTCGTCGAGGATCAGGATCTTCACCTCGTTGAAGCGCATCGTCGCGCGGTAGAAATGGTCCACCAAGCGGCCCGGCGTGGCCACCACGATGTCCGCACCCTGCTGGAGCGCTTTGGATTGATCGCCCAAGCCGACACCGCCGTAGAGCAGCGCCACCTTGAGTCCCGTGTGCTTTCCGTATTTCTCGAACTGCTCGGCGACCTGATGGGCCAGCTCGCGGGTCGGCTCCAGCACCAGGATCTGCGGTTTGCCCATCGGCGTGAGCTTGCTCAGCGAGGGCAGGGCGAAGGCGGCGGTCTTGCCGGTGCCGGTCTGCGACGCGCCGATCACGTCCCGTCCCTCCAGGATCAGGGGGATGGCTTGTGCCTGGATCGGCGTCGGGGTGTCATAGCCCGACTCCGTAACGGCTTCGAGAACGGCTTCGGAGAGGCCTAGAGTGTCAAATCCCATGTGCGGAAGGGATGGGTAGGGATCGCAACCCCCACGGTCAAGGGATGAGTGGCGGTCGGCCCGAAACACTAATCATCAATCCCCGGCTTATCAATAGGCCTGGACCAGCCGCGGGGGTGGAGCGGAGCCGTTGCCGGATCGTTCCAAGGTAGGAGCCGCCCGGCTGGTTAGTGTTCGCTGTTCCCCGGGCCCGCCGGAGAATGGATCAGCAAGCACTCCTCCAGCACCGGCTGCAACTCCTTCAGAAGCGGTTGGCCTTGAGAGAAGGGGGCGCGGTAGCGGTTTTCGATCCGGCGCAGGGCGAAATCGAGATCGGACTTCGCCAGATCGTTGATTTCGCCCCGGACCACGGCCACCAGGTAGCAGAAGTGGCCGGGTCGCACGAAGGTGCGCCGGCCTTCGCCGAGCTCGAAGCCGATCTGGAGCGCGCCGCTTTCATCCTTCACGCGTAGCGCCAACTGGCGGGCGAAGGAGCCGACTTTCCTCGGGTGGGCATGTCGCACCGGGTCCGAGCTCGCGTAAGACAGGAGCGAGAGGCGGTCCCGGTCCAGCAGGTAAACCTCCTCCACGTGAAAGCGGCGGA
>CAMPGU010000034.1 GCA_946885645.1 uncultured Haloferula sp.
CAATGCTTCACGCATACACCTCCCCGAGACCCGACCTCTCGGGGGCCGTGGCCGTTCGCGCGCGCTAGGTATGACCAAGCAGGGAGGGCCGGCGTTCAATGTTCGCGCACGCAAATGCCCTCGGCCGACAGGCTGGCGACCTACCGCGGAAGATGCGACCGGTTGTCCTCCAGGGCTCGGAGGCGCGGTCCATTCCCGCGAGGTAGGTCCGCTCCCCGATGGATCTGGGTCTAGCTCCCACGCGGCGTGGGATCCCGCGGGCTATTGCTCCGCGGCGGGCGCGTTCGCCTCGCGATCCCGTGCCTGCGCCTTGTCCCGGATCGCTGCCTTGATCGCCTGCAGGCGTTCAGGCCAGGCGAAAGTCGGTGCCTTTGCGGGGTCGTATCCCTCCAGATGGCCCGTGAGCCGGGTGGCCGGCTTGGTGTATTTCACCTGCGTATCCGCAAAGACTTCCCGGCAGATCGCGGCGAGGCCGGCGTCGTATTCGAGCAGCTCGGCGCGGGTGTTCACGTGGTTGTGGTCGTGGTCGTTCTCCCGGTTGTTGTCGAACCACGACTGCACGCCTTCGGCGAAATACTCGGCGTGGTTGACGCTGGCATATTTTCCCTTCCAGAGCCCCGCCTTCATCGCGGCCTCGTAGGCACTCTTCAGGCGACTGTCGAAGGTCGGATCCACATTCATCAATCCGCGCAGGTGGATGCAGTGGGCGAACTCGTGGATGAGGATGCATTCCTTCTCGTAAGGATCGCCGGGATAGCCGAGCACGTTTTCCTCCGCGCAGGTGCAGTAGGGATCGGTCGGGCTTCCTCCCGTGCCGCGGGCACGGGCATCCCAGAAGTCCTTCCCGGAAAACCCCTCGAAGCCCTGCATCGGCTCCTCTCCCATGCCCACGAATTCGGGGAGATCGGTGGTGTATTCGTCATGCGCCATGATGCACAGCCGGGCACCGCTATCCACCATCGCCTGCAGGACCTCGGGACGCTTCGCGAGCATCAGGTCGCAGATGAACGAAGCTTCCTTGAGGGCAAAGGGGTTGACCTTCGGGGAGGCGACGATCGGCAGCCCGCGGAGGTGCACCACCTGCGAGTAGAAGCGCGGGATGCCCTCCTTTCCTTCGGGATCGAAGCGGAAACCTTGGATCGGGACCTTGGCGGTGACGGTCGCTTCCGTTTTGTCCTCCCTCCCGACCATGAGAAAACGGTGGCCGGTGCTGGTGGTGAAAATCGTGTCCTTACCCGCCGCCACCGAGCCGTTCGGAATCCGCTCGGTATCCGATTTCAGCCAAAAGAGGTCGAGGGCCTGCTTGCTGGCATTGATGATCTGAAGACGCGGGCGCTCGGCGGCACCCGCGACGGAAACGGAGGCAAGGACGGCAAGCAGGCGGAGCGTGGTCATGATGATGGCGGTACGATTCTGATCTACGTGGAGACTTGCCGGAACCGTTCGACGGGCGAACCGTTTCCGCGCCTTGCAGCCGAATTGGCAGGGCACCTTGGGCAAACGGCACAAGCGCCCGGACTGCACGTGCGGGACCCTCGGGCTCCTCGCGACCGTGTCCGGTGATCGCGATGCGGTCTGCATGGACTTCCACCACCGAGAATGCCGTGACGTCCGGCTGATGAAGCATCGAGCGGAACGTGACATAGTGCACGCCCTTGCGCTCAAGGTAGCCGCCGCCGTGGTTATGGCCGTTGAAATAGGCGAGCACGCAGGGATGGGCCTCGAGCACGGCGGCGATTTTCTCCGCATGCCAAGCCTGGTGCATCTCGGCGGGCAGGAGCGGGTGATGCCCGCAGGCGATCACACGTTCTCCCGCGGCATCTGCGGCGGTCAATTCGCGCTCGAGCCAAGAGAGCTGGGTCCCCGAGACCCCGCCGTTCCAGGGAGCCGCTCCGGGCGCTTTCTCGTCCTTCAGCCTCTCCAGCATCTTCCGGGCATCGGCGGTCCGGGGCGAATCTCCGGGATCACGGTAAACCGACAAATCGTTCGTATCCAGCATCACGAAGCGGATGCCCTTGCCAGCGAAGGTGTAGTAGTCGTGCGGCATCCCCAGGGTGGAAACGACGCGGGGCTTCTCCGCGTCCCCCACCGAGTAGTCGTGATTCCCCAGCAGGTGATGCACCGGGTGGCCGAGTCCGGCCAGGAGGGGTAGCATGACGTCGAAGGACTTGAAGCCGCGGTCGATGAAATCGCCGAGATGCAACGTGAAGCCCGGCTCCGCGGCGTGGAGTATTTCCGCCGCGCGTTTCATCTTCTCCGGCGTAGAGCGGTAGTGACGCTCGCCCGCCGGATCGGCGTCGGCATACTGTGCATCGGCGATCAGGCCGAAACGGAGAAGCGGTGCCGGCTCCGCTGCCCGTGCTCCACAGGGCAGCAGGGCGGTCGCGGCGGAACCTGCCAGGAAATGCCTCCGTTTCACGCGGTGACGGTGGTGCGGAGCATCTGCTCGTAGCGGCGGATGTAGGCAGCCGCCGTGGCCTCGTGGTTGAAGCGCTGGGCGGACTCCTGCATCACCCGGGCAATCTGCTTGGAACGCTCCGCCTCCGCACGGCCGTGGAAGCGGAGTGCCTCGCGCACAGCCCAACGCAGCCCGTCGGCATTGAAATGCTGGAAGAGGAAGCCATTCCCGGTGTTCTCCTCCACATTCAGAGGCTCCACCGTGTCGTGGAGCCCGCCGGTGTCGTGGGCGAGGGTCAGGCTACCGTATTTCGGTGCGACCATCTGCGGCAGGCCGCAGGGCTCGAAGGACGATGGCATGAAGATGAAATCACTCGCCGCGTAGGAGAGATGGGACAGCTTCTCGTCGAAATCCCGCACGGCCACCCGGTCGTACAAGCCGTGCATCTTCACGATGTCGTGGAAGTGCTTCTGGTAGGAGCCGCTGGCAATGACCGCCACCTGCATGTGGTTCGCGGTCACGATCTCGTGGAGGATCTCCGTGAGCAATTGGCAGCCCTTCTGCACCGGATCGAGCCGCGACGGCCAGTAGAAAAGCGGGGCCTCGGGATCGCCGATCAGTCCCAGCCTTTCCTGGAGTTCCAGCTTGCTCGCGCGCTTGCCGGCCGCCACATCGCCGGGCCCGTAGTGCGTGGTGAGGTAGGGATCGGTCTGCGGATCGAAGATCGGATCCGGTGCGTTCAGGATGCCCGTCGCGCAGTCGGCGTATTTCTTTCCGCGCAGCTCGTTGCGGATGGTATCCGGGATGAAACCATGGTCGCCGCGTGCGATCTCCTCGAGGAATGTGGGGCTCACCGTATTCACGTGATCCGCCGCGAAGATTCCGCTGGCCAGGAGGTCCACCGGGTTCGTGCCGCGGCTCTCCTCGTAGTTCCAGGGGGCTCTCCGGTAGTAAAGGTACTGCCAGAAATCCGCGGCATCGATTCCCCGGTCTTCGATCTGCGCCAGGGTCAGGTGCTCGGAGTGGATATTGTGGACCGTGAAGAGGGAAGGAATGCCGTGGCGCCGCGCTACCGCGGGGATCAAGCCGGTCATCCAATCGTTGCAGTGGATCAGGTCGGGACGGACTTGCGGGATGGTGTGGTTGATCACCTCCCGTTGGAAAGCGAGCGCGATCAGGTGGTTCTCGGCGCCATACACGCTGGAGCGGTGGTAGAAAACCCGGTCCTGCGCCAGGTGGATGCGTTGTTCCGGTAGCGCGCGGCTGACCTTCTGAAACTCGTTGTCGAAGACGCTCGCGACATCCAGGTGGAACATCCGCCGGTAGTTCGGCAGGGCGACATGAACATCGGCCCCCTGATCGTAGAGCGCCTTGACGAGGGATGCCGAGACGTCGGCGAGCCCGCCGGCCTTCGCGCACATGCGCTGCGCCAGATTGCCCATGCCCTCGGGCAGGTAGGTGATTTCGGGAGTCACCACCAGGATCCGCGGACGGTTGGGAGGGTTATCGGACATGGGTTTCAGGGGTTTGACCTAAACCATTCCCTGCATCGGCGTCCATTGCAAGAAAGCCCGGCGTAATTCCGCTCGCGGCCATCGCCTCCTTCACCGCCCGAACGGGAGCGAGGACTACGGAAGCCACCCGATTGGCGGTAAAGCGAGCATTTGCGCCCCGTGCGGTGCTTGAAGCTCCCGCAAGAGGCTCCGGCCGGACACGAGCGGGCTTGCCCGCCGCGTTCTCTGCCGCTTTGCTCGCCGGGCCTTGGCAGAAGAGCACAAACAAAGTTTTTGGCGGCGCCTCGGGGTCTTCGGGGACTTGCCGACCCGTTGCCTCATGCGGGGCCTGAAGGTGACGCCTTGGTTTCTGGAGCCGGTGCTGATCCCGCCGTGGACCCTGCTTTTCTTCCTGGCTGCGAAGGCCCAGCGCCGGGCCGTGGCGGGAAACCTGCGCGCGCTCTTTCCGGAGTGGTCACGGCTCCGCGCCGTGGCAGGCGCCTACCGCGTCTTCCTCAATTTCGCGGCCACCTATGTCGATGCCTTGCGCTGCGAGACCGGTACCGGCGATGCGGATTGGGTCATTGCGGGACTGGCGCATTTCGAAGACCTGCGGTCACGGAAGGAGGGCTGTCTGATCCTGACCGCGCACATGGGCAACTACGACATGGCGGCACCCCTCTTCTCCTCGAAGTTCGGCCGGACCATCCATGCGGTGCGCGCGCCGGAGCGCGAACCCGAGATGCAGGCGATCCGGGAGGCGGAGATCGCCGAGAAAGAGCGCCTCAATCCCTACTTCCGCACCTGCTTCAACCACGGCGGGGACATGCTCGGCGTCGAGCTCGCCCGCTATTTGCAGCAGGGCGATATCGTGGCCGTCCAAGGGGACAGGGTGATCTTCGAAGTCTCGCCCATGGAGACCGAAGTGGAACCGGGTCTGATGATGCGGCTCCCGCGGGGTCCGCTCTACCTCGCGCGTATCACGGGCGCGAGCTGCTTCCCGCTTTTCATCGTCCGCGATGGTTGGCGGAAATACCGGGTCCAGGTGCATCCGCCGCTCGATCTGCCGGCCCGCATCCGCGGTAAGGCCGAGGACCCGGCGATCCCGGTCTGGGCGGGTGCCATCATGGACGGAGTGCGGGAGCATTGGGCCCAATGGTTTGTCTTCGAGCCGGTGCTGCGGCGCACGGAAAGGGGGGGCGCATGAGGAGCCCGGTACGTTCCGGTCGAAATCGGGCGGTTACCCCGTTCTTCAGGGTTTTCGGTGGCTGCGAACAGTTGGTCGGGGAGGCCGTCCGCAGGACCCCGGCAGAAGGTCATCACCGCGGGGAATGGCGGGTCCTTGCCCTCCTGGTGCCCTTGGTGGCGGGTGCCGCGGTTTTCGACGGTTTGTGGCGGCTCGGTGGAGCTTGGCTGGGATGGGTCGGGGTCTTGCCGGTAATCCTCGTCCTCCTGCATCTCACCGCTTTCTTCTTGGGCGGCCGCACTCCTTCCGCCCTCTGGTGGCGGTGGGCGGCCCTTCTGGGCGGCTGGGCCCTATGGCAAATCCTTGCCCCCGGAAGCGGCACCGGGGCGACCTGGGTCGCCTGGCTCTGGGTCTCCTTCCTCTCGCTGAATTTCCTGGGTGTCCTCTGTCTCGCTTGGGGGAAACTCATGACCCACCGTTGGTTCTGCACCACCGCCTTTCGCTGGGCTTTTCTTGTGTTGGCTCATGTTCCCCCCGTCCTCTTGTGGCTCTACGCGGGATACCCGTATGCGATCGGGTTTCTCGCCGCAGTCGGCGCCGTCTGGGCCTCGGGCACCTTTTTGCCGAATGCCCGGATTTTCGGCCCGGTCGTCTCCCGGGTGGAGGGGGATGAGGTGCTTCTTACTTTCGATGACGGCCCCGATCCGCACGACACGCCGCTCCTCCTGGACCTGCTGGACGAGCACGGGCGGAAGGCCGTGTTCTTCGTGATTGGCGAGAAAGTGCGGCGCTATCCCGAGCTGGCCCGCGAGATCGTCCGGCGGGGACACGAACTCGGGAATCATACCATGACCCACCCGGTCGGCTTTCTTTGGGGCGCAGGGTCGATCCGCACCCGCCGGGAAATCACCGGCTGCAGCCGCGCGATCGAGGAAACCACGGGCATCAGGCCCCGCTGGTTCCGCGCGCCCGCGGGCCACCGCAATTGGTTCACCCACCCGATCCTCCGCGAGTGCGGGCTCGAGCTGATCGGGTGGCGCAAGCGGGCCTTTGACACGATCCGCAGCGATGTCCCCGGGATCGTCCGCTGCCTCACCGGTGGCGCACAGGCCGGGGATATCCTGCTGCTTCACGAGGCCACCCCGATTGCCGGGCCGGTGGCACGGGGAGTCATGGAAGCGCTGGCAGACAGGAAGCCTCCCGCGGCTACCGCGACTCCGTGCGCTCCAGGACGATCAGGTGATTGTTGAAGGGCGTGCCGCCCCACAGCGGTACGATCATCACCTTCCCGTGCGGGGAAAGGATCCGCTGGAAATCTTCCAGCGTCGGATAATGGGTCGGTGCCGCCTTCATCCAGAAGCTCGCCTTGGCGAAGAAGTCACCCGCCACCGTGACCTTGAAGCGCCACGATTCGTCGCGCAGCCCGGAGCGGATCACCAGCTTCCCGCCGGGAGCCACCCGTGCGGCAGCTAGGCCGAGGAGATCCTCCTGCTCGGGCGGGGTGAAGAACTGGAGGATATCCAGGATACTCACGTTCCCCACGTGCTCGGGCAGGCCCTTGCGGGCATCGTGGGTGGCAAAGGAAAGATCGCGATGCGCAAGGAAAGCGGCCACGCGGTTGGCGGAGTGGATCTTCCGCGGGTCGTAGTCCAGCCCGCGGATCGGAAAGCCCAAGCCGCGCTCGCGGAGGTAGAAGGCCAGCAGCCCCAGGCCGCAGCCCAGGTCCAGCAGGGGCAGCCCGGACTCCCTCAGCTCTTCGTACACCGCCCCGTACAGCGGGTCCGTCTTCACCTTGGACGTGACGTAGCTGCGGTCCCAGATACCGGGGAAGGGAGCTGCGAGTTTTCTCGGGAGGTCGGCGATCACAGTGCGGGCGGGCTGAGGGAAAGGAGAGGGTTCTCCCCGCGCAATGCAAGCCAGGGCAGCCGCGCGAGGAATCCGAGGAAAAGACGGGTGTGCATCCACGTCAGCAGGGCGTTGTCCCGCAAGTAGCGGAATTGGGAAACCCCGCCTTCCTCGCGGCTGAGGTAGCGCACCGGCGTCGGCAAGTTCAGGATCGGCACGCCGCGCCAGGCCAAGCGCACCGCGACCTCCGGATCGAAATCGAAACGCCGGGCGAAGACGGTGCTCTCGAAGACCGCCACCAGCTCCCTCGCCGGGTACAGGCGCATGCCGAAGAGGGAATCGTCGATTCCCCAGCCGAGCGTTTCGAGATTCGCCCAGAAATTCGAAACCTTCCGGCCGTTCACCCGCAGCGCGGGCGCGGACTCGTCGAAGACCGGCCGCCCGAAGACCGCCGCCTCGGGATACATCCGGGAAAACCCGAAGTAGCGCGGGATCAGATCCGCGGGGTGCTGGCCGTCCGCGTCCATGCACAGCACATGGGTGAAGCCCTCCTCCAGCGCGGCCCGCGTCCCGTGGAGCACCGCGGAGCCCTTGCCCGCGTTTTTCTCCAGCCGCCACACCTTGAGCCGCGGGTCCGCCGCCAAGGGTGCCAGCAGGTCCGGCGATCCGTCCGTCGAACCATCGATCACCACCCGGACCGTGACGTCCATGGCGAGCGCCGCCGCCACCGTTTCCGGCAGGATTGGCCCCGTATTGTAGCTGGGAATGAGGACGACAGGTCGGGACTCCGGCATGCAGGCCCTCTTTCTAGGAGGTGGATCCGCCGGGGACAAGCTCCGCGAGGGTAACCGAAGGTTGCATCGCGCACGACCCCCGGCGCGGACGCTCCCGATTGAGGATTGGAATCCCCGCGATTGGTGATTTTCTCCCCGCATGCGCGCCCGCCTCACCAAAGACTTCCGCTTCGAAGCCGCCCATACCCTGCCGAGCCTGCCGGAGGGCCACAAGTGCCGCCGCATGCACGGCCACAGCTTCAAGGTGGAAATCTCGATCGAGGGCGAGGTCGATGAATCCATCGGCTGGGTGTACGACCACAAGCGCATTTCGGAGGCGATGAGGCCGCTGCTCGAGCAGATGGATCACGGCTACCTCAATGACATCGAAGGCCTCGAAAGCCCCACCATCGAGCGCATGGCGGGCTGGTTCTGGAAGAAACTCGCGCCGGATCTCCCCGGCCTCGCCGAAATCGTCATCTACGAGACGCCCACGGCGAGGTGCTCCTTCCGGGGAGAGTTCTAGGTCTTTCCAATCGGTTAGTTCCCAGTCGCTTGAGGAAAATCTTCGGGTGCCTCCCCGCCACCTCTTTTGAACTTTATCAACGGGTTGGCAGCTCTACACTGGTGGGGTGAAGGAACTGATCGTCGATCTTGAGCATTGTTATGGGATAAAGAAACTCGAAACGAGGTTCGAATTTGAAAAATATGGTAACATCGTCGCCATCTATGCGCCGAATGGGATGATGAAAACATCGTTTGCGAGTACTTTTAAGGATCTAAGCCAACAGCAAACGTCTTCCGATAGGATTTGGAGCGAGAACGCAACGATTCGAAGCATAAGGGACGAGACTGGTTCGGAACTTCATCACTCTAATATTTTTGTGATCGAACCCTATAACGAGAAGTACAGATCTGATCGGATCTCAACGCTGCTAGTCAATGACGAATTGAAAGAAAGGCATTCCGCAATCCATAAGGAAGTGGATGAAAAATCGGAGACGTTGCTTAAAAAGTTAGCCCCGTTGGCGGGGATGAAAAAGGGAATTCGAGAAGAATTATCAAAAGCGATAACTCATGATCCGAGAGAGTTCTTCAAGGCCTTAAATAGAATCAAAGAAGAGGTTCTCGGCGGCCAAGAGACATCCTTGGGTCAGGTGATATATGGAGATATCTTCAATCCTAAGGTGAAGGTTCTGCTCGATGATCCCAAGTTCATGTCGAAGATCGACGCTTACATCACAAAATACGATGAATTACTAAGTCGCTCGACTTTTTTCCGCCGGGGGGTTTTCACCCATAATAACGCGTCGGATATCGCAAAAAACCTGAACTCTAACGGTTTTTTCAAGGCCGACCATGCCGTTTATCTTCGCATCAAAGGAGAGAAAGTAGAGATCACATCGCTGCAGGATCTTGAAGCCGCAATCGAAGGGGAGAAGGATGCAATCCTTACGGATGGCGAGCTTAAAAAGGCGTTCGATGATATAGACAAGCAGATAAACAAAAATGCTGAACTCAAAGAGTTCCGCGCTTGTCTGGAGAAGAATGCGGTTCTTCTTCCCGAGTTGTCCAACATCGAGCTTCTCCGGCAGAATTTGTGGATCCAGTATCTGATCCGGAATAAGGATGCCTTTTCCGAACTTCTGGACGCGTACGACCGGGGTAGGGTGGAGATTTCAGCAATCATCGAGGAGGCTAAACGCCACATCACGAAGTGGAGTGAAGTGATTTCCATCTTCAATGAGCGTTTCTCTGTTCCCTTCGTTGTGAGAATGGGGAATCAGGAAGATGTGATCTTAAGAGGTGAAGCCCCCAGCGTATGCTTTGACTTTTTCGATATCAACGATCAGGCCTCAACCCGGACTATCGAGGAGGATCTACTGACGGCCGTGCTGAGCAACGGCGAGAAGCGGGCTCTATACATTCTTAATATAATCTTTGAGGTCGAAGCTAGAAGAGAAGCAGGCATCGAAACGCTTTTCATTGTTGATGATATCGCTGATTCTTTCGACTACAGAAATAAATATGCCATCATCGAATATTTGGCTGAAATCAGTAGCAACCCTAATTTCTTCCAAGTGGTTTTAAGCCACAATTTCGATTTTTACCGCACTGTTTCAGGTCGCCTCAATCTCAAGCGCCCCAGCCGAATGATAGCCTCCAGAGAGGGTGGGAAGATCATGCTTCAATCTGAGATCTACCAGCGTAATCCATTTAATTCGTGGAGGAAGAAGCTTCATAACGATTCTACTCTAATTGCCTCCGTCGCCTTCCTCCGGAATATGGCGGAATTCTCCGGCGACGATGCTTCCTACCTATCACTAACCTCATTGCTGCACGTCAAGCCGGACACTCAAAGCATAACAATTAAAGAGCTGGAGCATCTCGTAAAAAAGATTCTCCAAGATCAAGATAAGCTGGAACTGGAGGGGCCGACAAGAAAGGTTAAAGACGTGATTTATTCAGAGGCAGGGAAAATAGCCGATAGTGCCGGTGAAACAGCAGCGTTGGAGGAAAAAATCGTTCTATCGATAGCGATCCGGCTCCGGGCTGAGGAATACATGATCCAGAAAATAAATAACACTGAGTTCGTATCTTCGATCTCTTCAAATCAGACGGTCGAGTTAATCAAGAAATATAAAACCGTGTTCCCTGTGGAGAGGTCTAATATCAAGCTTTTCGATCAGGTGAACTTAATGACGCCGGAGAACATCCACTTGAATTCCTTCATGTATGAGCCAATTCTAGATCTTTCAGCGATACATCTGAAAAGAATTTACTCAAAGGTCGCAACCCTGCCTGCCGGAGTGTAATCCCGGGTCCGAAATCGCCAGATGCGCCCCTCAAATGGAAAGATATGATCGGCTTGCACGACACAGAATTGCTTTAAAGTTGTAAGGCTACTCCTCCGGTGTGCCGCTCTCCGCACCCCGTTGCGCTTCCCGTGCCTTCCGCTGCTGTTCCATGATCGGGCCGAGGTCCTGGAGGCCGCCCATGCCTTCCATCATGCTCTTCAGGCCGGTGGTCATCTTTTTCGCGGAGGCGACGGTCTGGTCCATCTTCTCCAGTTCCATGGAGGGCAGGTTCCCCATGCTGCGGTCGTCCCCGGCCTTCGGCTGCGCGGCTGCGGCCGCGCTCAAGGTTTCCGCCTGCGTCGGATCGAGGATCGTCTGGAGTTCGCTTACGAACGCTTCGTCCCGCAGGGGCTGCCCACCGCGATAGTTGTTCCGGTCGAGGGGATTGATGGTACCCTTCAGGTCCTCCGCGGTGCTGGCTTGGAGCTGATCGTACTCCTCCTGCGGCATCTCGCCGCGCGAATGGGCGTCGCTGGCCAGCATCAACTGCATCAAGGCCGTGGGGTCCTTCTTGAGCCGTTCGATGGCTTCCTTCGACTTCACCAGCTCGCGCTTCTGGTAGTCCTGATAAATCTTCGCCGCCTTGTCCTGCTGCTCTTCGGTGAGCTTCAATTGGTCGTTGAGAGGGCCCAAGCCCATGCGCAGGCCGTTCCGCGGACCGCCGAAGGCATTCCCCATTTCACCGGAAGCGGCCATTTCCCCCATCTCGACGGCATCCTCGAGCAGGCTGATCAAATTAGTGGCGACGTGCTTCGAGAGGTTGGTCCGGGCGTCGCCATACTTCGCGATGAAGTCCGCGTTCCCGGCGGGGTCCCGCGGCTTGGTCCGGGCCGCGCGTTCGGTGGCGGACTCCACGGGGGCGAGTCCCGCGGAGGCGGGCCCTGTCGCGGGAGAGGCGGTTCCTCCGGCAATGCCCGTGTTGTCGGTGGCAGACTCTTTGCTGCGGTTCACGAGCGCGACGGCTCCGGCTCCGACGAGCAGAAGGGCAACCCCGGCGGTGATGGCGGTTTTCTTGGTCATGGCGATGATTCCGATGGTGGTGAAGGTGGTGGCCGCGCTCCCGCCCGCGGCGGCGAGGGCCTTGGCAGCAAGAAGGGACGAAGGCGGTGCCGCGGCCTGCGCATCCGCGCCGAAGCCGGCCAGCATCACCGCTCCCAGCGAGCCGCCTATCTGGCAGCCGCGTCGTGCAAGCTGGCCGCGCAACCTCTCCGTGGCCCGATCCAGCCGCTTCTGCGCGGCATCCGTGGCAATGCCCAGCGCGCCGGCGATCTCCCGCACGCTCAGCGAGCGGTAGAAGCGCAGCAAGAGGGCCTCCCGGTCCTTGGACGAAAGCGCGGCCAGCGCCTCGTCCAGGACCGGTTGCATGCGCCGCCAGGCATCGGCGGTCTGGCCGTGGGAGTCGGTTTCCATATGCGTGCGCAGGAGTTCGCGTTTGCGGGTTTCGCGGAGCCGCTGGCGGAGGAGATTTTTCGCCTGCATCACCGCGGTGAGATGGAGCCACCCGGCGAGGGACGAGCGCGAGGCGAGCGATCCCGCCTTCCTCGCCAGGGTGATGAAGGTCAATTGCGAGGCTTCCGCGGCCAGCGATTCGTCGCCGGTCGTCCGCAGGCCCGCCTGATGGACCAGACCGGCGTAGCGAGCCACCAAAGCATGGAATGCCGCCTCGCGGCGCGCTTCCAGCCAGCCGGCGAGCAGTTCGGCATCGGATGGACCGTTTTCCGGCATGTTCTAGGATGATCTGTCCGTCCGTGCCGGAAAACGGACAATTATTTTCCGGAGAAACAGGGATTTCAGCGTTTTAGACCGCAGGGTTCCGAAAAATAAAAAGGCCCCGTCGGCAGGATCGCCGCGGGGCTCGGGGAAATTCCGGGAATCTCAAGCCTTCGCGAAGCGCTCGCTGGCGTTCTCCCAATTCACCACGTTCCACCAGGCGGTGATGTAGTCGGGCCGGCGATTCTGGTAGTTGAGGTAGTAGGCGTGCTCCCAGACGTCCAGGCCCAGGATCGGCGTGCCCAGATCCGAATCCGGCACGATCCCTTTCATCAGGGGATTGTCCTGATTGGCGGTGCTGGTGATCTTGAGCTTGCCGTCCTGGACGATCAGCCAGGCCCAGCCGGAGCCGAAGCGCTTGGCGGCGGCTTCGCCGAAAGCCTTTTTCATATCGTCCGTCGTGCCGAAGGCGGACTGGATCGCCGCGGCGAGATCGTCACCCGCTTTGCCGCCCTTGCCGGCCGGGGCCATGATTTCCCAGAAGAAGCTGTGGTTCCAGTGGCCGCCCGCGTTGTTGCGGACGGTGGTGCGGAGCGCCTCGTCGCTCACGGAGGGGAGCCCGGTCACGATGTCCTCCAGGCTTTTGCCTTTCAGCGCGGCGTTCGCGGCTACGGCCGTGTTGAGATTGCTGATGTAGCCCGCGTGGTGCTTGCCGTGATGGATTTCCATCGTCTTCGCATCGATGTGCGGTGCGAGCGAATCCAGCTTGTAGGAAAGCTCCGGCAGCGAAAAAGCGGGCTTCTCCTGCGCCATCGCCAGCGGTGCGGCGCTCACGGCCCCGGCGGCGATGGAAAGCTTCACGAAGGAGCGGCGGTCGTAGATCGGTGGATTCATGGCGACCGCCACCATAGACAACCTGTCGGGGGGCACAAACGGAAAGGCGAATCCTTGCCAGTCCGGATTCCCTCGCATCGGAAGCCCGGGCTTCTCAGACTGACGCCATGGCGGAGGGTGGGAAAGCGATAGTCCCGGTCTTGCGATGGCTGCGGGATTGCCTGGCGGAAGAACGGTCCGGGCGGGGAATCACGAACGTCTTTGGTAGATCGGTGAAGGCGCGGAGCTTCCTCGAGGGGGAGGATCACTGCACGGGTACCCCCACATGGATGGCCGATCTGCCTCCCTCGCAGGCGCGGGAACTGGCGGAGCGTGCGGCACTTTATCGCCGGGAGTGCGGCTTCCACTTCGGGACCGTGTTTCTTACTGGGTCGATCGCGGGGCGGAAGCTGGTGGCTCCGGTACTGCTTTTTCCCGTGGACGAGTCCTCGCTGGCGGGAGGCACTTTCGAGGTTCGGTACCGGGACTGGCGGTTTAATCCGGCGGTGGTCGAGCTCTTGGGACTCTCCGAGGGCTGGGAGAGTGAATGGGTACCACGGATCGAGGCAGTGCTTGATGCCGGGGGCGCGGTGACCACCGCCGCCAGGGCGATCCAAAGTGCCCTGCCGGACATCGTGGGGAATCCCGTGGGCATCCGCAGCGGTGCCCCGGAGCTAAGGGCGGCGGCGGAAGAGTCCGAACTGCGACTTCATGCCGCCAGCGCGCTGCTGCTCGCAGAGAGGTCGCCGAACGTGCGCGGGGTGCTGGACGAAATTTCCCGCATCGACTCTCCCGGTCCCATCCTTAATGCCTTGTTCGGTGGTTTCGGGAACCCCCTGTCCTCGCGGCGTGGAAAATGCCGGGTGGAGAGCATTCCCGCCGTGCTATCGGCAGCGCAGGAAGCCTTGGTGCGTGATGCGGCGTCCGGGAATGTCACCGTTTGCCACGGACCCCCGGGAACCGGGAAGACCTTCACCCTGGCTGCGGCGGCGATCGAGCACGCCGCCCGCGGCGAAGCGGTTCTCGTGGTCTGCCGCAGCAGCAAGGCGGCCGACGTGATGGAACAGGCAATCGACGGGCTTGCCGGAGACCCGGCCTTGACCTTGCGCACCGGAAGCAAGGCGGCGGTGCGGAAACTCCGGGACCACATCGACCTCCTGCTCGCCCGCGCTTTCGCAGGCGGCGATACCGGCGATCACCGGCAACTGGAGCGGACCCTGAAGATCCTCGGCGATGAGACGCGCAAGTTCGAGTCGGAACTGGCCGCGGCGATGCGACGCGGCAGATGGTTCGATCCGGACGGGAATCCCCGCTGGTGGCACCGGCTGGGACAAAAGCTCGAACGGCAAGAGGCCTCTTCACCGTTATTGATGGAAGTGTCGGAGCGCCTCTCGGAACTCCAACAGCAGCGTGTTCGCGATGCCAAAGCCCATCTGGCCCGCTCGCATTTCAGGCGCATCGATGCATTGTTGGACACCAAGGAATCGAGGAAAGGCCTGCGGAATTACCGGAATGCCTTGAAACGACGGAGTAGCGGCGCATGGGAGCGGGATCTGGCAGGGATCGACCCGAAGCTGTTGCTGGCGATCTTCCCGATTTGGATCGTGGAATCGGACGACGTCCACCGGGTGCTTCCGCTGCAAGCCGGCCTGTTCCCGCTGGTGATGATCGACGAGGGCAGCCAATGCGATCTCGCCTCGGCAATTCCCGCCCTGCACCGCGGCAGGCGGGCCTTGATCGCGGGGGACCCGAAACAGCTCCGGCATGTCTCCTTCCTTCCCCGCCGCCGGATCAAGGATCTGGCTTTGCGGCACGGCGTTCCTGCCTCTCTCTGGGGACGATACGACTTCCGCGAGACCTCCTTGATCGACGCGGCCTTGGAAGCCACGGACGCGGTGCATTTCCTTTCCGAGCACTTCCGGTCCCGTCCGGAGCTGATCGCGTTCAGCAATGCCACGTTCTACCGCAAGCGCCTGCGCCTGATGCGCGAGCTTCCGGGTGATACGGCGGGAACGCCTGCCGCTCTTGTCCGGCAGGTCGCGGGCATCCGGAACGGCGCCGGGGTGAACCACGCCGAGCTCGAAGCGGTGGCCACGTTTCTCACCGGCTGGTGGAAGGACGGGCAGGCGCGCGGGGAAAGGAGGACCATCGGGTTCCTATCGCCGTTCCGCGCGCAGGTGGATGCCTTTGAAGGTGCCATGCTCCGGCTTCTGGGCCGGGACCTGCTCGCCAGACTGGTGCGGGACCACGGGCTCATTGCCGCCACGGCACATGGATTCCAAGGAGATGAAAGGGACGTGATGCTGCTATCCCTGGCGATCTCCCGCGCGTGCCCTGCGGCTGCCCGCAGGTTCTTGGAGCGGGAGGATGTCTTCAATGTTTCGATTACCCGTGCGCGCGATCATTCGGTCGTCTTCCACTCGATGGACCGCGGGGTTCTTCCCGCCGGCTCCTTGGTCGCGGCTTGGCTGGAATCGCTGGAAAAAGGCCATCGTTTGCCGGTGGACGATCCCGCATGCCGCTGGGTCGGGGAAGTCGCCGGTCGCTTGCAGGCGCTGGGGCTGGAATGCGACAGCGGGCGTTCGGTGGGAGGAATCGCGGTCGATCTGCTGGTGCGCGAAGCCGGCAGCGGGAAATGGGTGGCCCTCGATCTGGTGGGGCAGCGCGGCCGGGCGGGGGAGCGGGTCGCCCTGCGGGAGCAGCTTCTTTTACAAAGGGCGGGCCTCAGGATGTTGCCTCTCGGCATCCATGAATGGCGGAGCAACTCCGCGAGGTGCCTGGACGCGATCCGGAAGCACTTCCGCGAGGAGCATTAAAAAAAGAAGGACATCCCGTCGCCGGAATGCCCTTCTTGATGCGGATCTAACCCTGGAAACTCGTTAGGAGAGGGTCCACTCCGGCAGCCTCACGATCTCGCCGCCCTTCAGCGCGGATTCGTGGGCGAGAATGCCGGTGCAGGTGATGTTCGCGCTCTGGACGGCATTCGGATAGGCATCCGTGCCGGTCTGGAGCATTTTCACGAACTGGTGGACAAGGTGCGGATGGCTGCCGCCGTGGCCGGAGCCCTGTACGAAGGAAAGGTGCTCCTCGCCGGTCTCGCCGCCATAGACGCCGCCCTTGGTGAAAAGTTGGATTTCTTCCGGCAGGTAGTGGGCGAAGTCCGGGCATTCCACCTCTTCCGGGATCTCCGGCTCGGGCTTCTTCGCCGTATGGATCACGAGCGGGTCGTGCTCGATCAGCGGCCATTCCACGGACTTTTTCGTGCCATAGACCTCGAAGGATTCGCGGTACTGGCGTGCCACGTCGAAGAGCGAGCGGACCACCTGCGCTGACAGGTCGCTGTCCTTCATCTTGATGTGGCAGGTCTCGATCGCGAAAGGCGAGCCGTAGCAGGCGTGCATCTCTTCGGCGATCGTGCCGGAGCCGAAGCAGGAAACATACTCCGCCTGACTGCCCATGAGGCCGAGGATGGGGCCCACGCAGTGGGTGGCGTAGTACATCGGCGGCAGGCCGGGCCAGTAGCCGGGCCATCCTTCCATGTCCTGCTGGTGGGTCGCGCGGAGGAACTGGACCTTGCCGAGCTCGCCCTTTTCGTAGAGCTCCTTCATGAAGAGGAACTCGCGGGCATAGACCACGGTTTCCATCATCATGTATTTCAGCCCGGTCTCCTTGCAGAGATCGATGATCTGCTTGCACTCGTCGAGGCTGGTGGCCATCGGGACCGTGCAGGCGACGTGCTTGCCCGCTTTCAGTGCCTGGATCGACTGCTTTCCGTGGTCGGGGATCGGCGAGTTGATGTGGACGGCGTGGACGTCCGGATCGGCCAGAAGGTCGTCGTAGGAAGTGTAACGCTTCGAGATGCCGAACTTGTCGCCCACTTCATCCAGCTTCGACTGGGTCCGTTGGCAAATCGCATACATGTTCACGCCCTTCAGGCGCTGGTAGATCGGGATGAATTCGGCTCCGAAGCCGAGGCCTACGATGGCGATGTTGATGTCACTCATGGGTTGGGAAGCAGCAGATATAAAAGCAGTTCGCGGAGGGATGCGAGAGAGATTCCTCAGGGGGCGGCGGCGAGTGCCGGGACTTTGACGGCGGCGGCCGGTTGATCGAAGAGATCGCGGAGGAAGGCCAGTCCGCGCGCGGCGAATTCGTCCTGGGTGGGCGTGAAACGTTTCCAGATGCACACGGCACCCGCCAGATCTCGGTTATCGGGGGTGAAGGATTCGATCACCACGGCTCCGGAGTAACCGATGTCGGCGAGCGCCTCGCGGAAATCCTGCCAAGGGGTGAGCCCGGTGCCCGTCACGCCGCGGTGGTTCTCGCTCACCTGCACGTGGATGAGATCGTCGCCCGCGTGGCGGATCGCCTCGCCGATGTCGGATTCCTCGATGGTCATGTGGAAGGTGTCGATCATCGCCTTCGCGGCGGGGTGATCGATCGAGCGGACCAAGCGGATGGTGTCGGCGGTGGTATTGACGAGGTCGCTCTCGAAACGGTTGATCGCTTCGATCGCCAGCTTCAGGCCGCGGTTCCCGGCCTCGGCGGCCACGGTGCGCAGTTCGGTGGCGGCGAGGTCCCACTCGCGCCGCCGCTCGTCCGGGGGAAGCTGCCGCGCTTTCCCCACTTGGGCATACATCGGTCCCGCGATAAACGGTACGCCGAGAGCCTCCGCCAGGTCCATCAGGCGGGAAAGATAGGCCCGCGTATTCGCCCGGACCGCCGCATCGGGGTGGGTAAGGTCGCGTCCGGGGCCGAAGGCACCGCAAAGGTAAGGGGTCAGGCCGGTTTCCTCCAGGATCGGGCGGATCTTCTCCGGATCGACCAGGTCGGGATCTTCGATGGGCAATTCTACCGCACCGAATCCGAGGCGGGAGATGCTACGGAGAAGCTCGCCCTGATCCGAGGAAAAGGGCGAGGTCCACAACCAGGTGCTGGCTCCAAAGGTGACGCTCATGGCTTTCTTGAAGCGTAGGGATATGCCCGCGGACAGCTATGACGAAAATGGTCGCATCGTGTATGATTCTCCCAGCAAGTGTGACATGACATGTCATTTTTCCCCGTCCATTCGCCCCGCAATTCCCGAAAGGGGGTAGGAAGACGCGGCGGATCTCCGGGGTCTTCCGGAGATTTCCGTTCCCGAGCCGGGTTTTCCGGATTGAATCCTCCCGTGATCTGGAAGCTGCCAAACCGGCAAATCGTCTTTCCCGGACGTCCTTTGATTATGGGGATCGTGAACGTCAACGACGACTCCTTCTCCGGCGACGGCACGCTGGAGATCGATGCCACGCTTGCCCGCGCGAAGCGGCAGGCGGAGGAAGGGGCGGACATCATCGACGTGGGGGCGGAGAGCGCACGGACCAACCGCGCCGCGATCCCCGTGGAAGAGGAGATCCTGCGCTTCCACGGCTTTCTCCGGCGCTGGCCGGAGGTGCTGGCGCAGGCGCGGCCGAGGGATGAGAGCCAGGTCTGGCCCCCGGTGCTTTCGGCGAATACGTGGCGGCCGGAAGCGGTCGAGGCGGTGCTGCCGCATCAGGTCGAATTCATCAACGACATGGGAGGTCTGCCGGATGACCGGAATGCCCGCCTCTGCGCCGCGGCGGGGGCATCGCTTCTCGTCATGCACTCCGTCGGGGAGCCGAAGGTACCGCATTTCCACCAGCAGTGGGACGATGTGATGGCCGCCATCGGGGCATTCTTCGAAGCGAAGATCGCCGTGGCGAGGGAGGCCGGCCTGCCTCGCGAATCGCTGGTGATCGATCCGGGGATTGATTTTGCCAAGCAACGGGACGACAACCTCGCCGTCCTCAGGGATCTGGAGCGCCTCCACCGCTTCGGGCTGCCGGTGCTCGTTCCCGTGGGGAGGAAAACGGTGATCGGTGATGTCCTGAATCTTCCCGAGCCCACGGATCGCGATGCCGGCACGGTGGCCTGCGTTTCTGCCGCCATGCGGCGTGGAGCTCAGATCCTGCGGGTTCACGACGTGCGCGGCGCGTGGCAGGGCGTGAAGACGCTGGAAGCTATTTCGAGGCGCTAGAGGATTGCTTGGCCTTCTCGATCGCGGCCTTCAGTTCTTCCTCGTCGATCAGGAGATCCTCGGCCTCCGGTCGCTTGGAGAAGCCCTCCAGCCATGCTTCGGCTTCGGCTGGATTCTGGAGCGCCAGGCTGTAGATCATGATCGGAAGGATTTCCTCCACTTCGGTTTCCATCGGATCTTCCAGCGCACGTTCGATTTCAGCATCCAAGGCCCGCGACCCGCGGAGCTGGATATCCCGTCCCAGAAGGGGCAGGGCTACGAGGGCCTCCAGGACCGCCGCATCTTCCGAGGAATCGTCGTTGGCCCGCGCCACATCCTTCAGCTCGGTAATGTCGGCCTCCGTGGTCTTTTCCAGCGAGCTCATGATGTGGCTCAATTTGCCGAGGTCGAAGAGGAGCAGCTCCGAATTGCTGCCATCCTCCAGCTCGAGATTTTGATCGTTCCAGGACGCCACGATATCGCGCAGCGCGTCCGCGAGGGGACCTTGCTTTTTCCCGCCGGAGGAGCCGCGGTTGGACCTCTTGCCGCTGCCTTTGGCGGCGGAGGCCGTTGCTTCCGTCCCGCCCGGAGATCCGTTAGCTCCTCCCGCGGCCGCGCCGGATTTACCCCCGGAGGCACCCTCCGCCGAGGATCCCTGGGAAAGACGTCCTCCGAAAAAGCCCGCCAAGGCGCAGGCCAGTGACATCGCGATCGCGCCGGATAACTTCATGGCGCGATTCTCTGCCCGGATCGCCCGGGAGTCTATGCGGAAAGCAGCGACTTGTAGGCCGCCAGCGCCCGCTCGTAGGTCCCTGAAGCGGAGGAGGCAGGCTCGAGGCGTGAATCCGCGGCGGGCTTGCAGAAGGTTTCCTGCAGCGTGTCCAAGCCGTGGCCGCAGGCGTGCGCGGCGCGGATCGCCGCACCGAGTGCGGCGCCGTTTGCGACCGCGAAGCGCTCCACCGGCGCCTGGAAAACGTCCGCCACGAGCTGGGCGATCCCGTTGTTCTGCGAGGCTCCGCCGGTCAGGCGGATCAACTCCGCCTCCACGCCGATCCACTGGCTGTGGAGGCGCATGTTCAGGAATTGCCCCTCCAGCAGCGCCCGGATCTGGACCGGAGCCGGCTCGCTCTCCGGGAAATTCCGCACCGGCCCGTCGAAATCGCGGCGCGGCGTGATCTCGGGCCCGAAGAAAGGCAGCATGACCTTACCGTCGTTTCCGGGCGGGGTTTTCGCCAGGCCTTCCGCATCGAAGGCGGACCAATCCGCCTCCAGCGCGTCCCGGAGGGCCTCGCGGGCCAAGGAACCGTTGCGGAAGCAGATCAGGGACATGAAGCCACCGGCCGGGTTCCCGAAGACATGGCCGAAACCCTGCGGGTCGGTCACCGGCCTCTCCATCGCCGCAAAGAAAGTGTCCGAGGTGCCCAGCGAGATGACGATGGTGCCCGGGGAGCTCGCACCCATGCCCACCAGGGACGAGGGATTGTCGCCGGTCGAAAGCACAACGAGACAGCCGGGCGAGATGCCGTATTTCTCCACAAAATAGGGCGACACGGGGCCGGCGACATTGGACGAGGGGGCCACCGGCGGCAGCTTCGCGCGCAGGCCGGGAGCGGTGGCATCCAGCAGCCCTTGGTCCCAATCGAGCGCTTCCAGATCGAGCAGGTTCATCCCCGCGCCGTCGCCGTAGTCGATGGCGAGGGTTTTCCCGGCGAGGATCGAGCCAATGAAGGAGCTGACCAGATGGATCGTGGCGGTGCGGTCATAAGCCCCCGGGTCCTCTTTGAAAAAGCGGCGGATCTGCGGGCCGGTGAAACGTTCGATGGGGATTGATCCCGAGCGTCTGCAGACTTCGCCGGCTCCACCGAGAGCGGCCGCGATTTCCCTGCACTCCGCTCCGGTGGAAGTGTCCATCCAGATGGGCGCTGTCGCCCGCGTGAGGGCTTCCGCGAGCTGCCCTTCCAGCGATTCCGCCGCGGAGAGCGAGTTCAGGCGCTTCTCGAGCGTCCCGTCGAAATAGACCGAGCCGTGCTGCTGGCCGGAGCATGCCACCGCTTCGATTCGCCCGAGATCGAAGCCATCCGCGAGCTTCTCGAACACGAGATCCAGCGCCTCCATCCACATCCGCGGGTCGGCATGGACCTCGCCGTTCTTCCCTCCGGGCAGGAAGCCGCTGGGAGACTTGTAAGCGGGCAGGGCGGCACCGAAATTCACCGAGACCTCGCGCACCACGGTGCCGCTGGAGGGATCGATGACGATGGCGGAAAGCGACTGGGTCGAGGAATCGAGGCCGAGGAACATGCCATCCAGAAACCAGAAGCGATAGGGCGGACGCCAGAAGGAAACATGGCATGGTGCCGGTCCCGATGACGCATTCCTACAAGCCGAGCTCGGAGCGGAGGGAGTCGAAAAGCTCGTCGCGGGGAGCGGGAGTGACGGGTTTGCGCTTGCGAGGCTTGGCCGAGGAGCGGGCGGGCTTCGCCTCCCGGCTTTGTTTGGAAAGGCGGGTTTTCATGGCTGAGGGAGGGAG
>CAMPGU010000035.1 GCA_946885645.1 uncultured Haloferula sp.
GGGGCAGGGGCAGGGTCCGCCAAAGCAGCGGCAAGGTTTCGCGCGGGATCAGGGCTGACGATTTCCTGCCAGCACTTCGGGCATGGGCCCCGCACGCCGACGGCCGAGGCGGGCACTTTCAAGGTCACGCCGCAAGCCGGGCACTCGAACTGGAGGGATGACATGGGCTCGGCCTGACTCACCGCGGAAGGCTAATCGGGTGGAAATGCGGGTCAAGAAAGGGGATTTACCTCGAACGAGCCACAAGAGGGGTCCAATAGCCAAGAAATACGGGGCGGTTCCTTTTTAATTTGGATAAGTTAGATATAATGAAGAGCTAGCTAAGATATTCTTTTCTTGTCAAATATCTCTCCCCGAAGCTATTCGTAAATCACCCCCTGCTTCGCCTACCCAAGGCAAAGCGGTTCACCCATCCCCCCGATGAACACCCCCACCGCATCTCTTGTGCGGGTCCTGGCTCTCGCCGCCGCGACCAGCAGTGCTTTCGTCCAAGCCGGCGAAGAGCCCCAGTGCCCGGATATTTATCCCGACAACCGCCAGGCCACCTCCACGGCGGTGGGCAACAGCGTTCTCGGCGTGGCGTACGCTTCCACCCGCGATGTCAGCGGCCGGATGTATCGCAACCGCGCAGGCGTGCGACCCGGCACCGTTCTCGTGGATCAGGAAGTGGCGGCCGCTCCGGCTTACAGCTCGAAGGGCGGCATGAGCTCCGCCAAGGGCGGCGCGAAGGTCGCTTCCATCGCCGTGCCGTATCCCAAAAAATGGGAGATCTTCGGGTCCCTCTTCTACTACACCGAAGAACACGACGGCGATAGCTACAGCCGCCGCTCGAAAAAGAAGAAGGACGACAAGTACGACAAATACGGTACCTATGGTGCCTCGGTCATCGCGGCAGGTGCGGCAGAGACCTCGATGGACGTTTACGGCGGCAGCATCGGCGTGGAGCACCACCTGAACCGCGAGTGGAGCATCGGCGTAGGCGTCACCGCCGCCACCGGCGACCTCGACATGGGCAGCACCGGCAGCGCGGATATCGATTCTGTCTCGGTAATTCCTTACCTCTCCTACTACCGCACGGACGCCTTCGGCTCCGCCGACTTCTGGGCCGGCCTCTCGTATGCCTACGGCATGCATTCCTACGAAACCCGCCGCTTCACCGGCGGCGGCATCGCCACCGGGTCCCCGGATGCCGACACCCACCAGGTGGAGCTGACCGCGGGCGTAAATTTCGGCGAGGATGACGTGGTTCACGGCCCCTACGCGGGGATGCGCTACATCACCGGCACCATCGATTCATACACCGAAGTCGGCCCTGGAGCGACCTACTTCGGCGAACAGGACGTGGACTCGATGGTTTCGATCCTGGGCTATCAGATCTCTTGGAAAATGCGCGGCTCCGGCGGCATGTGGGTTCCGCAGATCCGCGCCGCGTGGGAGCACGAATTCGAGGACGGCAATGTCTCCGCCTTCGGCATTCCGATCGATTCACGCGATGAGGACATTGCGGTGCTCGGCGCGGGCCTGGGGTATTACTTCGACAACGGCTGGAACCTCGGCCTCGAGTATGAAGGTCGCTTCGGCAGCAATACCGAAGCCCACTACGGCGGCGTGAAGGCAGGGAAGGAGTTCTGATTCCGGTTCGCGAAACCTTTTCACAAACCTCGTTCGGCCCGTGCCGCGCGGGGTTTTTCTTGAACTGGAGCCTCCTTGAGGTTGGGTGGATCGCTCCGTCAGCTTCCGGGCGACGCACCAGTCGTCGTGACGCTCACACCCCCTTCACCGCTTCCCGCGAGACGCCCCGCATCTCGAAGATCCGGAAAATCGTGTCTTCGATGAGGTTGTTCGGGCAGGAAGCTCCGGCGGTGATGCCGATGACCACGGGCTTCTCTCCCAGCAGAATGCCGGGGTAGCTGCTCGCGATTTCGGATTTTTCATGCAGGTCAAAGTGGACGATCTGCTCCAGGGATTCGAGGCATTGGGCGTTCCGGATGAAGAAGGTTGGCAGCGATTGCTCGCCGATTTCGACGAGGTGCGTCGTGTTGGAACTATTGTAACCGCCGACCACGAAGAGGAGGTCCATCGGCCGGCGGAGCATCTCGAAGAGGGCATCCTGCCGTTCCTGCGTGGCTCCGCAGATGGTATCGAAGAAGATGAAGTTTTCCGCGGAGCCGTCGCGGGCTTCCACGGCCGCGCGGACCCGGCGCTGGATCTCCTCGGTCTCGCTTTTCAGCATCGTGGTTTGATTGGCGACTCCCACCTTGGCGAGGTGGAGATCGGGATCGAAACCTTGGGATGCGGCGCGGGCGAAGCGCTTGAGGAAGGCTTCCTTGTCGCCGCCCTCCCGGATGTAGCGGCAGACGGCATCCGTCTCATCCAAGGTGAGCACGATCAGGTAATGCCCCTTGCCGTCGTCACCCATCGCACGGGAGGCGGTGGCCTGGGTCTCCTCGTGGCCGGCCTTGCCGTGGATGATCGAGGTGATGCCGTCCTTCGCGTAGGTGCGGACCCGGCGCCAGACCTTCATCACGTCGCCACAGGTGGTGTCCACCACGTAGCAGCCGCGCTCCTCGATCTTTTCCATGAAGTTCGTGGGCGCGCCGAACGCGGGCACGATCACCACGTCCTCCGGGCTGAGCCGATCGTAGTCGTCGGTCAGCGTCTGCCAGGGCAGGGACACGATCCCCATGTCCACCAGTTGCCGGTTCACCTCCGGGTTGTGGATGATCTCGCCGATCAGGAAGATCCGCTGGTCGGGAAAGACGCGCCGGGCCGCGTAGGCCAGATCGATGGCGCGCTCCACGCCGTAGCAAAAGCCGAACTGCTGGGCGAGGCGCACCGTGGTATTTCCGATCGTGATTTCCCCGCCGTTCTCGCGGATCTTTTCAACGATGGACGAGCGATAGTGCCGCTCGACCTCGGCATTCACCTGGGTCATCACGTCCGGGCGGCGGACGTTCACGCGGGGGCGCTTTTGCTTGTCGGCGGCGGTTTCGCTCATGCGGGGGCGATATAACGCCGCTTTCCCCCGCGACCAAATCATTTCCCGGCCCGGGAAATCCGCGGATCACCCGGTTTTCCCGGGAATTTTGGCTTTCTCCAGCACGGGGATCGCCAGGAGGGAGAAAAGGACCGCTGCCAGCACCTGCATCCAGAGGAGGTAGAGCGGCCAAGGGCCCATGTGATCGAGCAGGCTGGGGTTCACCGGCTTCCGCGCGGCGAAGCCGAAATTCGTGCCGAGCCAGAAATTCACCACCATCGCGACTGCCAGATAGGCGTTGCCCCACAGCAGTGCTTGCAGCGGCGTCTTCCACCAAGGACGCGCCGCCCGCCAGCCGGTCACCATTGCCAGATAAAGCGCCGCGCCCACCACGGCGAAGTGGTGCACGAAAAACGCCAGGAAGGCGGGGTGGGGGAAGCCGACGGAGATGGCGGGGGTCGCCAAGGCTTGCACCGTTGCCGCCAGTCCCCAGAAGTAGGTCAGCGTCGCCAGCAGGCGCTTTCCTGTCAGCAAGGCGAAGCCGGCGATGAATGCCGCGATGTCGCACAGGTGCAGGGGCAGGGCGCTATTGAGATCGTGATCGCTCTGGATGGTGGACCAGGCCGCCTGCGTGTAGGCAAAGGCGGACAAGCAAAGAAACGCGAGGATGCTGCGGGCGATCCGTTCGTTCCTTTCGCCCGACTTCCCGAGACCGATGAGCGCCGCGACTCCGATCGCCCCTGCCACGACGGCCCAGCCATGAGCGGCGGAAAAGGGGGCGAAAGGTGGCGGCATAAGGAGAAAGAACCTCTGCGCGCCCGCCCGGGCAAGCTCAGGTTCCGGGCAAAAGGGGCTGCAATCGCATCCGTGCGCCCTTTAGGCGCGGCGTCGGCGCACTGCCATCAGGCCGAGGGCGGCGGTTAAAAGGACGCCGGAGGGTTCGGGAACGGCTCCTACCTCGATGCCTTGTCCCGGCGTGTCCTCGAATGCCCAATCCACCAGGGTGCCGAAGCCGCTATTGTCCGGAGAGAAGCGGAGCCAGCCGTAATAGGTATCGCCGGCGAGTTCCTCTTTGAACGAGAACCCGAAGAAGCCGTCTTCCCCGACAAGGAACTTGCCGGGTTCTGCCGCGATCTCCACGTGGAATTGCGATCCCCACGCGCTCTCCAGAAAAGGGCCGGAAGAATCAACGATCGTTCCTTCCTCCAGATTGAGGTAATAGTCGGTCTCCTGCTCGGGATCATAGGATTCACCCCCGCTGAGTCCCCAGGGTTTTACCAACTCGCTGTTGAAGATCCCATACCCGCCCAAGGTCAGATTGATCCAGGGAGCGTTGTCGAAGTCTTCGGGCCAGACAACCGCGGTCGCGCCGGTCGCGACATTGACATAGACGCCTTCCAAGTCGTCCCAAGCCACCGCCAGATTCTGCTCTCCGCTGTAAACCACGGTGGCGGAAAGCGGGAGCGGTGAGGCGAGGAGCAGGGCAAGGAACGGCGTCTTCACCCCGTGGATATCCTTTCATTCGATCTGCAAGTCAATCCATAGTGCAATTCGCAATTCATCTCCCGGACGGATTCCGTCTCTCATCCGTAACACATTCCGGATGCCTGCGATGTGTCCGGAAGTATCGGCGGCACGTGCGCGCTCTTCCCGGCGTTGACGGGGAGGGCTTTCCCCCCTGAAATGCGCGCCCCCGGCAGGATCCGGGCATGTATATGGACTATTCGCAGAAAATCGCCCGTCAGATCGCAGGCATTCCCCGCTCGGGAATCCGCGATTTCTTCGAGCTCGTCCAAGGCCGGGAGGGAGTGATCTCCCTCGGCGTCGGCGAGCCCGACTTCACGACTCCGTGGCATATTCGCGAGGCCGCCATCTACGCCTTGGAAAAAGGCCACACCAGCTACACTTCCAATCTCGGCCTGCCCGCTCTGCGCAAGGCTATCGCCCGCTACGTGGGGGATTTCTTCCATGTGGAATATGAGCCGCTGACCGAGGTGCTGGTCACCGTGGGGGTGTCGGAGGCCATCGACATCGCCCTCCGCGCGCTGATCAACCCCGGCGACGAGGTGATCTACCACGAGCCCTGCTACGTCTCCTACTCGCCCAGCATCGTGATGGCCTACGGTACCGCGGTGGGCGTGCACACGCGCAAGCGCGACGGCTTTTCGCTGAAGCCGGAGGAGCTGGCGAAGGCGATCACGCCGAAGAGCCGGGTGCTGATGCTGAATTTTCCGACCAATCCCACCGGCGCGACTGCGAATCGGGAGGACCTGGAAGGCATCGCCAAGCTCTGCATCGAGCACGATCTCTTCGTGCTAACTGACGAAATCTACAGCGAGCTCCGCTACGAGGGCGAAGCGCACGTTTCAATCGCCTCCCTTCCCGGCATGAAGGAGCGCACCATCCTGCTCCACGGGTTCTCGAAGGCTTTCGCCATGACGGGTTTCCGCCTGGGCTATGCCTGCGCGCCGCAACCGATCACGGAGGCGATGATGAAGATCCACCAGTACTCCATGCTCTGCGCTCCGATCATGAGCCAGATGGCGGCGATCGAGGCGCTCGAAAACGGGGCACCCGAAGTGGCGAAGATGAGGGATGCCTATCACCAGCGCCGCGATTTCCTGGTGAAGCGGCTCAATCAAATGGGGCTGAGCTGCCACTCCCCCGGCGGGGCTTTCTACGTCTTCCCGGACATCCGGGAGACCGGCCTTTCCAGCAAGGACTTCGCGATGCGCTTGCTCGAGGAGGAAGGGGTAGCCGCGGTGCCCGGTAGCGCCTTCGGTATTTCCGGCGAGGGCTTCCTGCGCTGCTGCTACGCCACCGGATTCGACGACCTGAAGCTGGCCATGGACAAGATGGAACGCTTCGTCGGAAGGCTCTGACCCTTTGTGGCGGCGGTCCCGCGACCGCCGCCGCCCCTACGCCGATGCACCGGGGACCCCAGGACGAATCCGATGCGCTCCGGTTAAGCCGGCCGGACGCATGGATCCGCGCTCAGGTGGTTCCCTTCGCCGTCTTCATGGCGTTCATGCTGCTGCTGCAGATCTTCGGCAGCTTCTTCACCTGGGAGCATCCCGCGGCACCCTGGTGGCGGCACTGGCCGGAGCAGTGGATGTATCCCCTGCAGACGCTGGTGACGCTCGGCCTGCTGATCCGCTTCTGGAAATACTACGAATTCCGGTGGTCGTGGAAGTGGTCCGCGGCGGGCGTTGTCTTCGGCATCGTCGGCATCGGGTTCTGGCTACTCCCGACGGTGATGTACGACCGCTTGGGCCTGACGGGCGAGACCAGCGGCTGGCAGAAGTGGCTCGGCCTCGCCGCGCGGACGAAGGGGTTCAATCCCGCCGAGGCTTTCGGCGACGGCACGCCCGCCTACTGGACAGCGCTCGGCCTGCGTTTCCTCCGCGCCGTGGTGGTTGTCGCCCTGGTGGAGGAGATCCTGTGGCGCTCTTTCATGATGCGCTTCGCAAGCGACTGGGAGGGTGATTACTGGAAGCGTCCCTTCGGTCAGGCGACGTGGAAATCCTACGTCATCGTCACCGCGCTTTTCATGCTCGCGCATTCCCCCACGGATTACGCGGGGGCGTTTGTCTATGGCTCGCTGACCTATCTGCTCTGCGTCTGGAGCAAGAACCTCGCCGCCTGCGTGGTGATGCACGGGACGGCGAACCTGCTGATGGGGCTCTACGCCGTGAATTACGGAAAATACGGGCTTTGGTAGTCCCGGACTTCCACAGGCCACCGGAACAGGCCGACTTCCCATGAGCCGGGATGCCACCCGGATGCGGGCCCGTGCTGTCGTGGAAATCTTTTTACAGCTCTCCTATCCTTCATTATATCTCGAAAAATGAAAGTGCTGCCTTCGGCTGGTTTCCTCATCATCGGTTTGGCTGTCGGGATTCTTGTGGGGAAGGGGCCGGCTTCTTCCGATGCGGGTTCCCCGAAAGCGGCGGATACCGTCTCCACGGGGAAACGGCCTTCCAAATCGGACCGATCGACCCGGACCCGCTCCTTGCATCCCGGTGTCCACACGATCCGCCAGGCAGATCCCGGCGAACTGGCGGCGCTCACCGAGCAGGCCGCCACGATGACCGATCCGGTCGAGATCCGGCGGCTTCTTTCCGAATGCCTCCTCCACATGACCGCCCAGAACTGGCGGGATGTCGTTGCGACCTTCGGCAAGATTTCAACAACCAGCGGGCGCGATCCCGCCGATGAATGGAAACTGGCACTCTTCCGGGCCGGCCAAGTCGCCGGTGACGAGGTGATGGACTCCTATCTCGACGATGATTTTGAAAAGCCGAACTTGCGTTCCTGGCAGACGCTCTACGGGTGGAGTTCGAAAGATCCTCGCGCCGCTCTCGACTGGCTCAAGAAGGTGGAGGGAGAGGGACGGAAGACGTCGAGCGACCAATACACCGCCATCATCTCGGGGGCGGCCCTGAGCGATCCGCAGGGCGCGCTGAAGCTTCTGGATGAGCTACCGGCTGACAAGAGGAAGGATTGCGCGGGCAACCTAGTCTGGAACGTCGTGCAAAACGGCGGCACCGAGGCCTTGGACCCGCTGCTTCAATATGCGTCCGCCTTGGACACCTCCGACTCCGCCAATGCGGAGCTGGCGAACGACCTTTTCCACGAGGTCACCCAGAAGCTTCTTTGGAAAGCCGACCATGCCCGGGACGTGCAACAGGCGTGCGAGGTGGTGATGAAACTCACCCAATATGGCCGCGATCCCAACGAGGTAACGCGGGCCGCGCTTGATAAATACCGCTGGTACTACATGCCGGAAAAGCTCGATATCCTGGCGACGGTGAGCGCCGGTCCCAAAGGCTCCGAGCTTCATCTTGCTTCACTGACCTCCGCGGTCATGAGCACCATGCACGGGGAGCAGGATCAGGCTGCTGTCCGCGAATGGATGCAACAGCACCCCGAGTCCGCGCTCGTGCCCCATCTCAGGCAGAGGGTCCCGGGGGAGTAGCCCGAAGCCCGCGGCAGCCTTAGCGAGTGCGGTTCCACAAGCCGCCGAAGGCCTTCCGCTCGACCCACAGCAGGTAGAGGGCGAGTGCGGCAATCCCCATCAGCATGGGGTCAAAGATCCCATCTCCGCCCATGATGAAGGCGTGGTAGGCGATGATATTCACGATGATCGGTCCCAGGATCAGCAGGCCGATATTCCGGGATTTCGGAATCGCCACCAGGATGCCTCCCGTCAGCTCGAGAACCTTGATGAAGGTCATGTAGCCGGTGGGCCCGAAGGCACCCATGAACATGCCCGCCGGGGTCTCCTTCGGGATCTCCGGCATGGGAACCAGCTTGAACAAGACCGTCACGGCGGCCATGATAAAGAGCAGGCCGAGGATGATGCCGGCGGCGATGGGAAAGAATTTTTTCATGATCTTCGCCAACCCTTGCCCTACTGGCGGGGGGATTTCAAGAGGTCAGAGCGGCATTGGAAGTTATACCCTCGTTTTGGACACCGCCGCGATCTCTCGGCGAGCGTCGCTTTCGCTTTGGAAGCGGGCGGGGCGACGCAGGTAACCTTGAGGTCCGGCGAAGACGGGAAGTCCTTGCTTTTATTCCCGCGGTTCGTGTTAGGGTGGGGTATGGAAAACCCCTATCAAGCTAGCTCCCGGGAGGCCTATCCGGCCGCTTCTCCGTCTGGTTCGCTGACCCCTTCGGTCCTGCAGTCCTTGGCCGGGACGAAGCCGTGGGTGCGCCTTTGTTCGGTCATGGGTTTCATCAGCGCGAGCTTCATGATCTTGGCTGGATTCGCCATGATAATGGGTGGCGCGGCCATGGGCATTTCCAGCCGGCAGACGGCCGGACTTGCCGGGATGCCCGTGGTGATGGGCCTGGTATATCTGGTGCTCTCCTTGCTCTACCTCATCCCTTCCATCAAGCTATGGAGATATGGCAGCGCCATCTACCGCTTGCTCTCGACGAACTCGATCGCGGATCTGGAGAACGCGATGGAGCAACAGCGAAGCTTCTGGAAGTTCGTCGGCATCATGATCATCATCATGCTGGCAATCATGGCCGTGACGTTCGTGGGCGGGGCTCTTTGGAGCCTTCAGCCCTCCCGGTAGTAGATTCCGTGCTCGGCGCTGATCTCCATGATCCGCGCCATGTCCGGGCCCCCCTCGCGGTGGAACTCGGCGGTGCAGCGGGCGAAGAAGGTATCGAAGCCTGCGGGAATCGCCTGCACCATTTGCTTGAGCGGGACGTCTCCTGCGTTCCGGAAGCCGTGGATGCTTCCGCGCGGCATGAAGACGGAGCTTCCCGCCGGCACTTCCGTCCATTCCCCGTCCTTCAGGAATTCCGCGCGGCCCTCCAGCACGTGGAAAATCTCATCCTCGTTCTCGTGCCAGTGCGGGGGCGGACCGCCGCCGGGCGGTGTCTCCACGCTGAAAACGGTGCATCGGCCGCCGGTCTGCTCGCCGGTCAGGTGGAAGGTGACCCGGTCGCCGAAGGCTTCGTGCACAATGGCGTCGTCCGGCAGGGTCAGGGCAGGGGGGAGGAGGGTTGACGTGCTCATTTCAACCGCGTTTTTTGCAGATTCCACCGTCCCCTGCAATACACCCTTCGGAGCACTCCGGCCACGGCGGGGACACTCTTTCTGGCGGCGGTGCACGGTTCCTGCTCTAACGGGGGCGGATGACGAGGGAACACGAACGCCTGGACGAGGATCTCGCCCGCGGAAAGAACTGGAAGCGCTGGGGGCCCTACCTCAGCGAGCGCCAGTGGGGAACCGTGCGGGAGGATTATTCGGAGTTCGGGAATAGCTGGGGGGAATTCCCCCACGATCACGCCCGCCGGCGCGCCTACCGCTGGGGTGAGGACGGCCTCCAGGGCTGGTGCGACCGCCAGTGCCGCCTCTGCTTCGCCCCGGCCCTGTGGAACGGCCAGGACAGCATTCTCAAGGAGCGGCTTTTCGGCCTGGGCGGGAACGAGGGCAACCACGGGGAAGATGTGAAGGAGTGCTACTACTACCTCGATTCCACACCCACCCACTCCTACACGAAGGCCCTCTACAAATATCCCCACGCGAAATTCCCCTACACCCGCATCCGCGAGGAGAATGCCCGGCGGAGCCGGGAAGATCCGGAGCTGGAGCTCGCCGACATGGGGATCTTCGACGACGGCCGCTATTTCGACGTGGTCCAGGAGGTGGCGAAGCGCTCGCCGGAAGACATCCTCTGGCGCATCACCGTGACGAACCACGGGCCGGAGGCCGCAGCCATCCACGTGCTGCCCTCCCTGTGGTTCCGCAACGTGTGGAAATGGGGCAGCGAGCGCGAGACCCCCTTGCGCAAGCCTTCCCTCGCCCTTCACGGTGATCATGTCTTCGCCTCCCACGAGACGCTGGGAGACTTTCTCTTCTACGCCGACTCTCCCGATTTGGATGACGAGGGGGAGTGGCTTTTCACCGAGAACGAGACGGACTACCAGGCCATCTACGGCATCGGAGGTCCCACGGAATACGTGAAGGACGCCTTCCACAAGTACCTCGTTCAGGGAAAGAAGGAGGCTGTTTCGCCCCTGCCGATCGGTACGAAAGCGGCACCGCATTTCCACTTCATGGTGGCGCCGGGCGCTTCCGTGACGGTGCGTTGCCGGCTGCACTCCACCGTCGCGAACAACGGGATCGCCGGGCTCGGGTCCTTTGAGGAGACCTTCGCAGAGCGCATCTCGGAGACGGATGAATTTTACCGCCAGGTGGTTCCGAAGGGCTTGTCACATGAGGAATACCTCATCTGCCGCCAAGGCTACGCCGGCCTGCTGTGGACGAAGCAATTCTACCATTATGTGATCGAGGACTGGCTGAAGGGCGATAGCGATGGCCCGGCGCCGCCGGAAGCGCGGATGCGCGGGCGGAATTCCGATTGGAACCACTTTTTCGCGCGGGATATCCTCTCGATGCCGGACAAGTGGGAATACCCGTGGTTTGCGGCCTGGGACTCCGCTTTTCACATGATCCCCTTTGCCTCGATCGATCCGGATTTCGCGAAGGATCAGCTCCTCTTGCTCCTGCGGGAATGGTACATGCACCCGAACGGCCAGCTCCCGGCCTACGAGTGGAATTTTTCCGACGTGAACCCGCCGGTGCACGCTTGGGCGGTATGGCGGGTTTACAAAATCGCCGGTCCGAAAGGCCACCGGGATCTCCTGTTCCTCGAACGCGCCTTCCAGAAGCTGCTGATGAACTTCACCTGGTGGGTGAACCGGAAGGACGTGGAGGGCCGCCACGTTTTCGGCGGCGGCTTCCTCGGGCTGGATAACATCGGCGTCTTCGACCGCTCCCACGCGCTGCCGGATGGAGCGAGGCTGCACCAGGCCGATGGCACCGCCTGGATGGCTTCCTATTGCCTGCTGATGCTCGCGATGGCCTTGGAGCTCGCCGCGCAGAAGCCTGCCTACGAGGATATCGCCTCGAAGTTCTTCGAGCACTTCGTCAATATCACGGACGCCATCAATTCCCTGGGCGGCACCGGCCTGTGGGACGATACGGACGGCTTCTACTACGATCAGCTCATCATCAATCACGAGGAGCCCCTGCCGCTGCGCATCCGCTCGCTTGTCGGCCTGCTCCCGATGTGTGCCGTCACCGTGCTGAAGCAGACCACCATCGAGTCCTTGTCCGGCTTCCGGAAGCGGATGGACTGGTTCCTCAGCAGCCGCCCGGAGCTGCTGAAATACATCAACGTGCGTCGCAACACCGGGGATAAGAAGTCGGCCCTATGTCTGCTCGCCATTCCCTCCGAAGCGCAGCTCCGCAAGACGCTGGCGCGCATGCTCGACCCGGACGAATTCCTGTCCGATTTCGGCATCCGTTCGCTGAGCAAGGCACACGGGCAGGAACCCTTCGTCTTTGAACACGGCGGGAAGAAGAACGAGGTGCGATACACGCCCGGGGAATCGAACACCGATATGTTCGGGGGCAACTCGAACTGGCGCGGGCCGATCTGGTTCCCCACGAACTTCCTCATCGTGGAGGCTCTGGAACGCTACCACCACTTCTACGGCGACTCCTTCAAGATCGAATACCCCACCGGCTCCGGCGAGGAAAAGACGCTCAAGGAAGTGGCGATCGATATCTGCGATCGCCTGATCTCGCTCTTCACCCCCGATGAGAAGGGCTACCGGCCCTGCTTTGGCGAGGCCCACCGCTACACCGAGGTGCCCCACTGGCAGGACCTGCTCCTTTTCCACGAGTATTTCCACGCCGAAACCGGCGAAGGCCTCGGGGCCTCCCACCAGACGGGATGGACCTCCCTGGTGGTGCGCCTGGTGCGGGAGCGCCGGGAGAAATTGTGCCACCAGACCCTGTGATCCCCACGGCCCGCGGCAAGGGAGCGGCGCAGCCGCCTTGGACTGCGGCAGCCTGCTGCCGCTTTTAGCAAGGCCAGCCTGCTGGCCGGGAAGGGACCGGAGGATGAATGGCAGATCCTCCAAGCTACCGCAGAGCCACGGAGATCGCGGAGGAACGCAAAGAGCCTTACGGATTCAAACTCTGCGGCCCTCCGCGGCCTCTGCGGCTTTGCGATTCCAGAAGGGCGGCGACGAACCATCACCCCAGACCCCCGCAGCAGGCTGCGGGGAAGAAAAAGCGGCAGCGGGCTGCCGCAGTCCATGACGGCTGCGCCGCTCCCGGTGAGGTCCGCCTTTTATGGACGAGAGCTCCGGCCCACCGCGGCTGGCACCGCTACAGGTTCGCGATGTCCCGGATCACGTGCTGCGACCAGCTTTCCAGATACGGGAAAAGCGGACCCTGCAACTCAGCCAGCTCGTTGAACTCCAGATTCGCCAGCGCATCCTCACGGGCGGTCACGCGGGTGTTCTCCAGATCGATCACGTGCACGATTCCCAGGTGCACGCGGCCCACCTCGTTGCTGTCGTCGTTCAGCAGCGCGGCGATGCGGTTGGTATGGGTGGTGTCGAAGATCAGCTCTTCATCCAGCTCCCGCTCCACGGCGGCCAGATAGGCGTCCTTGCCGGTCCGGCCGTTCCCCGTGTCCACGGGATTGATGTGGCCGCCCACGCCCACCGAGCGCAGCGCGTGGAGCCGGTCCTCGCCGCCGGATTTCCCGCGCGTGTAGCTCAGGATCGAGCTGCCGCAGCGGATCAGGCAGTAGGGGATCAGCTGCTTGTGCGTCGGATCGGCCTCGGCCTCGGCGCGGTCCATGAAAAAGTGGTTTTCGGGATCCAGCAGCCGGTCCATCGCCTCGTGCAGATCGTGCGTGCGGATGCCCTGGAAGGCGCCGATGGCTTCAAACAGGGGACGGGGGACCACGAGGACTTGCTCACCGGCATACTTCGACATGCCGGAGCGTGGAACGGACCGGACCGGCGTGCCAAGTTCCAAGGTCGTCCTTCGCGTGCAGGACGGCAGCAGCCTTTAGCTGAACATGCCCTTCACCTTGTCCAGCAGACCGCCGCCCAGGGACGAAAGGTCGGGGCTCTCGCCCGCCATCAAGGTGTCCACCATGCCCTGGTAATCGGCAGGCAGCTTCGACTTCACGAAATCACCGACGGTCCGCAGCACGGCATCGACTTGTTCCGCACTCAGGCCGAGCGCCATCAGCTTTTCTTTGAGCTCGTTCATAGATGCAATGGAGAGATACCGGGAACAGGACTCGAACCTGCACGCCTTTCGGTGCCTGAACCTAAATCAGGTGCGTCTACCAATTCCGCCATCCCGGCCGGTTGTCGTGTCTTCTTGCACCCTCGAAACGACCTATCTCCATGGATCAAAGTCTGCCGCGGATGCTCGGGCACACTCATAGCCCATGCGGATGCCGGGGAAAGCGAAATCACCCGCCGGGGGACGTGGTTCCGGCACTATCGATCCGGCATGGCGTCCTTCCACGCGGCCCGCAGGTCGCGTAGCTTCATCGTTTCAGCTTCGAGATCCAGCTCCAGTTTGGCGATCTCCTCCGGACCGGTGTCGGGCGGGATTTCCGCCATCTCCATCTGCTTCGCTGCCACGGCGGTCTTTTGATCGGCGTAGGCGAGGTAAGCTGCCGCGGCAGTATCCTCGGGAAACTGGCTCAGATGGTTCCGCACGGCATCGAGAGCCTCGGCGTGGGCGAGCGCCGCTTTCTCCGCCTCGGCGGTGGCTTCGGCCACTTTCGTCTGGGCGCCTTCGAGGGTCGGCGCGTCGTTCAGCGTCGCGATGAGGGCTGCTTCCTGAGTCACCCCTGCCAACGTGGCGGTCGCCCTCTGCCGCGCCTCCCCGGTCTTCTCGGCGGCCTCGATCAGGCCCTTGGAATTGAAATCCATAGCGGCACCACGCGGTCCTTCAGCGGGGTCGGCTCCCGTCTCCTGCCCGGCGGCACGACGGGAAGATTTCGTGGCGGCAGGGGAATCCGGACCGGTCCCGGTGTTCCCGGCGGCTTCCTTTTTGCAAGCGCAAGGGAGCAGCGCCAGAACGCAGGCGAGCATGAGGGAAGGCTTCACGCCCTTAAGGGAACATTGCCCCGCCCCCGGCGTCCAATGGTTTCCGCAGGGCTCGCGGCGATGGTCCCCGGCAGGGGAATGCCTCCTACTTCTGGACCCGGTCGCCCTTCTCGATCGCTTTCTTCCACTCGGCGTCGAGTTCCTGCACGGTCAGGCCGGTCCACTCTTTCCAGAGCTTCTCCTCGTATTTGCCTTCGCGGGCGGCGGCGTTGAGCTTGCGGAGCAGCTCCTTGTCCTTCTTGTCGGCGACCCAATCCAGGAAGTTCGCGGTGGTGCGGTAGCTGTCGGAATAATTCGCACGCCGCCCGGGCGCGATGCCCGCACCCTTGCTCTCGGGTTCGTAGAGGAACCAGCGGATGTAATCGCAGATGCCTTCCGTCACCCAGCCCGGGGTCTCCTTCGGGTTGCGATTCGTCTGGCGGGCGCGCCAGTAGTTCTGCACCACGTGACCCATCTCGTGGACCACGCAGCCTTTGGCCTCGTTCGTGAGTTGTCCGGGGAACCAGGTCGCGCTGAGGGAAATCTTGTTTCCCGCGGCATAGGCGGGGGTGCCGCCCATGTCGGTCCTGAATTCGAAGCTCACCTGGTCCGGTGCGCGGTAGCCGTCGCTCGGAAGCATCTCGACCAGCTTCGGATACCACTTCTCCACCACCGGCATCAGTTCCTTCTCGCACCATTCCGTGAGCTGCGGGGCCTTGGTGGTGTTGAGGATATAGGTGAACTTGCCGTCTTTGGATTTGAAGCTTTTGACGATCTTCTCCGCCGGTTTCAGGCGCTCCAGGGTGGGGCCATCCGCATCGACGATGTCGATCTCGCTGAAGAAGGTATTGCCGTGGGGATCGCCCTTCACGGGCCGCTCGACGTCGAAAAGCAGGTGGCGGTAGTTGCCCAGAGGGCGAGAGCCCTTGTTGGCGATTTCCACCCCGTGCTGGCCACCGCCGCGGCCGCTCTTCGGGCGGGTGTCCACTTCGGCCACCAGCTCCCAGCCGCAGGATTTCGGGTCGGTCCCACGTTTCGGTGCCGCGTTGAAATCCTTCGCCGCGCCGCTGGCGGCATAAAGCTTGTAAACCTGCGGGCCCCGGCCACCGCCGTGCCAGGAGTAGGTTCCGACGCTTTTCACCGCGATCGCTTTGCCGAGATCCACGCCGATCCGACCG
The DNA here is from genome assembly GCA_946885645.1 of uncultured Haloferula sp. The sequence continues at coordinate 15,592 of CAMPGU010000035.1, forward strand.
CCATCGGTGCCGGTACCGAAGAAGAAATTCGAGCCCGGCTGGTCCTCGCCCGAGGGAACCTTGCCGTCGGCCAGAATGGCCAGTTCGCCGCTGCTGCCGTCCTTTTCGCCGTCGATGATTGTAAAGGTCGCCTTCGCGGCAGCGTCGTTGCTGGCAGGTGCCGGCACGGGATCGAGCTGGAAACCCTGGTCGGTCTCGCCGTGGCCTTTTGCCACACTTGCGGCGGCTTGGATGGAAGGCGCGGCCGCCAGCGCGGCGGCGGCGATGAGGGCGGCGGGAGTGAAGGTCGAGTGCATGCCAGTTACGTCGTAATACGCATCAGGTTTAGTCCCTCGGATCAGTTTCTTCGGGCGATCCCGGGTGATCGGTGGAAAGGGGACGGGTTTTCTGCTTCACCGGGGCTCCCGGGCGCGGCTTGCTTCGCTCATGCCGACCCTCACCGAAACCCATGTCGATTTGGAAACCACCCGCGGGATCATGCGCGTGCATGTCTTCGCGCCGGTGACGACGGGGCCGGTCCCCGCGGTGATCTTCTACTCGGAGATCTTCCAAGCCACCGGCCCCATCCGCCGGATGGCGGCGGCGCTGGCGGGGGAGGGTTACCTGGTGGCGGTGCCCGAGGTTTACCATGAATTCGAGGCTCCCGGCACCGTGCTGGCCTACGATCAGGCGGGCTCCGACCGCGGCAATGAACTGAAATACGCCAAGGAGCTCGCATCCTATGACGAGGACGTGGACGTCCTGGTCATCTGGCTGCGCGGCCATGAGTCCTGCACCGGGAAGATCGCCAGCTACGGCGTCTGCCTCGGCGGTCATCTGGCCTTGCGTGCGGGTTACCACGCCGGGATCTCCGCGGTGGCCGCGTTTTATCCCACGGATGTCCATTCGGCGACGCTCGGGGCGGGGCAATCCGACGACACCCTGAAACGCATCGCGGATCTGGATGCCGCGCTGCTTTTCGTCTGGGGGAGGCAGGACCCGCATATTCCGAAAGAGGGCCGCGAGAAGATCCACCGCGCACTCGAAGACACGGGCGCGGATTTCGAGTGGCACGAGTTCAATGCCGCGCATGCCTTCCTCCGCGATGAAGGCGCGCGCTACAATCCGGCATTGGCGCGGGTATGCACGGGCCTCCTGCTGAGGTTCCTCGGCGAGAAACTCGGATCTTGATCCGCGGCTTCGCGGCCGCGGGCGATTACTCCTGCACCAGCGAGCTGATTTTCCCGCGCTTCTCCAGCCGCCGCTTCCAGATCATTGCCGGTCCGCGGAGCTGCTTCAGACGGGTGGGAGACATCCGGGAAATCGTGCGGATCATCTTCGCGTGACCGGGCACGGCCACCTGGACTTTGCGCGTTCTTTTCCGCTTTTTGCGCTTCTTCTTTTTAGCGGCTTTGGCGGCAGGGGCTTTTTCCTTCGCGGCGGGAGCACCCTGAGGGGCGCGGCGGCGCGGGAGGACGAGCGTGTCGTCGGCGAAAAGCAGCACGTGGCCCTGCGTCAGGAGCCAGAAGAGATCGGCCAGCCATTCCTTGCCCGGCTCGGTTTGTCCTTCGGGGAGCACGCCTGTCCAAAGCTGGGCGAGCTTCTTGTCGGGATTTTCCTCCAGCCATTTCACCATCGCGGCGGGGCGCTCGGCGAGGATGGCGTCCGTAGTCAGCGGATGCGGGCGGGCGGGACCCGTGAAGAGCTTGCTCTCGCGCTTGAAGACCGAGAGATGCTCGTTTTCCAGCAAGCGGCAGATTGCAGGAATGAGGATAGCCGGGTGCTTGCGTGCGTGCGATCCGGCGATGCGGACGCAGGCGAGCAAGCCGGGGGAGAGGTTCTTCGCCGGGATGTCCCCGGCCACCTCCGCGCTGCGGACCTCCTGGAAGATCTCCGGGAAAAGCCGCGTGGCGAAATCCCGCTCGATCTCGCTGCGATCGAAGCGCCATGCGGAGTCGTCGCCGCCTTTCGGCCGCCAGCGCACGCGCTTGCGCATCGTGTCCAGCCACGCGTTCACCGCTTCCTCGCCCCGCTCGGTGCGTACGCGGGAAGCATAGACCTCGAAGGGCAGGTTGGAGAAACGCTCCCGGTGGAGCCGGCGCAGGGTGGTCTGGTAAGAGTGGAAGTTCGGCGGCCCCAGCCATTCGCCGCTCATGCCGCAGCGGGCGACGACCTGGAAATTGCCGGCCGGCGGCTCGGTCTCGGTTTCCTCGGACTCGTAGTATTCCTCCGCCGCTTCCGATTGCCAGAAATGGGCGAGCGCCTCTTCCTTCGTCAGCCACAGGGACTGATCCTTGAGCGATACGAAGATCGGCGGCACCTTCTCCGAAACCGTGAACTGCAAGTGGTAGCGGTTGCGCCCGGCGAGCAGGATCTGCGCGACATCGAACAATGAATAAACCCTGGCGACGTGGTGGATCTCGCGCACGACCAGATGCACGGCCTCCGCTGCGGGAATCAAGGTGACGCGTACGCCTTCCGCCGGCTGTGGCAATTCCCGCGGGCCGAAATCGCGGCCTCCGCCCTGGCGCCGGTCACGATCGCGATCGCCTCCGCCGCGCTGCTGCCTGAAATCGCCGCGTCCATCCCCGCGTCCGCCGCCTCTCCCGTCCCTGCGGTCGCCATCGCGCCGGTCGAAGTCGCGCCGCCCGCGTTCCCCGCCGTCGCGCCGCCCGCGCGGTGCTTCATCTTCGCGGAACTCGGGAGTTTTTTTAGCCGGTGCATCGCCCCGGGCCCAGGAAGGGCCCAGATCGAATGCGGACAGCAGGCGCTTGGCCAGCTCATCGGAGGGATCACTCACGGCGCGAAGATTAGCGGACGTTCCGGAAATGACAAACCCGCCTTGCAACATTCTGAGGGCGCTTTTTTCCCGCTTCCGGACCTAACAAAAGCGGCATCGGGCAGGGAAAGGAGAGGCCGCTCGCATCGCGTTCTCACGAACGCGCCTACAAAAGCAAGGAAGCCCGACGCGGTTACGGAAAAAGGCCTTTATCCCATTCATGCTATCCATCCCGGCCCAAAAAAGCAGGCCACGGATTTCCCGCGGCCTCGCTCTTGGAAAAGCAGACGATTCCGATCCGCATGGCGACCGATGCCGTTAGCGCCACCGGCCTCCTCAATTTTCACTATTCATTCCCCCCGGGTTCAAGAGCTCCAGGATCCTTTCCGTCGCGCCGGAATGCACCGCCAGCACGCGCTCCGCGGCATCGCACATGTGCTCGGCGCGCCCGGGCTCCTCCAGAAGATCGTGTACGGACTTCAGCAGCGCGGCGGGATCATGAAATCGGACTGCGCCGCCTGCCGCTACCAGAGAGGAAGCCAGCGGCTCGAAGTTCTCCATGTGCGGGCCGAAGAGCAGCGGACGGCGCGCCAGGATCGCTTCTGCGGGATTCTGCCCGCCGCGGCCGAGGATGCTCTTTCCGATGACGACCGCCGTGGCGTGGGCGGTCCAATCGCGGAGTTCTCCGGTGCTGTCGATGACGAGACAGGCCCGGGCCGGATCGCGCGGGGAATGGAATGCGGAGCGTAGCACGACCTCGTAACCTCCGCATTCGAGCGCCGCTTTCACTTCCGCACGACGTTCCGCATGACGCGGCACCACGGCGTAGAGCGTGCCGGTGTCCCGCAGCGTTCTCCCGATCCACGCTTCTTCGCCCCCGTGGGTGCTTGCCGCGAGGACGACCGGGCGGCTCGCGCCGAAAGCTTCCAGCATGGCGGTGAATTCCGCGCGCTGCACCGGCCGTACCGCCGCGCCGGGATCGAATTTCGAGCTACCCGTGACCGCGATCTTTTCACGGGCCACCCCGAGCGCTTCCCACCTCGCCACGTCGCCGGGCTCTTGCGCGGCCACCGCATCCAGCATGCCGAAGACCGGCCGCACCCATGAAGCGAGCTTCCGGTAACGCGCCTCGGAGCGCCGGGAGAGCCGTGCATTCACCAGGCGCACGGGAATTCCACGGTCCCGGCAGGCGAGCAGCAGGTGCGGCCACGCCTCGCCCTCCACCAGCACGATCTGCGCGGGCTCGAAACGATCCAGATAACGTCTCACGCAGAGCGGGAAATCCACCGGTGCGTAAGTCACCCGCAGGTCGGGGATCCCTGCCCCGGCCGCGACCGCATGTCCGGTCGCGGTCCCCACCGCCAGGACGAATTGCCTCCCCGGCTCCCGCGCCTGCCACGCGCGGATCAGCTTCAGGGCGATCATCGCCTCGCCCACGCTCACGGCATGCAGATGCACCTGCCCGCAAGGCTCGGATTCTTCCGCCCGCGGATAAATGGAAAACCTTTCCCGCAAGCCGCTGCCGAAGCCGCCGCGCTTGCCCATCCTCACCAGCCAGCCCGGAAGCGCGATCAGCAGGAAGAGCGGCAGCAACAGGCGGTAGAGCCCGAGGACAAGGCGGAACGGCATCGCGCGCAGGCTAGGAAGGAGCCGCCGCAGCGTAAAGCAGGATGGCGCTGCCGCCATATTCGCGGCGATCCTCCAGGATCCAGCCCTCCGCTTCCGGGCTGCGGGAGGAAGCGGCGCATTCCGCGATGAACCAGCCGTTCTCCGCCAGCCGTTCTCGCAGCGCGGGCTTCGCCATCAGCTCCTTCAGGTGGTCGCGGTCGCCGTATTGTTTCGCATAGGGCGGATCGGCGAAAATAAGATCATAGCGGCCGGGGTCGCGCGCCAGCCAGGCGTGCACGTCCGCGCGCACCACCCGTCCGCCTTGCAGCCGGGATTTTTCCAGGTTCTCGCGGATCACCGTTTCCGCCTGGCGATGCTCGTCCACGAAAACACATGAGGTCGCACCGCGGCTCAAGGCCTCCAAGCCGATCGCGCCGGACCCGGCGAAAAGATCGAGCACGGTCGCCGATTCCACCTTCGGGCCCAGAATTGAAAAGATCGCCTGCCGGACGAAATCGGTGGTCGGGCGCGCGACCGCCTTGGGGACCTTGATGGCGAGTCGTCCGGCGGTTCCTGCAATGATGCGCACGGCGGGGAAATGGCAGTATCGGCGGGATTCGGCAAGCGGCCCGGGGCGGCTGCGCCGCCATCCGGGACTACTTCTTCTTCGGCGCGGGCTTGGCAGCCCCGACCGGACCCTTCGGCTTGATCAGGCCGGCCGCCCCGAGCGGGAAGCGCACGACCATGCCGCGGTCGAGAAGCCGCGTGCCTTGGGCGGAGACTTCCTGCAGGCGGTAAACCACGAGGCCGTATTTCTTGTCGCCGGTCTTGCCGATCGCGAAATTTTCCTTGGTGGTGCCGAGACCGGTTTCTTCCTCGTACTTCCACTCGTGGCCGGTCCACGCCCCCAGCGTGCTGTTGGCATCCGCATTCACGTCCTCGATCCGCTTGAGCTCCCCGTTCGGCGAGCGGAAGACGTCGGCTTTCGCATCGTAGCGGAGCGTCGAGACCGATTGGGCTCCGCCCGTCATGTTGATATTCCAGCGGCCTTCCTTGTCGCTTTTCAATTGGATCGCGACCGCCTCCACGGGCTTGAACTCGCGCTTCGACCAGAATTTCAGGTAATCGTCGTACTCCTCCTTGGTGAGCCCCAGGCGCTCGTCGAAGGGCAGGGGCACGCCGGGTTTGCCGGTCTTCGCGTGCTGGCGGAACCATTCGGCATTTTCCGGGGACTTGCGGGCGGTCTCTTCCACCTTCGCGATGTACTTATCCAACTCCGGCGGCGGCACGATGACCACGATCTCGCCCTTGATCGGTGTGTCTGCCGGAAGATATTCGGTCAGGATTTTCGGGGCCTCGGCCGCGAAGGCCGCGGAGCACGCGAAAGCGAAAAGCGGGGACAGGAAAAATTTCATGAAGCGGGTCGTTTGCCGGAGGAGCGCGCGAGCATTTCCGCTCCGGGCGGAAACTCAAGCGGCAATCCTGCAC
>CAMPGU010000036.1 GCA_946885645.1 uncultured Haloferula sp.
CTGCCTCTCCGGTCGCCAGACGATCCTTGGACCGGAGCAGAAATAGCACGAGGACCAGCACGCAGCCTCCTGCTGCCAGATATCTTCGCGCGCTTTTCCGGTTCATCGCGTCCTGTTATCAACAGCGTGCCCGTTTTGGCAAGCGGGCTCTGCGGCGGGCCGTTCGGGAGGCACTTCCGGGGGGGGCGGTTCCCGTCCAGCGGGCGGCAGGCCCCGGGTGGCGCTTGTGAAAAATTTCACAAACGGCTTGAGAGCGGGCGGGGGGAGGGGCATCGTCCCGCCGCACGACCATGGTCAGCGATTCCCTTCAGACCACCCACGCGGCCTACGATTCTAAAATCGAAGGCAACATCATCTTCACGCGCGTGGATGCCGCGATGAACTGGATGCGCAAGAACTCCATGTGGCCGATGCCGATGGGGCTGGCCTGCTGCGCGATCGAGATGATGGCCGCCGCATGCAGCCGCTTCGACCTCAGCCGCTTCGGCGCGGAGGTGATGCGCTTTTCCCCGCGCCAGGCGGACGTGATGATCGTGGCCGGCACGGTGACCTACAAGATGGCGCTGGCCGTGAAACGGATCTGGGACCAGATGCCGGAGCCGAAGTGGTGCATCGCCATGGGCGCCTGTGCTTCTTCCGGCGGGATGTACCGCTCCTACGCGGTGCTGCAGGGGATCGACCGCCTGATTCCCGTGGACGTTTACATTTCCGGCTGCCCGCCGCGGCCCGAGGCCCTGATCGAGGGGCTGATGAAGCTGCAGGCGAAGATCGAGGGCGAGCCCGCCCTCCAGAACCAGAAGAAGGAGTTCCTGGAAGACCTCGCCTGATTTCCCCATGTCCGCGGCGCAAGATATCGAGAAGCTTTCCGCCAAATTCGGCGAGAACGTGGTAGGAACCAAGGAGTTCCGCGGTGAGCACACGATCAACGTGAAGCTCGGCGTGCTGCACGAGGTGCTGGCCGCGGCGAAGAAGGAAATGGGCTACGAGATGATCATCGACATCTCCAGCCTGGACCACTTCGGCGAGGATCCGCGCTTCGAGATGGTTTACGAACTGGCGAGCCTGGACGATTCCAAGCACCTGCGGGTGAAAGCGAAGGTCTCCGAGGAGGAAGAAGTCCCCACCGCGACCGACATCTGGCTGGGTGCCGATTGGCATGAGCGCGAGGTTTACGACATGATGGGCATCCGCTTCAGCGGGCACCCGGATCTCCGCCGCATCCTGATGTGGGAGGGCTATCCCTTCTACCCGCTGCGGAAGGATTTCCCGCTGGCCGGGCGTCCCAGCGAAATGCCCGATGTGGCCTTCACGGGGATCGCGCCGCTGGAGGGCGGCCCATTCGTGACCTCTCCGGGCACGCAGGATTCGGTGAAGCGCGAGCCGCGGGCCCGCGTGGTGAAGTAAGCGGGCGCGCGCATTTTCGGCTCTTTCCTCCCCGGCACCCCCATGCATGCTCCGCCCGTGAAACAAGGGGGCGGCGACCGCTGGCGCTGGATGATGCAGGATCTGCTGGCCGCAAAGGCGAGCTGGCTGCTGGTCCTCTGCATGCTCCTGGTGCACGCTCTGGTGCAGTCCCGCCCGGACGCGGAGCAGGCGTGGCTATTCTCCACCTTCGGCCTGTCCCGCGAGGGGCTGCTGGCGGGCAAGGCTTGGCAGTTGCTCACCCACGGGATTTTCCACGGCAACGGGATCCACCTGTTCATCAATTCGCTGGGGCTGCTCCTGATCGGCTCGCGGGTGGAGCGGATCTACGGATCGGCCGCATTGGGCAGGGTCTTCCTGGCCGGGGTGCTGGCCGGGGGCGTGGCGCAGGTGCTTCTCGCCCCGCCTTCGCAGCGGGACTTCCATCTGGTGGGGGCGTCGGGTGGCCTCATCGCCCTTTTGCTGTGGCTGACGACGGTCTCACCCGATTCCCGGATGCGCCCGGTACCGGTCTCAGGGAAGAATCTCGGCCGGGGAATCCTGCTGGCGGAGGCGGGTTTTCTGCTGGCCTCGTGGCTCGCGCCGGAGTCCGGCGTGCAGGTGATCTCGCACGGCTGCCATCTGGGCGGAGGCATGGCCGGCTGGTTGCTGGGAAGGCACCTGCTGCGGCCGGCGGTGACCCTGCAGGAGCTCAGAAAGGACCGCGCCCGCCGGGAAGGCGCGGAGGAGCCGGGCGGGATGGCGTGATCCCGTGCGGCCGCGGGAAACAGGCGGCGGAAGCGAGGGAAGGGGATCAGGACGCGGACTCCGGCACCGCCACCGGGGCGGCCGGCAATTCCAGCGTGAAGGTGGCACCGGTTCCCGGGCCATCGCTCATGGCAGTGAGGCGTCCGCCCATTTCCCCCGCCGCCACGGCACAACTGTGAAGGCCGAAGCCGTGACCTTGCGGCTTGGTAGTGAAACCGTGCGCGAAAATCTGGGTCAGGTTCTCGCGGGGGATACCCACGCCATTGTCGATGACGGAGATCCGGACGCATCCCTCGCCGGGAGCCACCTCGACCGTCACCTGCCGGTCGGGCCGCCCGGAATCCTCGCAGGCGTGTTTGGCATTCTGAATCAGATTCACGAGGATCTGCAGCACCTTGTGTTTCTCGATGGAGGTGAGCGGCACCTCCGAGTATTCACGGACCACTTTCACGCCGTGGCGTGCCAGCGAGTCTTCGTTCAGCCGCAGGCTGCTCTCCACCAGATCGGTCACGTCCACGATTTCCATGACTCCGGAGATCCGGGCGTAGTTCTGCTGCATGCCCACGATCACCTTGATGTGGTCGATATTCCTGCCGAGCGCTTCCAGTTCATTGAGCACTTCCGCCTGTTCCTCCGAGAGCCGCTCGGCCAGCCTGCCGAGGAATTCCGGCAGCTTCTGCCCCGTGGGATCGGTGGTGAGAAACGCGGGGAGATCGGCGGCATGTTCCCGCAGCAGGCCGGCGGTCTTGGCAACGCTGCCGATGCGGGATTTCGCCACTTTCTGCGCGACCACCGAGCAGGAGATGTTCACGCTGTTGAGGACGTTACCGACATTGTGGAGCACGCTGGTGGCGACTTCCGCCATGCCCGCCCGGCGGGAGACCTCCAGCAGTTCCTTGTTGATCTTTTCTAGCCGGACTTCGGTCTCCCTGCGCTCGGTGATGTCGATCCAGACGCCGACCGTTTCCATCGGCGCGCCGGAGGGGTCGCGGAGCAGGCGCTGGTTATCCTCGATCCAGCGGTAGCTGCCGTTCTTGTGGAGGAAGCGGTATTCGCTGCGGAGCGTGCCCTGCCGGAACAACTCCTCCATGCCCCCGAATGCGCGCTCGCGATCCTCCGGGTGGATATGCCCCGTCCACCATCCCGGATCAGCCGCTTCGGCCGGGGTGTAGCCGAGGAGCGGCTCGATATTATCGCTCAGCCCGACCGGGACGAGGCGCTCGCCTTCCACCTTGAGGCGGAAGATCACCCCGGGATTGTGGGTGAGCATCTGCTCGATCTGGGACAGGGCGCGGCGCAATTCATCCGCCACCCGCTGGTGCTCGGAGGTTTCCAGGGCGAGCGAGACGCGGTTTGCCACGGCGATCGCGAAAGTCTCCTCGTCCGCCGTCCACCGGCGCAGGGGGCCGATGTGCTCGTGACAGAGCACTCCCTCCGCGGCTCCCCCGAGATGAATGGGTGCATCCAGCATCGAGTTGATACCCAGGGGCCGGAGGTAATTCTCGGAGAACTCTGAGGTCCGGGGATCACTGTGCGCATCGTGCGCTGCGATTACGTCCATTCCTTTGAGGGCTTGAAAATAGACCGGATAACTCTCGGCCGGCAGCTCGATGCCGGCGCTGTGGCGGTCCGCCTCCAACTCGTAGAGATCCACGCAGCGGATGGAGGTGCGCTCGGGATTGTAACGCCAAACGCTGACCCGGGCGACACCAAGGGTCCGCGCGTCGGTCTCCGTGAGGTTCCGGATCGTGGCCACCACGTCTTCACCGATCTGGGATTCGCTTGTGAAAGCGATCAGGGCATCCCGCTGCCGGAGAGTGAGTTCCTCCTCTGCGCGATGCTTCTCCTCTGCTTCTTTCCGGAAGGTGATGTCCTGGATATGGGCGATGAAGTAGAGCGGCCGGGCGTGGTTGTCGCGGGCGAGCGACACATTCAGCAAAATAGGAACGAAGTGCCCGTCCGCATGGATGTAGCGCTTTTCCAAGTGATAGGAGAAGATCTCCCCGTCGATCATCCGGCGGACCATCTGAAGATCGGGATCGAGGTCCTCGGGATGGGTGATGTCCTGGAAGGTGCATTCCAGCAGCTCCTCCTTCGAATAGCCCACGAGATCGCACAGGGCCCGGTTGACTTTGAGCCATTTGCCACTGAGCGAGACCAAGGCGATGCCGATGGGCGCATGCTCGAAGGCTTCGGAAAAGCGCTGCTCGCTTTGCTCCAAGCGATGGCTCTGCGCCTCGATTTCAAGGGTCTTCCGCGCGACCGCCTGCTGGAGCACGGCGTTCTCCTCCATCACTCCCAAGGCCGGATGAACGCTCCCGCTGCGGCCCTCCAGATGGATGATGAGGTCGCGGATGGTCTTGTCCCGCTCGGCCAGCTCCCGCTCCGCCGCTTCCAAGCGGGCGGCCAAACCGGCGGTGGTTTCGGCCGGTGCCGCTGGTTCAGGACCTTGCATGCGTTCTTACGATGGCGATTCCCGTTGAGCTCTGATTCATGTGCACGCCGTCGTATGGTTCCCGTAGCTGCTGGAAGCGCCGGCCCTTCGTTACGGAGGAATTAACATTCCACGAGAAGCCGACAGTTCAAGCGATAATGTGGTCCCGGGAAGGACGAGGGGTGCGCATTTTTCAGACTCTCAAGGAGCCGCGGAAACCGCGTGCGGCGTAGTAGGACTGCGCGCCATTGTGGTAGATGAAGACATGGCCGAAACGGCGGTCGCCGAAGAGGGCGCCGCCGAGCTTCCGGATATCGGCGGGTGCCTTCACCCAGCTCGATGTCTTGGTGTCGAACTCGCCGAGCTCCTGCAACTCCCGGTACTGTTCTTCCGTCAGGAGCTCGATGCCCATGGCCGTGGCCATGTCCATGGCGCTGTTTGCCGGTTTGTGCTCTTTCCTCGAATCCAGTGCTTCACGGTCGTAGCAGACGCTCGTGCGGCCCTTCGGGCTTTCCGGAGAACAGTCGAAGAAGAGGTACTCGCCGGTCTTTTTGTCCAGACCGACCACATCGGGTTCGCCGCCGGTACTCTCCATCTCGTGAAGCGAGCGGAGCTTTCCGGGAGCGGCTTCCAGCTTTGCTGCCACCTTCGTCCAATCGAGACCCTTGTGGCGGTGCATGTTTTTGTCGAACCGGGCCTGCAAGGTTTTGAGCAGCTCGTCCCGTCGGGCGGGTGAGAGATTTTTCGGGGTTTCAGCGCCTTTCATATCCGTTTCTCTAGGAGTGTATGGGAACGCTCTTTTTTGAAGCATGCGAAGAGAGGCGGAGCAAGAAGATCGCCCGATCCAGGATGCGCGTAGCGGTGCTCAGGCACTGCAGCGGGCGGATTCTTTACCCGGCTACTTCGTCCCACGGACCTTCCCGATCACCCACATCACGAAGAGGATGATGGCCACGACCCAGAGCAAATGCAGGAACACTCCGGTGATCTTCAACGCCACCCACAGGACCACCCACAATACGAGAAGGAAGATCGCGATACCGAGGAGTTTGCTCATGGGCCAAGATGGCGTAAGGCGGCCGGACCGCAAACATTCTTCGGCCGGAAGGTCCGGCCTTCCACGCTTTCTAACAAGAATATCGGATATGCCGAACCCTTTGACTCACGGCCGTCCCTCGCGATCTTCCAGCTCCCGCACCGATGACTTTCTTCGAGAAACTCCACGCCTTCGACGGCTACAATCTCGCGCTCGTCGTGCTGGGGATCGCCATCATCGCCTCCGCCTTTCTTCCCCGCTTCCTCTGGCGGCGGATGCTATCCGCGCCCATCGTCCTGCTCATCATGGGCTATGCCGCCTTCGCGCTGCCTCTCGGCCTGACGCCGCCGGATCCCGCCCGGCACGGTCTGCTCGCCGAGCATCTCACCGAGATCGTGGTCATCATTTCCCTCATGGGGGCCGGTCTGAAAATCGACCGTCCGATCGGTTGGAAAAGCTGGCGGGGCACCTGGCGTCTGCTGGGCATCACCATGGTCCTGTCCATCGCTCTCGCCTCATGGGTCGGCTGGTGGGTGGTCGGCTTCGCTCCCGCGACCGCCCTTTTGTTAGGCGCGATCATCGCACCGACCGATCCCGTGCTTGCCTCCGAAATCCAAGTAGGATCTCCCCAGCACGGGTCCGACAATGCAGAGATCGATACCGCGGAAGGATCCGGGGACACCGAAGAAGACGAGTTCAGGTTCACCCTCACTTCCGAAGCCGGCCTCAACGACGGCCTTGCCTTTCCCTTCACCCATGCCGCCATCGCCGTGGCGCTCGCCGGACTTGAGTTCGACCGCTGGTTCGGTGACTGGCTGCTCCTCCACGTGCTTTATAAAACCGCCGCCGGAATCGCGGCGGGATATCTGCTGGGCCGTCTGCTGGCATGGCTAATCCTCTCTATCCCCGGGAAAACCGAGACGGCAAAAGCCCTGGTAGGCCCCTCCGCCCTCGCCGCGACGCTCATCATCTATGGTGTCACGGAGTACCTCGGCGGCTACGGCTTCATCGCCGTCTTCATCGGTGCCCTCACCATCCGTGGCAACCACCGGGAGCACGCATACCATGAATCGCTCCACCGTTTTACGGAAATGACCGAGCGCCTGCTGACCGCCGTCTTTTTGGTCGCTTTCGGCGGAGCCATCGCCGGCGGACTCCTCGAGCCCCTCAACGGAAGACTGGTCGCCGCCGCCGTCCTCATCGTCCTTCTCGTCCGTCCGCTCTCGGGCATCGTCGGCCTCATCGGCTTCCGCACCGCCTCTTGGCGCGAAAGATTCGCCATTGGCTTCTTCGGCATCCGCGGCGTCGGGTCGTTCTATTACCTCGCCTATGCCCTCAACGAGGCCGACTTCCCTCGCTCGCGGGAGCTCTACGCGCTGACGGGGCTGGTGGTGGTGCTATCGATTTTCATTCACGGCATCGCCGCTACCCCGGTCTCACAGACCTTGGATGAAATACGGAAGACGCCGGCGTGAGTATGGCTGCTTTCGCCATCGGATTTCGAGGTAGTATAAGCGGTCGCTTATGTGGATCGCGGGGGGCTCCGGATCTTGGGCGGCTTGGAGGACCTGCGAAGGCGTTTGAGAAACCGCGGGGCGCAGCCTGCATCATTGCCGTGATCCACGGCGGGTCTGATTTGGGCCGTGCTTTCCGAAGCGCCCTTGGGGAGGCGACGGGATACCGAGGTGCCCATCCAGAGTGGCGGACCGGGAGGGATTCGAACCCTCGGTGCCCTTGTGAGGCACGCACCTTTAGCAAAGGTGTGCTTTCGACCACTCAGCCACCGATCCTCGGAACTCGCGTCGCGCGGAGGTTGAACACAGCGGGCGAGGGTCGTCAACCATCGGCGGAAGGAATTCCGCACATCCGCCCCGGAATGCTTGAATGCGGGGCGCGGGCGTGACGCTATGCTTTCATGCGCATGCTCCTCATCCCCCTGGCGGCCTTGCTTCCTGCCTGCTCGCTTTTCGAGAAAGAGAAGGAAATGCCGGAGGAAGATCCGACGAAGCCGCGGCTGGTCGGGCGGGTGGCGCAGATCCCTTCGGGCGGGGGCTTCGTGCTCGTGGAGAGCTACGGGTCTTGGAAAGTGCCGGATGGCGGGCTGCTTTCCGGGCTGGGGACGGAAGGCCGCACCTCCAATCTCGTGGCCACGGGGGAGAAGCTCGGCCAATTTGCTGCGGCCGACATTCGTTCAGGGGTGGCGAAGATCGGGGATCCGGTATATTATAGACCTGTTGCAGATTCCGGCAACACGGCTATGATCGGCGATTCCGCTTCGAAGGGGGAAAAGTCCACCGAGCTTGAAACACAAAAAGAATCCGGCGAGATGCCTGCAAAACCATGAATTTCAAAATGATCGGCCTGAATCCAAGGTGTTAGGCGAGAAATTTGAAATTTGGTCTTGCTTACAGTCCGGCATCCTTGTTAGGTTCCGCCTCGCAAAGGCTGTGCTCCCTTACATGTCCCGAAAGATGAATACTACAACCAGCCATGAAACTGAGCACCTCGGGCGCTTCAAGCGCCTCATTGCATGCCGATGCAGATCGCCTCGCTGACTTCGTCCTGTTCACGCAGCGTAGCTGTATCCTGAACCTGTCAAACGAACTCAACAAAGGCAACGTGTCGTTCCCCCAGTTCTTCCTCCTGGCCTACCTTTCTAGCGAAGAATATCTGACGATGTCGGATATCGCGAAGAAGATGGGTCATTCGACAGCCGCGGCCACTGGCCTCGTCGACCGATTGGAAAAGCTCGGGTACGTCGAGCGCGTCCACGCCGCGGAAGACCGCCGCAAAATCATGGTCCGCATCACCAACAAGGGTGTGGAACTCGTGAGCAAAATGCGGAAGGAAATTGCCGCGGACCTCGCAGGAATTCTGTCCGAAATGGACGAAGACCAGGCAGAGGCCGTCGAGCACACGAAGCGTGCCATTCGGGCGCGCGCTATCGCGTGAGCGACGAGGCCGCCGATTACCCCTTGGCGGATCGATCGCGCCTCCGTTACGGTTTGTGCCCGTGACGGAGGCGCTCTCTTTTCTGAATCCGATCAATGGCCTGCCCGGCTTCCGGGCGGGCTGGATCGGTCGTGCGGACGGCATTGAAACGACGACGGACCGCGATGAAACGCTGGCCCGCCTGCGGCCCGTGCACGAGGCACTCGTGCGCCGGGATTTCGGCAGGGAGCGCTGGTGGCGGGCGGAGCAGGTCCACGGGAAAGGCGTGGCGGTGGTGCCCGGCGCGGAAACGCGGATGGCGGGCGATGGCCTGCCGGTGGTGCCGGGGACGGATGGCCTGGTGACGGCGGCTCCCGGCGAGGTATTGGGGATTTACGTCGCGGACTGCGGGGCCATCTGGCTCGCGGACCGCGGCACCGGGGCGGTAGGACTGCTGCATTCCGGGAAAAAGGGCTCCGAGCTGGGGATTTTGACGGAGGCGATCGGCCTGATGGGGGAGCGCTTCGGCACCCGGCCGCAGGATCTGGTGGCGGTGCTCGGCCCCTGCATCCGGCCACCGCATTACGAGATCGATTTCGCCGCGGAGATCGCCCGCCAAGCCCGGGAGGCGGGGGTGGGGGAATTCTACGATCGGGGCGAGGACACGGCCGCGGATCTGGAGCAGCACTACAGCTACCGCATGGAGAAAGGCAACACGGGCCGGATGCTGGCCCTCATCGCCCGGGAGGAGGTAGCTCCATGAGCGGGTCCCTCGTCCTCGAAGCTCCGGCGAAGCTGAATCTCTCCCTCCGCGTGCTGGGGAAGCGGGAGGACGGTTTCCACGAGATCGATAGCCTCATGGTGCGGCTCCCCGGCCTCTGCGACCGGCTCTCCTTTGCCGAGGCCGAGGAGGACATTTTCACGTGCGACGACCCCGGCGTGCCCTCGGATGGCTCGAATCTGGTGTTAAAGGCCCTCGCCGCCTACCGCGCTGCGGCAGGATTGGCTCGACCGCTTGCCATCCATCTCGAAAAGCGGGTCCCTCACGGTGCCGGGCTCGGTGGCGGCAGCAGCGATGCCGCGGCTACCCTGCGAGCGCTGGACCGCCTGAACGGCGATGCGCTGGGGACGGAGCGGCTGATGGAAATCGCCGCCACCCTGGGCTCGGACATTCCCTTTTTCCTAGGACCGCCGGCCGCGCGTGCGAGCGGGCGGGGAGAGCGGATCGAAGCTGCCGGGGATCCGCCGGATCTGAACGTGGTCCTGTTGAAGCCGGATTTCGGCGTGGCGACGCCCGATGCCTACAAGCGCTGGACCGCCTCCCGGGAGCTGCCCGGCATCCCTTATGGGCCTCAAAACTTTCCTTGGGGAGAGCTGGTGAACGACCTGGAGCGGCCGGTGTTTCAGAAGCACCTGTTCCTGGCGGAGATGAAGGCCTGGCTGCTGCGCCGGCCGGAGGTGGCCGGGGCACTGATGAGCGGCTCCGGATCGACGATGTTCGCGGTGCTGGAAGCGGCTGCCGATGGTGCCCCCCTGATCGAGGCCGCCCGGGCGGAGCTGGATCCCACCCTGTGGGCGTGGCAGGGGCGGGTCGGTTGAAGGGAAGCGTACGCAGGGCGAAACCTTGCGCTACTTGCTGGCAAGCTCCCCCGCAGCCGTAATAGGCTCCGTGGCATGATGTTCCCGCGATTATCGGCGATCCTCCTTCTCACGGGCAGCGCGCTCGCCCAGAAGAAGCCGGAGGCCATGCCGCCGCCGGCGGATGTCGCCAAGAACCTGGAGACGCTGGAAGGCATGGTGCCGGCGGTGCAGACGGCGGAGAAGGAGCTTGCGGTATTGCGGGCGGAGCTCGTGAAGGCGGACACCGAGGAGGCGAAAAAGGAGATTACCGAGCGGGTGGATGCCCAGCGCGAGCGCCTGCGCCAGCTCCGCGAGAATTTCAGGATCGTGGCGACCGGGGTGGAGGACAAGGCCTACCTGAGCGCGGCGGAAAAGGAGGCGAGCTTCGACAACGAATTCAAGGACCTGCTGAAGCCGCTTTTCAACGGCTTGCGGGAGGCGACGGCGAAGCCGCGGGAGATGGAGGAGCTGCGCTCGGAGCTCCGGGTCTGGCAGGAGCGGGAAAAGGTGGCGCGCGCCGCGCTGGGCCGGGTGCAAGCCGCGCTGGGACCGGTGGACGACGCCGGGGTGAAAAAGGAGCTCGAGAGCGCCCGCAAGCTCTGGACCAGCCGCGTGGACGAAGCTGCCAGCCAGACGGATACCCTCACCCGCCAGATCGAGGAGCGGGAGCGGAATACCCCCTCCGCATGGGAAGCGGTCTCCGGCATGTTCTCGGACTTCTGGCGCAGCCGCGGGCTGAATCTCCTGATGGCGTTCGGCCTCGCGCTGGGGGTCTATCTTCTCACCCGGAGGATCTACGTCGCGGTCCGGAAATTCAGCCCGCTCCACCGGAAGAAGGGCGGGGGCGGCCTCGTCGCGCGCTCCGCGGATCTCATCGTGGCGGGTGCCTCGGTGGTGCTGGCCTTCTTTACTGCCACGCTGGTTTTCTATCTGAAGGGCGACTGGCTCATGCTGGCCATCGCGATCATTTTCATCCTGGGAGTGCTGTGGGCTTCGAAGCGGGCGCTGCCGCCTTACATCGATCAGATCAAGGTGATCCTGAACCTCGGCTCCGTCCGTCAGGGAGAGCGGCTGATTTACGACGGCATCCCGTGGCGGGTGGACGCGCTGAATATGTACTGCGATTTCAGTAATCCCGATCTGACCGGCGGTACCATGCGCCTGCCGGTGAAGGAGTTGCTCCCTCTCCATTCCCGGCCGTCCGATCCGAAGGAGCCGTGGTTCCCGACCAAGGAGAACGACTGGACGCGCTTGAACGACGGCTGTTTCGGCAAGGTGATCCAGCAGACGCCGGATCAGGTGGTGGTCCTGCGCCTGGGCGGCAGCCTGAAGACCTATCCCACGCCCGATTTCCTCGAGCAGTGTCCGGAAAACCTCTCACGCGGCTTCCGCGTCACCAGCACCTTCGGCATCGGCTACGGCCACCGCGCGATCGCCACTTCCACGGTGACCGAGATTCTCAAGGAAGCCGTTCACAAGCACCTGGTGGAAGCCCTCGGACGCGAGCACGTGCGCTCCGTGAAGGCGGAGTTCAAGGGGGCAGCCGCGAGCTCGCTGGACTACTTGATCCTCGCCGACTTCGACGGGGAAGCTGCCCCGAAATATGCGGCCCTCGAACGGATGATCCAGCAGGCTTGCCTGGAGGCCTGCAACGAGCACGGCTGGGAAATTCCCTTCCCGCAGATGGTCGTGCACCGCGGTGAGGCCGTTGCAGGGGCTTCCTAGCCTCCGGAAACTGCTACCGCTTCAGTCCTTCGCCGCCTTGGGGTCCAGCGCATCCCGCAGGCCGTCCCCCAGGAAATTGAGCGCGAAAAGGGTGCTCGAGAAGAAGAAGGCGGGATAGATCAGCAGCCCCATGTCGGTCTCCATGCGGTCGGCACCTTCCTTGATCAAGATCCCCCACGAACTGTTCGGCGGCTGCACTCCCAGGCCCAGGAAAGAAAGCACGCTCTCCAGGAGCATGATGCCCGGCACCGCCAGCGTGGTATAGACGATGATGGGGCCCACCACGTTCGGCAGGATGTGGCGGAAGAGAATGCGGAGGTGACCCAGACCGAGAGAGCGGGCCGCCTCCACGAATTCCTGCTGCTTGTAGGTGATGACCTGGGCCCGCACGATCCGTGCGATGGTCAGCCAGCCGATCGCACCGATGGCGATGAAAAGGGGGATGAGCGTGGTGATGGGGGCCACCTTGTCCCGGCTCCAGCCCGTCGTGCGGATCACCCATTCGGTGAAGTCGGAAGCGGGCTTATCGACCACCAGCGAGAAGAGGATCACCAGCACCAGGAATGGCAGCGCGAAAAGGATATCCACGATGCGCATCATCAGGTCGTCCACCTTGCCGCCGAAATACCCCGATACGGCTCCGTAAACCAGGCCGATGAGCACGGCCACGGCGGTGGCCACGAATCCCACCAGCAGGGAGATCTGGCCGCCATAGAGCACCCGGGACATCACGTCCCGGCCGAGTTGATCGGTGCCCAGCCAGTGCTCGGCATCCGGGGCGGCTCCGGCGCTGTCCAGGTTGATCGCCGTCGGGCTCTTGATAAAGGGCATCAGGGGGCCCAGGAAGCAGAGCAGGACGATCAGCACGAGGAACCACAAGCCGAGCATCGCCGCCTTGTTGCGGGACAGCCGGTGCCACGCATCCTGCCACATGGAGGAACCCTTTTCGATCGGTTGAGACATGGGAGAGTGAAGGATCAGGCTGCGGCGCGCAGGCGCGGGTTGAGGGCGATCTGGGCCAGGTCCGACAGCAGGTTCGCACCCACGATCAGGAAGCCGTAGAAGAGCACGAGGCCCTGGATCAGGAAATACTCGCGGTCGGTGGTGGCATTCACGAAATGCTGCCCCATTCCCGGGACCTGGAAGATGGTCTCGATCACGAAGGATCCGGAAATCATGCCCGCGAAAGCGGGGCCCACGAAGGCCACCGCCGGAATCAAGCCGCCGCGCATGGCATGCCGGGTGACGATCCTGAATCCCGGCACGCCCTTCGCCCGCGCGGTGCGGATGTAGTCCTGGTTGAGCACATCGAGCATACCGCCGCGGGTGAGGCGGGCGATGTAGGCGGCATTCACCATCCCCAGCGTCAAGGCGGGCATGATCCAGTCCGTGGGGCTGTTCCAGCCGGCCACGTTCAGCCACTTCAGCCCGAGGCCCGCGGAAACCGCGAGCAAGGGACCGATCACGAAGCTCGGGAGGCAGATCCCGGTCATGGCGGCGGCCAGACAGGCATAGTCGAGCGGCCCGTTCTTCTTCACCGCGGCGATCACCCCGGCGGGAAGCCCCACGAGCAGCGCGATGCCGATCGAGAGCACCCCGAGGAATGCGGAGACGGGGAAGGATTGGTTGATGATTTCAGACACCTTCACGCCCTCCCGCTTCAGGAGGATCCCCAGGTCCTGCTCCACGATGAGGTTTTTCAAGTAGTTGAAGTACTGGACCGGCAGCGGCTGGTCCAAGCCCACGTAAGACTTCAGTTGTTCGAGAATGTGCTTCGGCAGCGCCTTCTCGTCGGTGTAGGGGCTTCCCGGCATCATGCGCACGAGGAAGAAGGTGATCGTGACCAGGATGAACAAGGTCACGAAGCCTTGGAACAGGCGGCTGAGGATGATGCGGGTCATGGCAGGGGATCACTTGGAGCGCAGGTGCAGCACGTCGTAAGGGTGATTGTCGAGCAAGAGGGGGTGCCAGCCTTCCACGGAAGGGGCCATCAGGTAGTTGCGGGCGTACCAGGCGATCAGCAGGGTGGGGGATTCGGCGGTCATGATCGTCTCCGCCTCGCGCAGCAGGCTGTAGCGCTTGGCTGCGTCGGGCTCCTGGTGGGACTTCTGGAGAAGCTCCTCGTAGGGCTTGCTGGACCAGCCCGTCAGGTTGTTCCCGTTCCCGCCCGTCCACATTTCCAGGAAGGTGAGGGGATCCAGGTAGTCGCCGATCCACCCGGAGGATGCGAGATCGTAGTCGAATTCCTGCATGGCCGCGAGATAGGCCGTCCATTCCTTGTTCTCGATCTCCACCTCGATTCCGAGTTCCTTGCGCCACATCGCCTGCACGGCCTGGGCCACGGTGGCGGCGGTTTCCCGGCTCGCGATGAGGATCTTCAGCCGCGGGAAGCCCTTCCCGCCGGGAAAGCCCGCCTCCGCCAGCAGGCGCCGGGCGGTCTCCGGATCGTAGCTAATGGCGCGGGGGGTATCGTAGCCCGCCATCGGCGGGGTCATCCCGTAGGCCGGCTTGTAGCCCCGCAGGATCTTGCTGCAGATTTCCTGCTGGTTGTAAGCGAGGTTCAGGGCCCGCCGCACCCGCTGGTCGTCCAGCGGCTTGCGCTTCGTATTGCAACGGAAGAAAAGCGTGCCGACGTAGGGCTCCTGCCGGAGCACCGAAGGATTCTCCTTTTTCATCAGGTCCACGATTTCGGGGGGTGCCGTGTAGGTCACGTGCATCAGCCCGTCGCGGAACATGCGCGCCTCCGTGTAGGAATTGTTGATCGGCAGGAAGCGCACCCCGTTCAGGGTCACCTTGTCCGCGCCCCAATATTGCGGGTTGCGCTCCACTTCGAGGTGATCGTTGCGACGCCAGGATTTGAGCCGGTAAGGGCCGTTGGAAACGATGTTCCCGAGCTTCGACCAGGCGTTACCCTTCTGGGTCATCGTGCCATGTCTCAGCACGACATGCTGCGGCACCGGATTCCAGGTGTAATGTTTCAGGATCTGCGGGAAGTAAGGAGTGGGCCCGCGGAGGGTCAGGCGCAGCGTGAGATCATCGACGACCTCCACTCCCACTTCCTTGAAATCCGTGGTCTCGCCCTTGTTGAAACGGTCCGCGCCTTTCAAGAAATAAAGCATCTCCGCATACTTCGCCGCGAATTCCGGCGAAAGGATACGCTGGTAGGAAAAGGCATAGTCGTGCGCCGTCACCGGCATTCCGTCCGACCACTTCCCATTCGGGCGCAGCTTGGCGGTCCAGACCGTGGCCGTTTCATCGGGTTCCAGGACCTCGGCTCCCGCGGGCAGCACGGTCGCATCCTCGCTGGGATGGTCGGACACCAAGCCCTCGAAAAGCGCGCGCAGGATGTTGCTTTCCAATACCCCGGTCACGACCTGGGGATCCAGTCCCTTGGGCTCGTTGGAGTTGCCCATGATCAGGACTCCTTCGCGGTTCGCCTTCTCGACCAGGGTTTCCCCCGAACCGAGCTGTTCTTCCCTGTTGCAGCCGGTCAGGCAGAGGAGGGCGGCAAGAAGGAAAGGGGCGACTCGAATCATGCGTGGCCGAGCACTAGCGTGTCCCGCGCCGGGATTGCAGGGAAATTTTGAACCAATCGGCTGCTTTGGCGGGTTTGGCGGCTTTCGCGGGGAATTCTGTCAAAGCGGCGGCTTTCGCCCGAGGGAACTTGCAAGGCGGGGGAGGTTCGCTAGAACCGCCGGAGCCGTCCCCGAAAAGCCAGCATTTGAAAGCCTATTTCCTGCGCCGCCTCCTGCTGATCCCGCTGACCTTGCTGGGGATCACGGCACTGGTCTTCGCGGTGAACCGGCTGGCACCGGGCGGTCCTCTCGAGCAGAGCCTCGCTTCCCTGATGGGCGGGGACTCGAAGGCGAAGCGGTCCCGCGCGGAGTCCGGCTTTTCCCTCACCGCCGCCCAGGTGCTGGAGCTGGAGGAAAAATTCAACCGGGACAAGAGCGTACCGCGCGCCTATGCGGAATGGCTCGGCATCGTGCCCCGGGATTTCGAGAATACGAAAGCGGGCAAGGAGTTTCCCGCCGGAGAGAAGCAGGTGAAGATCCCCGTGCCGGGTACCGTGCATCTGGCCACCGTGGAGCGCGACGACGAGGGGAACGTGAAAATCGTCCCCGACGACAAATTCGACGCGACCGGCTGGAACGTGCGCCTGCGCACGCCCGAGGAACAGGCCAAGCGCTGGAGCAAGTGGGTCAAAGGGGTGGAGCTCCCGAAAATGCCCGGGCATCGCGCGGTGATTTTCAAATCCGATTACGACGGCCTCCTGCAAGGGAGCCTCGGCGCTTCCTCGAAGTATCAGGATCCGGTGTGGTCCATGATCCTCCAGCGGATGCCGGTTTCCATTTTCTACGGCGTCGCCAGCATGATCGCCATCTATGGCCTCTGCCTGCCGCTGGGGATCCTGAAAGCGATCCGCCACCGCACCTGGTTGGACAACGTCTCGTCGATCGCCGTCTTCGCGGGCTATGCCGTGCCCGGCTACGCCCTCGGATCGATCATGATCGTCTATTTCGGCGCGAAGCTGGGCTGGTTCCCCTTGCGCGGGTTCATCGGGGATGACTTCGAGACCCTCTCCGCCGCAGGCAAGGTAAAGGACGTGCTGCATCACGCCTTCATGCCCCTGATCTGCTACCTCATCGGCAGCTTCGCCTTCATGACCATGCTCATGAAGAACAATCTGATGGACAATCTGGCCGCGGACTACGTGCGCACCGCGGCGGCGAAAGGCGTGTCCTTCCCCCGCGCGGTCTTCCGCCACGCCTTCCGGAACTCGATTATCCCGATCGCCACCACCTTCGGAAACAACGTGGCGCTGCTGGTGACAGGCTCAATCCTGATTGAAAAGGTTTTCGACATCAACGGCTTCGGTCTTCTCCAGTTCAGCGCGATCCTGGAGCGCGACGAACCCCTCATCATGGGCGTCGTTTTCTTTTCATCGGTACTGATGCTCATCGGCAATGTCTTGTCGGACCTCTCCGTGGCCGTGGTGGATCCGAGGGTCAGCTACAAGTGACATGACCTTTCCCCGAAAAGCCGGTCTTCTGCTCCTGCTCGTGGCGATCCTTGCCGCGGCCTCCCACTACCATGGCCTCGCGCTGCCATCGCTGCGCTGGTTTTTCTCCTTCACGGCCACGCCGGACCAGATCTTCGAGGCACCGGAAAAGGGCCACCTGGTGGACGGCATCGCAAACCTGCGCCTGATCCCCGCGAACCTGCGCTGGCTGCGGGAGAACCAAGGCGACATCGTCGGCTACTCGCTCTGCGGCCTGTCGATCCTCGCCGGGCTGCTGCTGATGGTCTTCGGCGGGAAGTTCCAGTGGAATCCACTGACGCTCCGCCGCCTCGGGCGCTTCCGCTCGATCGGCCGCGGCTGGACGTCTTTCCAGCTCCTCATGTTGCTGGTGCTGCTGGCGATGCTCGATCAGGCGCTGGTCGGCAAGCGCGCGCTCGCCCTCAAATACGATGGCACCTGGTATTTCCCGGCGTTCCGGGAGGAAGGCTATAGCGACAAGTACTTCGGGGGAACCGGGGACCAGGAAGCGAACTACCGGGATCTGCGGACCAAATTCCAGGAGCAGAAGTCGGGGAACCTCGTCGTCCTCGCGCCGATCCCTTGGGACCCCACCTTCGATTCGGACGAGGTGGTGCGCCGGACCCTCGTGGAAATTGACGGCAAATTGCACCGGCCCGGCGATCGCGAGCCCTACGACGGCCAAGCCAGCCAATTCCGGGAGGACGATTCCACCGTGATCGTGCGCTCCGCCCGTTTCCGGAAGGGCCTCCGCGACGGCACGACTTCCGTTTATGACGAGAAAGGGGACTTCGCCGGCCGGGAGGAGTGGAGGGCAGGGTCGTTGGCCGAATCCGGGGTCACCGGCGATGCCGGGCAGGTCCCCGCCGGTTCGTGGATCGAATTGATCTACTCGCCCGCGCCCCCCTCGTTCGGAGAGTGGGAGACCACGCACCTGCTCGGCACCGATTCCAAGGGCTGGGACATCGCCGCGCAGATCTACGGCGGCATGCAGCTCATTTTCAAGGCGGCCGTCCTCTACGTCGTGCTCACCTATGGCATCGGCATCCTCATCGGCTGTCTCCAGGGTTACTACGGCGGCTGGTTCGACCTTGTCGCCCAGCGGGTGGAAGAGGTGCTGAGCAACGTGCCCTTCCTGCTGATCGTCATGATCCTCACCGCAAATATCGGCCTCGACAAGGTGACGCTGATCCGGGTCCTGCTGATCTTCTGCATCTTCTCCTGGATCGGCGTCTCGATCTACCTGCGCACCACCACCTACCGGGAAAAGGCGCGGGACTACGTGGCCGCGGCGCGCGTACAGGGAGCAAGTACCGCGCGGGTGATCTTCCGCCACATCCTGCCGAATTCCATCGCCACCCTGGTGACCCTGCTGCCCTTCAGCATCGCGGGTCTGGCCACGCTTTTGACGGCGCTCGATTTTCTCGGCTTCGGTTTGCCGGAAAAATATCCGAGCTGGGGACGCTTGCTGGATGACGGCACCTCGAATCTTTCCTCGCCATGGATCGTCAGCTCCGTCTTCGGGATGATGGTCTTCGTGCTGCTCCTCATCACTTTCGTGGGCGAAGCGATCCGCGAGGCCTACGATCCCAAGAAATTCACCACCTACCAATGACGCGCCTCCTCATGCCAGCCATCGCGGCCCTGGTGTGGGCCGCCGCCCCCTCCTGCAAGAAGGCCGTCGAGGTCCAACCCTTCGACAACACCGCCGAGCGCGAAGCCTTCTACGAGCGCTACAACGCCGGGGTCGCGGAAGCCATGGCCAAGCGCAGGGTAGAGCTGGAGAAGGAAATGGCGGGGGATCTGCCGGACACCAGCCGCGCCGATAAACAGCGCGAGCTCGACGACATCCTCCGGCGCCAGCAGCGGCCGGACTACTTTGAATTCTTCACCGAGGAGGACCTGCCGGAGGACCTCCAGTGGACCTCGAATCTCGACGAGCCCGAGCTGGGCTCCCCGCAGGCGAAGAAGGGCGGCACCTTCCACAGCTACATCCCCGGCGGCGGCTATCCGCCGACCATCCGCTCCTGCGGGCGCGAGGCGAACAATTCCTTCCGCAGCTACCATTGGGACGACATCGAACTCGCCCTCACGAGCTTCCATCCGGAAACGGGGAACGTCATCCCGAACCTCGCCGACCGCTGGTCGGTGGCTGCGGACGGCCAGACGGTTTACTTCCATATCGACGACGACGCGAAGTGGTCGGACGGCCGCGAGGTGACCTCCGGCGACTGGATGATGACCTTCTACGTTTATCTCTCGCCCTACCTCACCGAGCCTTTCTACCGCGCCTACTACGGCGAGCAGTACTGGGGCATCGCCAGCTACGGAAAGGATTACCTCTGCATCCGCCTGGCCACGCCGAAGCCGCTGGCAGAGGGATTCGCCGGCTTCATCGCGCCGTTCCAGGAGGAGTTCTACCGCGAGTTCGGGCCGGATTTCGAATCCCGCTACGCCTGGCGTCCGCGCCCGACCACCGGTGCCTACCGCATCCGCGAGGAAGACATTCTGAAAGGCCGCTCCATCGCCCTGACCCGGGTCCAAGACTGGTGGGCGAAGGACAAGAAATACTTCAAACACCGCTTCAATCCCGACCGCATCGAGTACCTCCAGGTGCGCGACGATTCGAAGGTCTTCCAGCTCTTCCTGCGCGGGGACATCGACGTCTATCTCATCGGCGACTCGAACCAGTGGTATGAGAAGACGGAGGTGGACAAGGTCTTCAACGGCTACGTCGAGAAGGCCACCTTCTACAACGAGTACCCCGCCGTTTCCCGCGGCTTGTATTTCAACCTCAGCCGCCCGCCGCTGGACAATCTGGACGTGAGGATCGGCCTCCAGCATGCCTCCAACTGGCAGAAGGTGATCGACCTCGATTTCCGGGGGGACGGGCAGCGCCTGAATCTCCTGAACGAGGGGTACGGCGAGATGTCGCACCCGACGCTCAAGACCCGGCCCTACTCGGTGAAGCTGGCGCGCGAGGCCTTTGCCCGCGCGGGCTACACGGAGCAGGGACCGGACGGCGTGCTGCGGGATTCGCAGGGCCGGCGCCTGTCGTTCACAATCAGCTTCCCGCGGGTGCCGGTGTGGATCCCGGTGCTGCTCCGCCTCAAGGAGGAGGCACTGCGCGCGGGGGTGGAATTCAAGCTCGAGGCAATGGACCCCACCGCTTCTTTCCAAAAGGTATCGAGGAAGGAGCACGAGATCGCCTTCACCGGTTTCCAGAACCAGTTGCCCTTTCCGGACTACTACCAGGGCTTCCATTCGAAGGACGCCTACGAGCCGGGCACCCGCAAGCCGCGGCCGATGACGAACAACATCAGCGTTTTCGCCGACCCGGAAGTGGACAAGCTGCTTGAGGAAAACCGCAACGCCCGCAGCCTGGAGGTGATCCGCGAGACCAGCTACAAGCTGGAGGAGATCTTCCACGAGCGTGCGGTCTGGGTGCCTTCCATCCGCCGCCCCTTCTACCGCGTCGGCTATTGGCGTTGGGTCCGCTGGCCGGAGAACTTCAACGTCCGCCTGGGCAACGAGCCCGAGATGAACCACGTCCACTGGATCGATCCGGAGGTCAAGAAGGACACCCTGGAGGCGATGACGAGCGGCAGGACCTTCCCGGAGAGAAACCTGATCTTCGACCAGCACCGGAAGATGAACGCGACTCCTCCTCCCGCCGAAAACTGAGCCGATGTCCGAACCCTTGCTCCAGGTCCGCGATCTGATCACCGCCTTCGATACGGAGGGCGGGCTGATCCGCGCCGTCGATCAGGTTTCCTTCGAGGTGGAGCGGGGCAAGACGCTCGGCATCGTGGGTGAGTCCGGCTGCGGCAAGAGCGTCACGGCGATGTCCCTGATCCGCCTGCTCCCGCAACCCGCCGGCAAGATCCTGCAAGGGGAGGTGCTTTTCAAAGGCCGCGACCTGACGCGCCTGAAGCCGGAGGAGATGCGCAAGG
>CAMPGU010000037.1 GCA_946885645.1 uncultured Haloferula sp.
GAAGATCGCCGCAGCTCTCCCGCGGGCCCTGAAGCTCATCCTGGAGGCACAGGCGGTGGATAAGGACGAGCGTCATCAGGGCGGATGGCGCTACCATCCGGGCTCCTCGGACAGCGATACCTCCTGCAGCGGCTGGGCGCTCATGGCGCTGCGCTCGGCGAAGCTCAACGGCGCAGCGGTGCCGGACCAGGCGATCGCCGACGCCGTCTCCTATCTCAGGCGGCATCAGGACCCGAAGGAAGGCAGCTTCGGCTACATGGACCGCCACGATCACGCGCGATCGCTGACCGGCATGGGCCTGCTCTGCCTGGAGCTGTGCGGGCGGCACGGGACCGGCGAGACGACGCGCGCGGCGGACTACGTGATGAAGACTTTCCGCGATCTCCCCGGCGACCAGTTCGAGTTCTACGGGAATTACTACAACGCCCAGGGAACCTTCCAGATCGGCGGCCGCTATTGGCACGAATATGCCGCCTGGATGTACGACACCTATTTGAAAAAGCAGTCCGGGGACGGCTCCTGGAACAGTCGCGAGGCCGGCCGCATCTACGGCACCTGCATGATGGTGCTCGCCTTCACGGTGCCGTACCGCCAGCTCCCGATCTATCAGCGGGACGAGACGGTGGACGAAACGGAGTGAGGGTGCAGCGAGCGGCTTCTATTCCGCCGGGGCCGGTGCGGGAGCTTCCTCCTTCGCATCGGGCGTCGGCACGGGAACTCCTGCCGCGGAGCCTTGGATGTCCCGCAGCAGCGAGCGACCGGTTTCCTTCTGATGCCGGATGGAAAGTCCCACGCAGAAAGCACCTGCCGCGAGGATCAGGAAAAGCAGCGTCATGAAGAAGCTGGCCGAGGCGCTCGGCTGGGTCTCGTACACCACGTGGCGCGGCGCGGCACCCGGGGCGGGCCGCATCGGGCCTTTCTTCGGTGCGTCGAGCGCGGATTCCTTGATGATGGGAGATTCCTGCAAGGGCTTTTCCCGGGCCAGCGCGTCGCGTTCGTCGTCGCTCAGGGTGAAATCGAAGGCCACATCGCCGATCCGCACGGACAGGCCGTGGCGCAGGGGGATCAGGGGCATGACCTCACCCTCCAGCTTGATCCCGTTCGTCGAGCCCAGATCGCGCAATTGGTAGCCGCCTTCGATCCGCTCCATCACCGCGTGGCGCACGGAAACGGAGCCGTCCTCGATGACAATGTCGTTGTCGCTTCCCCGGCCCATATTGACCGCCTGCCGATCGAGCTGGAAACGGTACGGTTGCGGATTGCGATCCGGGACGGTGATGGTGACGCGTGGCATGGGTGAAAAACGTAGGCTTCCGCCGCTTTCTAGCGGGAAAGGCAGGCATCCTGCACGGAAAAATTCGGACCCGGGAAGGACCATGATCCCGGGGGAATCCGATTGCCAAGCCGCCGGGGCTCTGCTGAATTATCCCCCATCATGGCAAATGCAACGAACGTGCTCGCGAGCGGGATCGAGATCACCGGCTCCATCCGCTTCTCCAACGATATGATCATCGACGGGAAGATCGAAGGCGAGATCATCTCCGAAAAGGGCCGCGTCACCATCGGCGAGAACGCCATGATCAAGGGCAACGTCACCGCCGGCGACGTGAAGGTCTTCGGCAAGGTCGAGGGCAAGATCACCGGCGAGCGCTGCGAACTGAAGGCCAAGTCCCGCCTCGACGGCGACATCAAGGCCAAGATGTTCTCGATGGAGGAGGGTGCCCAGCTTTCCGGCCGCACCGAAATTGGCTAATCGGCCGTATCTTGCTGATTTCCAAAAGGACTTTCCCCTTGGGGGGAGTCCTTTTTTCGTGGCTTGAACAGGGGGCTATCAAGGCTGCACCGGGCCGTCTCCCAGGCGCTGGCGGACGAAGCCCTGCAGGTATCCCGAGGTAAGGATGGTTTGCGTGATGTGCGGCTTCGGGTCGCCCTTGACGTAGAGGACATTGACCGGGATGGCGACTTGGCCGAGACGGTTGAGTTCCGCGTCGATTTCCGGCTTGTCCACGGTCTTGTCGGCCTTGAGCGCGACGATGCCGTGGATCTGGAAAAGCCGTGCGGTTTCTTCGGTGTACGCCGCCGCCTTGTTGGTCTGGCACGTCAGGCACCAGCGCGCGGTGAAGTCCACGTACACGGATTTTCCTTCCTTCAGCAGCGCCTGCTGTTTTTCGAGCGACCACTCCTCCCACTGGATGACGGGGGCGTTCGCCATCACCTGAGGGGTAGGGGAGGGCTTCGCCAGCAGCGCCCCGCCGAGAATGAAGACGGCAGCGGTCACCCGGCCGATTCCGCGGGCCTTTGGCGTCCGGTAAGGGACCGCCCAGCGGCCGTAGATCCAGAAACCCGCCGCGATGATCGTGAGGCCGATCAGGACATGGAGGCTCTTTTGCCCCGCCAGTTGGTCGCCCACCTGGAGGATATACACCCAGGCGAGGTAGGCCACCGTGCCGAAGAGGAGGAAGGACATGCCCTGTTTGAAGGATTCCATCCAAGGCCCGGGACGCGGCAGCTTGTCCACCAGCTTCGGGAAAAAGGAGAGCAGCAGGTAGGGCAGGCTCAGGCCCAGCGCCATGCAGGTGAAGCTCAGGACGAAAAGCGGCGTCGGCAATTGCACCGTGGCACTCAGGCCGGTGCCGAGGAAAGGCGCGGAGCAGGGAGTGGCCACCACCGTGGCCAGCACGCCGGAAAAGAAGGTGCCGGAGAGGCCCTCGCGGTTCGAGAGCTTGCTGCCCACGCCCGTGGCGGATGCCCCCAGCTCGAACACGCCGAACATGCTCAGGGCGAAGACCAGCATCACGAGAAGCAGGGAAAGGACCACCCAAGGGTTCTGCAATTGGCCGCCCCAGTTGCGGATTCCGCCCGCCAGCATCAGCGCGCACAGGATCCAGAAAGACACCAGCACCCCGGCGGTGAAGATCAGCCCGTGGCTGATCACCTTTTTGCGGTCGTGCCCCGCCTGTTGGACGAATCCCATGATTTTCAAGCCGATCACCGGGAAGACGCAGGGCATGAGATTGAGTATCAAGCCGCCCACGAACATCAGTAGCAGGGTCAGGGGCAGCGCCGTCTTTTTCGGCGCCTCAATCGGGGCTGCGGCCGTTTCCGGAGCCGCGGCCACCGGGGCGGAGATTGCGATTTCCTTCAGGGCCAGGCCCTTGGAAGGATTGCCCGCGATCCAGCCGCTATCGGCCTTCAGGATGCCGGAGACGAGGATCGGCTTCGGATCGGTTTCCGGATGGCGGGGGAAGCTCAGGGTCCAGGCTTCCCCGTCCTTCTTCAGCTCCTGAGGCTTCGACGCGTCCTCCAGCGAGTCGCTGCTGAAGAAATGCACGCCCTTCAGCTCGCTCACCGCTCCATCCGCGGGCGTCATCCGGATGGTCACGGTGTCGCCCATTCCGGTGGCTTCCACGCTCCAGGCCGTTGTCTCCAACGGCATCGCCGCATCCGCCTTGGCGAAGCCTTCGGCCGTGGCGGGATTCGGCGCGGCGGAAGCGGCCACCGGCAGCGTCAGCTTCACCGCGGCATCGCCCGGGATGCACTGTTCCTTGCAGGCCAGCCAGGAGACATCGCCGGAGAGCGTGACGGTTTCCCCGGGCTTCAGCGTGGCGGGAGCCGTGATGGTCTGGAGGAACCAAGTTTCGCCTTCATAACCGTAGAAAGGAGCGCCGGAAAAGGTGCCTACGGTGGGTACAGGAAATTGAAGATCCCCGGCCTCAAAACCCTCCGGCAATTCCCACTCGATCGAAGGCGGGAAGCCGACCTGCCCCGGGTTCACGTAATAGGTGTGCCAGTGCGGGGCGTGGGTGATTTTGAGCGCCACCCGGAAGGGCTCGCCCGGCGCGATTTCCAGCACCTCCGCGACCACTTCGGCGGTGGCGGAGACCTCCTTTTTCGCCGCACCTCCGAAAGGACCGGAAAGTGCCTCCTGCGCCCGCAACGGACCGCATAGGGTGCCGGAAGCGGCGAAAAAGGTCGCGAGGAAGAGGGTGGGAAGTCGCATCATGAACATCGCTGGCTAGGTGAAGTAGAGGCGCCGCCGCCCGGAATCATCCGACAAAAATGCCGGACAGGCCCGTGATGGCCTGTCCGGCAAGGGAAATCAAGGGACTAGCCCCGTCGGATCAATAGCCGCGATACTCCTGGTCACGGGCGTGACCGTAGGCTCCGCCTGCCACACCGCCGGCTGCGGCACCGATGGCGGCTCCTTCCAGCGGGCGACCCGACTGGTTCCCGATGATCGCGCCGGCACCCGCACCGATCAGCGCGCCGGTGGCGGCCCCGCGGTTGGCATTCGGGCCGTAATTCTGGCAACTCGTGCCGAGGAAGGCGGTCACAGCGGCAAGGAGAGCAAGGGATGTCTTCATGGTTCGATGGTATGATTCAGGTTCGTGAGACAAATCCCGCCGGAAATGCGCTCGCGCAAGGGGGAATCGCTCCGCCTCCCACGACGAAAAAAGCCATCGCTTTATTCACCCGGGCATGCGTGCGAGCGCCTCAACGCACTCCCGGATCAAACGCGGCCCCTTGTAAATGAAGGCCGAGTAGATCTGCACGAGGCTGGCCCCGGCTTCGATTTTCTCCACCGCATCCGTGGCGCTGGAAATACCGCCCACTCCGATGATCGGGATCCGACCGCCGAACTCGCCCGCAAAGGCCCGGATGATCTCCGTGCTGCGCGCCGTTAGCGGCCGGCCCGAAAGCCCGCCCGCTTCGTCCGCGCGCGGGTGTCCCGCTACCGGAGCGCGGTCGAGGGTGGTATTCGTGGCGATCAACCCGTCCAAGCCGCCATTCAGGAAAACCCGCGCCAAGGAGGAGACATGCGGGGGATCGAGATCCGGGGCCACCTTGAAGAGCAGGGGAACCCGCTTGCCGTGTTCCTTTTCCAACAGAGCCTGCTCGTTCTTCAGTCGTTCCAGCAGCCGGGCGGAAGCTTCCTCGCCCTGAAGGTCCCGCAGCCCCGGGGTATTCGGGGAGGAAAGGTTCACGGCGATATAATCCGCCACGGGATAAGCGGCGCGCAGGCAGGCCAGATAATCGTCCGCCGCGTTCTCGTTCGGCGTGTCCTTGTTCTTGCCGATATTGAAACCGGTGACTCCATGGAATGCCTTCGACCGGCGAACGTTTTCCACCCCCGCGGCGATGCCCGGATTGTTGAATCCCATGCGGTTGATGATCGCCTCGTGCTCCACCAGGCGGAAAAGGCGTGGCTTGGGGTTTCCCGCCTGGGGCCGGGGCGTGATCGTTCCGATTTCCACGAAGCCGAAGCCGAGGCGGCCCAGGGCGTCGATGGTGTTGCCCTCCTTGTCCAACCCTGCGGCCAGGCCGACGCGGTTCGGAAAGCGCAGGCCCATCACTTCCACCGGCGCGATGAAGTCCGGCTCGGGGAAAAGGAGGCGCAGCAGCCCGGTCTTCTCCGCGGCGCGGAGACCGCGCAGGCTCAGGTGGTGGGCGCTTTCGGCATCGAGGCGGAAGAGAAGGGAGCGGGCGATGTCGTAGGCGTCGGACACGCCGACAGTGAGACCGGGCGGAGCACCCGGAGAAAAGAGGATTCTCAAATTTCAAAATATCATCGGGAAAACCGATCTTTCCTTCAGGCCTATCGATTTCCCCTCGTGCAGGGCCCGATGCAATTTTCTGCATATGCCTCCCAAGATACTCATCCCTCTGGCCGTTCTCTCCCTGGCCTCGTGTAACGAATACCACACCCCGCCCTCAACTTCCTTGCCCATGACAGGGGGATCGTCGGGTGCCGTTCAGGATCATCCTCACGCGCGCCCGACGGTCCTTTTCCCCGCACGGGTAGCCATCGCCCGCATCGAGCCGGCCTACGATTCCTTCCGCCTGGTATCCGGCGGCGGCTCGGAGAATCCGGAGCACGCGGCGAAGGTGGCGGCTCTGCCGGGAGTCCGGGCGATGGTTCCACTCGGCCGGGTGGCCCTCGCCACCCGCGTGAACTCCTACCGCGAGCTGGACCGCGAGGCGCTGAAGCTGGGAGCGGACCTGCTGGCCGTTTACCGGATCGAGACCGAACGGCGCTCCTCGGATGCCTTCGAACCCCTGAGTATCCTCAGCTTGGGCTTTGCGCCCACCGTCAGCAATCAGACCACCACCGTCGCGACCCTGATAGTGAGGGACGCCCGCACCGGTTACATCTACGGCGTGCTGGAGGAACGGGCGGAAAGCAAGGGCGTGACGATGGCGATGGACATCTCCTCCGCGCAACGGAGGGCGGCGAAACGAACGGAGAAGGAGGCGATGGACCGCTTGATGGAGAGGCTGCCCGGCTTCTGGAATGGCGTCCTCGCCAAAGGGAAGTAGCTCGTGCCGGAGCCGATCACACCAGCTCCGCCGCGATGGGATCCACGAGGGGGGAGCCCGCCCGCGTGAGCACCAGCCGGTCCGCGCGGATCTCGGCCAGCCCGTGTTCCGTCAGCCGTTCCAACCCTTGCGGATCGACGAGGGACAAGGGCACGCCCTCGTCCGTCCGCAACATGAGGGCGATTCGTTCCATCCGCCGCTGCTCCTCGTCCAGCGCCTCGGTCTCGACCACGGCATTTCCCAAGCTTGCGATCATCCTCACGTAGGCCGCGGTATCTGCCACGTTCTTCACGCGCACACCCCTGACGGTAGAAACCGCGGAGGGACCGAGGCCCAGGTAATCCTCGCCGCGCCAGTAACCGCGATTGTGCGACGAGCGCTTGCCCCGCCGGGCGTAGTTCGACGTTTCGTAATGTTCGAAGCCCGCGCCGCGCAGCAATTCATCCGCCAGGAGGAAGAAGCGGGCGTTGGTATCCTCGCTTTCGCTGACTTCGCCGCGCCGCAGGGATTCGAAGAAGGCGGTGTCTTCCTCGTAGGTCAGATTGTAGGCGGAGATGTGATCCGGCCGGAGGGCGATTGCGGTCTCGAGGGTGCTCCGCCAGTCGGCCTCCGACTGGCCCGGGATTGCGAACATCAGGTCGATGTTGATGGAGGGCATGTCCGCCTCGCGCAGGATTTGCACCGACTCCGCGGCTTCCCCGGCGGTATGCTCGCGACCCAGCTTCTCCAGCACGTGCGGCGTGAAGGACTGGATGCCGAGGGAAGTCCGCGTCACCCCCAGTTCGCGGAACAGCCGGGCTTTCGCGAGGTCAAAAGTCGCGGGATTCGCCTCCATCGTCACTTCATCCAGCGAGGATAAATCGAGCAGCGTGCCCAAGCCGCCGAAGAGCCGCTTCAGGTGGGTGGGCGAGAGCATCGATGGGGTGCCACCGCCGAGATAGAGGGTGCGCGGCTTTTCCTCCAAGGCCGCCAGCCGCAGCCGGGCCTCATCCAGCAGTGCATTCACGAATTCGCCCACGGGGGTGTCGCCCGGCGTGTGCTTGTAGAACGAGCAATACGGGCAGACCCGGTGGCAGAAGGGGATGTGGAGGTAGAGCAGCAAGCTGCCCATCCATGGGCGCGCGGAGCAGCCGCGTCAATCCACCAGCAACACCTCGGCATTCGCGGAACGCAGCCGGAAGGTCTTCGACGAAAGATCGTGGGCCGCCTTGATCGAGCGCACGGTGCGGCTTTTCACGCGCATGAGCACGGAGTGGGTGCGGGCGGTCTTGCCGTTCACTTCCACGCCACGCAGGAGGGTGCTATCGGAGATGCCGGTGGCGCTGAAGAGGATCCGGTCGCCCTTGGCGAGGTCCTTCGACAGGTACACGCGGTCGAGGAGTTTCTCGTAGCCCTCCGCGATCAGCACGCGCTTCTCGAGGCTGTCCTTCGGCCAGATTTTCGCCTGCAAGCCACCGCCCAGGCATCGGAGCCCGGCGGCGGAAAGCACGCCTTCCGGAGCGCCGCCGATCCCGATGTAGAGATCCACGTTGCTCTCGGGAAGCGCGGGAGCGATGGCCGCGGCGATATCGCCATCGGAGATCATCCGTAATTTCGCGCCGGTTCGGCGGACGGCGTCGATGTAGGGCTGGTTGCGGGGACGATCCAGGATCATCACGACTATATCGCGGATGTCCTTTTCGAGGATTTTAGCGGTGATCTTGATGACCTCCTCGGTGGGAGCTTCCACGCTGATCGGCAGCTTGGGGTCGGCGATGAATGCCTTTCGGACTTTCTCCGGGTAAGAAAGCTTCTCGAGGTAGAAGGCCGGGATGTCTTCCAAGGCGCTGACTTCCCCGTCCACGGGGATCGCGGCGGCGATGCAGGAGACGGAATTCGCCATGCCCTTCGAGACGTTCGTAGTGCCGTCCACGGGATCGAGCGCGATGTGAAATTGCGGCGAGCCCTCCAGCCAGGTGCCGACCCTCTCGCCTTTGAAAATGCCCGGAGCCTCGTCCTTGATGCCCTCGCCGATCACCACTTCGCCGCGCATGTCCATCAGGTCGAACATGCCCCGGATCGCGTCGCAAGCGGCGGCGTCCGCGGCTTCCTTTTCGCCGCGGCCCATCCAGCGGTGGGCCACGATGGCTGCCCCTTCCGTGGCGCGGAGGAAGTCCATTTCAAAGATGCGTTCGGGATCGGTCATGGGATGGATAAAGAAGGAGGTGCCGCCACGGGCTCAGCGGCCGATGAAGCGTTCAAAGATGGCATAGGTGGCCTGCCACCTCTCGCGGTCTTGCGGGCGGTAGGTTTCAAAGGTGAAAGAATTCCTCACCAATTGCCTGCCCGCCGCGAGGTCCGGAAGATGGCCGGTGGCGATCATTTGCACCACGATGTTTCCGCAGGACGTGGCCTCGATGGGGCCGGCGATAACCTCGATTCCCAAGGCATCCGCCGTCGCCTGTGCCAGGAAGGCATTCTGGACGCCGCCGCCGCCCGCGTGGAGTCGCTCGAACCGCCTGCCCGAGAGCCGGCAGAAATTCTCGTAGATCGTGCGGTATTTTAGCGCCAGCGATTCGGAGGCGACGCGCAGCACCGTGCCTTTGTCCCGCGGCACCTGCTGGCCGGTGCGTTCGCACCATGCCTGGATCTTCGCAGGCATCCGGCCGGGAGAGGCGAAAACCGCATCATCCGGATCGATGAAGGCGGAGAAGGAGGGTGCCGCTTCGGCCAGCTTGGCCATCTCCGCGTAGGAGAGGTTGTCGCCATCCAGCGCCCACTGGCGCTTGCACTCCTGGATCAGCCAGAGTCCCGCGATGTTCTTGAGGAAGCGCACGGTGCCTTCGACTCCGAGTTCGTTGCAGCAGCGGGCGGCGAAGGCCTCCGGCGTGCGGATCGGCTCGCGTGTTTCCAGCCCCATGATCGACCAAGTGCCGGAAGACAGCCACAGCGCGTCATCCCCCTCCATCGGGATGCCTGCCACGGCCGAGGCGGTATCGTGAGAGGCGCTGGCCACCACCGGGATGTCCTCCATACCGATCTCCCGGGCCACTTCGGGGCGGAGCTTCCCGAGCACCGTGCCGGGCGCGACGATCCTGCCGAAGATGCGGCGCGGCAGCCCCAGTGCGTCGATCACGCCCCATGCCCAGTCGCCCGTACCGGCGTCGAGCAATTGGGAGGTGGACGCGATGGTGCGCTCCACCGCTTTCTCCCCGCAGAGCCAGAAAGCCAGCAGGTCGGGGATGAAAAGAAGCTGGTCCGCGGATGTGAGGGCGGGGGAGGCGATTTGCTTCTCCGCCAGCAGGTGGAGGGAGGAGTTGTAGAAGTTCGTGGTGATGCCGGTCTGCGCGTACACTTCCGCTTCCGGAATTTTCGCGTGCATCACTGCAGGCATGCCCTCGTGCCGGGCGTCGCGATATTGGTGGGGCAAGCCGAGCAGGCGACCGGAGCAATCCAGCAGGCCGAAATCGCAGCCCCAGGTATCGATTCCGACGGCCACGATGTCCTTCCCATACTTCTCCACGCCGCGGCGCAGGCCTTCCACGATATCGCGGAAGAGACCGGTGATGTTCCAGAAGGACCCTCCGGGCAGGTCGGTTCCCGGATTGTCGAAGCGGTGGATCTCCTCCAGGCGGAGGGTCTCGAGGTCGGAAATGCCGGCGATCACGCGGCCGCTGCCGGCGCCGAGGTCAATTGCGAGGAATACGGGCATGGGTGGGTTTTCAGGAAATCGAACCCTCCGGGCTCCGAAGGGAGGGGGTCGCGGAAGGGTTAATCACCGCGCGAACTTCAGTTCGTAGGGCACGTCCTTGAGGTGCGTCTTGCTGTAGATCTTCGAGCCGCGGTCGGTGATCACCGCGTTCACCTCCTCGGGCGCGGCGAAATAGAAATCCGTCTGCACGCCGAACTTCGTGTGATCCAGCAGGACGCAGGACCACTCCGCGTGCTTCAGCATCAAGCGCTTCAGCCGCGCTTGCTCGGGATTGGGCTCGCTGATCCCGCGGGCGGGGTCCAGGCCGCCGCCGGAGAAGAAAAAGCGGTCGATCCGCAGCGCCCGCAACGCGCTCTCCGTGAGCATGCCGGAGAAGCGCCGGCCGCGGGGCTCGTAGGTGCCGCCGAGCTGGATCAGCTCCAGATTGGACTCTTGGGCAGCCAGGCGTTCGATCGCGGCCAGCGAGTAAGTCACCACGCGGAGCGGGATGTCCCCCGGGAGCTGCCCGGCGAACTCCAGAGCGGTGGTGGAAGCATCCAGCAGGATCGTCTCCCGCGGGCAGATCAGGCGGACGGCTTCCCGCCCGATGGAAATCTTCTCATCAAGCTGGCGTGCCTCGCGTTCCGTCTGCGAAAGTTCGCCCAGCGGGGCCGTCGCATCCATCGCCCCGCCGTGGGTCCTCCTCAAATGTCCACGCCGGCCGAGCAAATCCAAATCCCGGCGGATGGTCTCTTCCGTGACGATGAAATCTTTTGCTAAGTCCGTGGTACGAACCGTTCCATCCCGGCGCACCCTCTCCAGAATTTTGCGTTGACGTTCGGCGGCTAGCATGTGGGATTGTGTGGGAAATTGCTTGCTTCCGTGGGTTTTGTGACCCAAACCCCGGCGCCGTCAATCGCAAACGCTCTTACGATCCATGTCAGCCGACTTCAAGCATGTGAACTACTCGTGGGACGACGCCCACGCCGCCACCCTCGATCCCGTCGCCCGCCTCGTCTATCGCTCGAATATCCTCGGTGAGGACCAGCGCATCACCAACACCGGCGGCGGCAACACATCCTCGAAAATCATCGAAAAAGACCCCTTGGACGGCAGCAGCAAGGAGGTGCTCTGGGTGAAGGGCTCCGGCGGCGACTTGCGCACGAGCAAGCGCGAGAATTTCTCCTCCCTTTATCAGGACAAGCTGATCGCGCTGCAATCGGTTTACGCGGGCCGGGCGGACAAGGGCCTGAAGTCCCAGGCGGAAGACGAGATGGTGGCGATGTACTTCCACACCACCTTCAATCTCAACCCGCGGGCGTCCTCCATCGATACGCCGCTGCACAGCTTCCTGCCGGGAAAACATGTCGATCACATGCACCCGAACGCGATCATCGCGATCGCCGCTTCCGCAAATTGCGAGAAACTCACGCAGGAGATCTTCGGCGGGGAAATGGCCTACGTGCCGTGGATGCGCCCGGGCTTCGAACTCGGCCTCGCCATGCAGGAGATCGCGAAGGCGAACCCGTCCGTGAAGGCGATCATGATGGGCCAGCACGGCTTCATTTCCTGGGACGACGACGAGAAGATCTGTTACATCCGCACGCTGGAGTTCATCGAGAAGGCCGCCGCTTACATCGAAGGGAAATATCAAGCCAAGGGCGGTGATGCGAAGGCCTTCGGGGGCGCGAAATACCAGACTCTCCCGGAGGAGCAGCGCCGCGCGACGCTGGCCGCTATCCTGCCGTGGCTGCGCGGCAAGGTTTCCCAGCAGAAGCGCTTCATCGGCACCGTGCAGGACGACGAGAAGATCCTGCGTTTCGTCAATTCCGCCGATGCGCCGCGTCTTGCGGAGCTCGGCACCTCCTGCCCGGACCATTTCCTGCGCACGAAGATCAAGCCGCTTTACGTCGATTGGAATCCCCAGACGGAAGACGCCGCGGCGCTGAAGGCCAAGCTGACCGCTGGCCTGGAGCAGTACCGGAAGGACTACGCCGCCTATTACGCCGCCTGCAGGCATACCAACAGCCCGGCCATGCGGGATCCGAATCCGACCGTGGTCCTCATTCCCGGCTTGGGCATGATTGCCTGGGGGAAGGACAAGTCCGAATCCCGGGTAACGGCGGAGTTCTACAATTGCGCCGTGGAAGTCATGCGCGGCGCGGAGGCGATCGATACCTACATTTCCCTGCCCCAGCAGGAAGCCTTCGACATCGAGTACTGGCTGCTCGAGGAAGCCAAGCTCCAGCGGATGCCGGCCGAGAAGGAACTCGCCCGCCGGGTCGTAGTCGTCATCGGCGCGGGCTCGGGCATCGGCAAGGAAACCGCGCACCGTCTGGTGAAGGAAGGCGCGCATCTGGTGTGCGTGGACCTCAACAAGGAAGCCGCGGAAGCCACCGCGAAAGAGATTACGGACAAGCACGGCCTAGGCATCGGCGTGGCGGGCACGGGCATTTCCGGCTGCGGGCCGGCGATCGGACTGGCGGCGAATGTCACGGATCGCGCCAGCATCCGCGTGATGCTCGATCAGGTGGCGCTGGCTTACGGCGGCTTCGATCACATCTGCGTGACGGCGGGCATTTTCGTCCCGAGCGATACCACCGGTCACATTCCGGATGACAAGTGGGCGCTGACTTTCCAAATCAATGTCACCGGCTCCTATCTGGTGGCGGACGAAGCCGCGAAGACCTGGAAGGAACAGGGGCTCACGGGTAACCTGGTGCTGACCACGAGCGCAAACGCCGCCGTGGCGAAGAAGGGTAGCCTGGCTTACGACACCAGCAAGGCCGCGGCCAATCACCTGGTGCGCGAGCTTGCCATCGAGCTGGCTCCGCTGGTGCGGGTGAACGGCGTGGCACCGGCGACGGTCGTGCAGGGATCCGCCATGTTCCCGCGCGACCGCGTGATCGGTTCGCTGGCCAAATACAACATCCCGTACGCGGAGGACGAGGAAACGGAGTCGCTGGTCGGCAAGCTCGCGCAGTTCTACGCGGACCGGACGCTTACAAAGGCACCGATCACTCCGGCGGATCAGGCCGAAGCTTACTTCCTGCTGGTGAGCAACAGGCTCAGCAAGACGACGGGGCAGGTGATCACCGTGGATGGCGGTCTCCACGAGGCCTTTCTCCGCTAGCGTTTCAGCGGTCGATCAGGAGACCATCCGGATCGAGGCGCGTCCGAAGCCAACCGAGCTCGCCCTTCATCTGCTCCACTTCCGCGGAGGTGAAGCGGTGGGCGGGCACGGGAAGCGCCTTCCCGTCCCCGGCACGGAGCTCCTCGGTCGCGGCGAGCGAGGTGCCGGTGCGGATCTGTTCTTCGAAGACGGCGATCCGCAGATGCATGATCTCGGCCTCGTATTCCCGCGTTTTGCCATCGGCCTCCCGGGCTTTGGCGAACTCCTCCTCCGTGGCCATGAGGCCGCCGGTGATCTTGCCTTGGATGACCTTCACCTGGACGGGCACGAATTGGTTCGGCCTGAGGAGAAGAGTGGCGTTGCGGGAGAAGGTGGCGACCGATTCCTCGGTGGCATCGCTATAGACACCGGTATCATTGATCACCAGCTCCCCGCGGTCCTTGAAGTCGGCCCGGCATTCGATTCCGCCCGTGGTGGTGAATTTCACCCCCGGTCCCTTGGCGGGCTTGAGCTTCGCGCCGGCCTCGATGGAGCGGACCTTGGCCCTCATCAGGAAGGTCTTGTCCTTGATCGCATCCGGCGCGAGCATGAGTACCGCGGTAGCGGTGCTCTCGTCCATTGCCGCGCGGCCCGCTTGCTTCCTAGCCCATTCGCCGAGCTTCTCCTGCAGGTATCCGGCCTCGGCAAGGCAGGCGTCGCTGAGCTTCGCCATGGGAATGGCGCGGATCTTCTGGTCCTTGCCGCGCACGAAGACCTTGCCAGGCCGCACCGCGAGGAAGTCTCCCGTGAAGGTCTGCCCGTCCCGGCTGGTCCAGACCTGCGGCTCATCCGCGGCGGCGGTGCTCAACAGGACAAGGAGCGGGAGGAGGAATTTCACGGCGTTGCTTCTAAGGCCGCCCGGAGCAGAGGGCAAGAGACATGAAATGGCGCGGCGAAGTCAGAGAGGAGATAAGTGGTGCGGATGCGGCTCCGTCTTTTTCCCCGGTGTCCCTACCGCGGAAGCCGGAGCCGCATCCATGCGGGGCCTTGCGGCCACACCACTTCGTCTCGACACACCGAAACAAATCTTCAGCTTTTGCCCGAGGAAAAGCGGGCGGAACCCCTACGCCGCCTGAGCAAGAGGCAAATGCCCAACACCGACGCGGCAATGTGAAGCACCGAAGGCTCCGGCACCGGCGCGTGGGCGTGGAGATGACTGTGCGAAGCCGACGCGACTTCTCTTCCAGATGCCGCAGCGCATGACCCGAGCAGCAAGAAAGTGGAAAGGGCAGGGGATAAGAGGTCTTTCAGGGGACGGGCATGCATGGAGGTGCTGAAAGGCCGGGCCATGGAGTCCCGGCAGACGATCTAACTGCACGCGCCATGCCAGATATGGCCATTGTTAAGCCTTACTTGATCATCAAGGAGATCTGAGAATGGAGGATTGCTCCTTTGCGATCGAGGGGCTGAAAATGTTTCAGCCCCTCCGCAAGTGTTGCATGCTTCAAGCGGCTGCGCGCTCCGGTCGGATCAAGGCGCGCGCTCCAGAAGGAAGTCCTGCCATGCGTTGCCATTGTCGGGATACTGCTCCAACCGGACATTGTTCGCCGCGTTGCCGCCGGGAATGTCCCAGCTCATGCCATCGTGCACGAAGTAGAATTTGAACAGCCCGGTCGTTTTCGGCAGGATGCGCAGCTTCTGCTCGCCCGGGTTGGCGGGATTGTAGTCCCAGAGGTGGCAGTCCTCGCCGTTCGTGCTCGTGCCGTTGACCACGGAGATCGTCCTTGAAAGCGCGTTCAAACTGGAGGCCCGGAGGTGGCCGTTGGTCACGCTTTCGAAGCGCCACTTGAACCACGGGTTGTTTTCCCAGCTATACTGGATGATCGGGCTGCCATTGGTGCTGCCCATGTTTTCCACGCAGATGTATTTGCCGGTGGAGGCGCGGGCAAAGTAGTCCCCCCACGGCTGCAGGCGCCATTGCTGGTGGAGCGCACCCGTATCGCCCGCCTGCTGCACGCGGTCGTTGTTAGCCGTTCCGGCGTTCGCCACTTCCAGGATCAGGCCGCTCTTGACGTTGCGGATCTTGTAGTAGCCGTTGCCTGCGTCCACGAGATCGAACTGCTGGCCCGGGTTGTTCCCCGTGTAGTCGAAGGCATGCAGCTTGGCTCCCGCAGCGGTGGAGTCCATTTCGATGCACGCGCACTTGCCGCTGACCCAGGAGGAGATGCGGAAGTGATCGGCGTTTTCCGTGGGCGCGAATACCCAGCGCTGGTTCGGCCCGTTGTAGTCGTAGCTCCACTGGTTGATCTGCGCGCCGTTGCCGGTGTTCCCGCTGATGAGATCCAGCGCCTTGCCGCTATTGCGGTTCACGATCATGAAATAAGCAGGACGATGGACCGGGCGACCCGCCGGCGCGTTCGTGTTGTAGATCAGCGCGCACCTCGTCGCATCCGCGAAGTCCATGAGAAGGGCACCGAAGCGCCCGCTGGGGTTTGCATTGAAGAAGGTGGTGATCCGCGGATTGATGTTGTTGGACACCGTCGGGATATTCGGAATCCCGAAGATCCCGCTGGAGACTCCGCTGGCGAAGTTCACGTAGAGGGTGCCCGGCCCGCCGTAACGCGCTTCGTTCA
The DNA here is from genome assembly GCA_946885645.1 of uncultured Haloferula sp. The sequence goes on from CAMPGU010000037.1 coordinate 15,734, forward strand.
ACACCTGGAGGATCGAGTTCCACTTGGCGTTGTTGTCGGAAACGTTGTAGCGGTCCTGTACCCGAAGGGTGCCGCCGGTGCTGAAGGTCGTATTGTCGGGCCAATTGGAGGCATCGATGCCCTTCGGCGTGGAGGACGCGCCGAAGCGCCGGAAGAGGACGATCTTGCCGCGTGCCTGGGTGAGGGTGGGAATGGACGAGCCCAGCAGCCACTTCGAGGGATTGCCCGCGACATAGGAATCGAAGGTCGCCTCGAAGGAGCGGGTGTTCCCGGAGGGGGTGTGCTCCTCCTTCACGCTCATGATAACAGTCTCGCCGGGGTTGGCGTTGAGGAAACCGATCGTCGCGTTGAGGACGTCGGTGAAGTTCATATTCTGGTAAACCGAGCCGTGGTGAATCGGGAAGGCGTCGTTCAAGTGCCGGCAGCGGATGTCCAGGAAGCGGACACCGGCATTGAGCTGGTCCGCGATGGATAGGTTCTGGCACTTCGCGGTGCCGGAGACCGGCTCCACCAGGGCACCGGAGTCGTGGGTGCCCGGGATAGAGAATTGGGACAAGGGGAGATTCCCGTCGAGCGGGGTCATCCAGTTGTTGCCCGCGGCACCGGCACAGAGTGGGAGCGCCGCCATCAGGAGGCCGAACAAGCGGCCGAGGTGGTGTTTCATATGGGTTTACTTGGGTTATGGTCTCTTGGGTCCTATTTCACGGTATAGCGGGAGGATGGGTTAGTTGCTGCCGAGCTCGCCCTCGGCACGCTCGCGCAAGGGGCCTTCAGGAAAGAGCGCCACCCAGGCTGCGGCAGCCTCGGGGTCCCGTTTTCTCCACAGGAAGAGCACGGAAATGACCGTCTCCTCCTGCACGGGCCCCGGGGCGATCTTTTCGACCGCAAGGGTGGCGGCCGTGGCAGCGTCGGATTCGGCCAGACTTCTTGCGATCCGGTTCCAGGCATTGTCGCGGAACGCGGCATCGGCCTGGCTTTCCGCCCAGCGGATGGCAGATGAAAGGTCGAGACGGGCCCAGGAATGAATGATATTTCCGGTGACATTCTCATCGCCGCCGAGGCCGTGCTCCTCCGCCAGTCGCATCGCGTGTTCGGGCCGGGCGGCGGCCACGCCTTGGCAGAGATAGGCGGTCCAGCGGCTCGCGGCGGCGGTGCCTTTCAAACGGCTGCACCACGCCGCAGCGGCGTCCGGATCGCGCTCCAGCCATGCATCGAGCACCAGCGCGACGGCTTCATCGGCAGACGCCCAAGGTTCCAGCCGCGCCGCCAGCTCCGCCGCGCGGCCGATATCCCGGCGGATGAGATCCGGCAGCAGCGTGGAGAGCGCGGTTTCCTTGTGCTGGGGATCGGGGGACCGGAGCGAGGCTTCCGCCAGCTCCTCGAGGCTCTCTGCTGTGCCATAAGCGGTTCCGGCACGAATAGGACCCTTCGTGCGTGCGGCTCCAGGTCCATGGGGATACATCGCCGGAGAGGCGGGCTCCTCCGTCTTGCCGGAGCCGGTGGAAGGATCGGCGATAAACCAGCATGCGACGGTTCCGCAAAGGCAGAGCGAGATCGCAGCGATGGCTCCTTTTACCATGCTCGCCTTTACTAATCAAACGCGTTTGAGGTCAAGTCTGCCGATTTTGCGCCAGGCGTGAGAAGTTATGAATAGCCACCGTAGGGATGCAGGCACGGACGGCGCTGGACGCGACCCGTTGCCGCCGGGCACAGTTTATTCCTATCTATGAATCCCATCCGACTGCTCATCGCCGGTCTCTTCATCGGCTCCGTCCTCGCGGCGGATCCCATGGCACCCCTCAAGCCCTCCGCGGACAATGGCCCGCTCAAGATCGCCTGTGTCGGCGACAGCATCACGCAGGGGTCCGGTGCGGAACGGGGGAAATCCTATCCTTCCCAGCTTCAAGAGCTGCTCGGAAAGGAGTGGAAGGTGATGAATTTCGGGGTAAGCGGCCGTACCCTGCTGCGGAAAGGTGATTTCCCCTACTGGAATGAAGCGGCCTACCAGAACGCGCTGAAGTCGGAGCCGGATGCCGTGATCATCATGCTCGGCACCAACGACACCAAGCCGCAGAACTGGAAACACGAGAAGGAATTCGCGGCCGACTACGCTGATCTGGTGAAGTCGTTCCAGGCGCTGCCAAGCAAGCCGCGCATCTACGTTTGCCGGCCCTGTCCCGTGCCGGAGCCGGGGAATTTCGGCATCAACGAGAAGAACCTCAAGGTGTGGATCAAGCGCATCGACAAGCTGGCCAAGGAGATGGATCTCGGCGTGATCGATATGTACGAGGCGCTGGAGGATAAGCCGGAGCTTCTGCCGGACCGCGTGCACCCGAATACCGAGGGCGCCGCCGAAATGGCCGCCGCGGCTTACGAGGCTCTCACCGGCAAGCCTGCTCCGGAAACTGCGGAGGCGAAGTGAGACTTCTGCACTACTTCCTCATGAGAAATCTCCTCACGGGCGGCGTCCTCGTCTTGGCCCCTATCATTCACGCGCAAGAGCTTCCCGATCCCTTGGTAGCTCTCGATGGAACCAGGATCACCACCGCGGCGGAGTGGAAGAAGAAGCGGCGTCCGGAGCTGCTGGAAATCTTCGCCCGCGAGATGTACGGGCGCTCTCCGGGCCGTCCGGGAAAAATGATCAGCGAGGTCTTCGACCGCGACGAGGCAGCCCTCGGAGGCAAGGCCACGCGTATCCAGATCGCCATCTATCCCGGTGGGAAGCCGGGTCCGCGCATCGACCTCCTGCTTTATGTACCGAAGGGCGCGGAGGGACCGGTGCCGGTGATCCTCGGGCTCAATTTCGCGGGAAACCATGCGGTTCATCCGGATCCGGGAATCCGCCTCACGGAAAGTTGGGTGGATCAACGCCAGCCGAATATCGCACCCTACCCGGCGAACGATCATCGCGCTTCGGATGCCACACGCGGTACCAACGCGAAACAGTGGCCTGTGGAGGAGATCCTTTCCCGCGGCTATGCGCTGGCCACGATGTATCGCGAGGACGTGGCACCGGATCGCGAGCCCTACTTTTCCACGGGCATTCCACCGCTGTATCCGGAGCTCCAGAAGAGGGAGGATAACTTCGGCACCATCGGGGCTTGGGCCTGGTCCTTAAGCCGGGCTCTGGATATTCTGGAAAAGGAGCCATCCGTCGATGCCAAGCGCGTCGCGGCATTCGGCTTTTCGCGTCTGGGCAAAGCCGCGCTATGGGCGGGCGCGAACGACGAGCGTTTCGCGATGGTCATCAGCAATGAATCCGGTGCGGGGGGTGCGAAACTCTTCCGCCGCGGGGTGGGCGAGGACATCGCCCGGCTCAATACCGTCTTCCCGCATTGGTTTGCGCGCAGCTTCCGGAAATACTCCGGAAAGGACAAGGAGCTGCCCTTTGACCAGCACATGGTCATTTCCCTGATCGCCCCGCGACCGGTGTACGTGGCCAGTGCGGAAGAGGACAAGCACGCCGACCCCGAGGGCGAATTCGCCGGCGCGAAGGCGGCGGAGCCGGTCTTCCGCCTTTTGGGCGCGGAGGGCCTGCCTGGAGACCAGTGGCCGGCCGTCGGGACTTCCGTGCAAGGCGGCATCGGCTACCACGTGCGGCCAGGGAAGCACGACGTGACGGACTTCGACTGGCAGCAATACCTCGCCTTCGCCGACAAGCACCTGAAGAGGTAGCGCGGCATCCGTGCGGGGTAGGGCGGGGGCGGCCTTTCCGCCCCCGGCTTGTGAGCCTCAGGGATTTTGCGCGGCGACGGTGTCCTCCTTCGCCGGACGGCGCAGGGTCACGGTCTGCAGGAAGCCGGAACGCGATCCGTCCGAGGAAGTGAAGAAATCGGCGTCGCTCTTCAGGACGATGAGCTGAACCTGTTCGTCCTTCTTCACGCGGATCAGATTGTTTTCCTGCACCTGCCAGGTACCCGCTTCCTCGTAGGCGAGCTCGTACATCACCTCTTCCTTCTCCGGAGTGACCATGAAAGTTTCCTTGGTCTTCATTTCCTTCATCGCCTTGCCATTGCAGCGCATGGCGATCTTGAGAGGGCTGTAATTGTGGATACGGAGTTGGCCGAAGGGGAGCTTGGACGGGTCGTCGTCGATCACCACGGTCTGGTAGGTGCCGGACGCCGCCGGGGCGATGAGAACGGTCGCGCGGCGGGACCCGGCGGGCAGCTTGGCGAGAGCCACGACCGTAGGGTCCTTCTCCCGGAGCTTCACGAGATCGGGATGAACGGCCCCGGTGCTCTGCACCGATTCGACCGGCTTCGAAGCGCCCGGTGCTTGATGGATCGTCATCAGGGCGGCGCCGCTGTAGGCCACCGGCTTCGAGTAGGTGAACGAGAGGGCGGTCACGGGTTCTCCCTTGCCGCCCGTTTTGAGCGAGAGGCCCTCGATGGTCGGGCCCCATCCCACGAGGTCCACCTTCATGGAAACCTGGTCCTGCGCGGAAGCGCCGGGACAATGAACAAGCGAGATGACGGCGGCAGCGATGCCGGTGAGAAAGAAGCTAGATTTCATCAGGAGAAAGCCATTTAAAGGATATGGTGTTGAGGCGGCGCCCGAACCTACGGTTTACCGCGGTCAAATCAGAGTCACGATCCTCCATCCGGTTTGATCCGTCAACATACTCCGGCATCCGCTGGACGATCGCCTCGCACCATGCACGTGCGATCGGGTTACCGGTTTCAGGATCGACGGACTCGCCGTAAGCGCGGATGCGGAAGGTATCCGAGCGGGCGGAAATCACGGGTCCGATGATTTGGAGCACGTCGGCCTGGGTCAGCCAGCTCGGGATTCCCGTCGAGCGGTAGCCTTGCTCGGAGCGGAGGTTCGGCCTGCTCAGCATGTCTTTGTCCACGAGGATGCCTGCCACCGAGCCCGGATTCTCGTCGTAGGACCGGGTGGGCCAGGTGATTTCAGGGCCCGAGGGCATGTTCGCGGTGTCCGTGCCGACGAGGTCGGCACGGGGGATGGAGGTGCCAGCCATCTCGGG
>CAMPGU010000038.1 GCA_946885645.1 uncultured Haloferula sp.
AGCTAAGTCTCCGGCTGCAGCATGTTCTCCACACTCCCGCGGGCCCGGCGATTGAAACGACTTGGACGGTGGGCGAGGAGGAACGGATCGAAGCCGTTTTCTTCAAGGAGGGGGAAGATTGGAAAATCGATTGGGATGCGTTCGCACGCTACAATTCCGAACCTTGGCCCTTGTTTCTGAGCGCCCAAGGCCCGGGGGAGGGGGTGTTCCGGGTGCTCGCCCGCGAACGTATCGGAGCGAATGGCAAAGACGACGAATTCATCAGCCTCGTGCTGGGAGTTCCGCGACCGGGCCACCCGGACGAAGCCACTTCACCTTCCCCCGAAATCAAGGTGAAGAGGGCCTCGGCGATCGGCCAGCGAATCCAGGAGGCATTCGATGCCAAGGCGGGGGGAACGGGTGCCTTCGGAAGCAGGGCCGTGACCGAGGACCCCGACGGGATGATCCGCCTCCGCGTGCGTGTCAGCCGCGGTGACGATGAGGAGCGGCACTTCCGGATCGAGGAGTTGCTGGCGGTCCATTGGCTGGAGCTCGACGAGCCACCGATCAGAAGCGAGTGAGGTGCCGCTTCCTAGCGCGTGGCCAAGCCTTCGCGCATTGCCCGGGCGGGAACCGTTCCCGGGAACCAGATTTGGAAGGCTTTCACTCCTTGGTGAAGTAGCATCGATTCGCCCGTGCCTACCCGGGCACCGGCTGCGGCTGCGGCGCGCTGAAAAGCCGTGTCCGGGCGGTAAACGGTATCGTACACCGCGTGGCCGGAGTGAAAGACGGTAGCGAGGACAGGGGAAGGGTCCCCCGGTTTCAGCCCCAGCGACGAGGTGTTCACAATCAGGTCCGCGCCGGCTGCCAGTTTCGCGACCGCAGCGTCGTCCAAGGTGGCCGTGACAATATCGATCTCCCCGTGCAACCGGTGCAGGCGGCTCGCCAATTCCTCGATCTTGTCCAGACTGCGGTTCAGGAGGACGAGCCGCGCGGCTTTCCGGCGGGCGCAGTGGACGGCGATGGCCCCACCCGCTCCGCCGCCTGCGCCTGCGATGAGCACGGTCGCTCCCTCCAGCGATACTCCCAGGGTTTCACGGACCGCTTCCTCGAAGCCATAGCCGTCGGTGTTGAAGCCCTGGATGCCCTCCGGGGCGAACTTCACCGTATTGACCGCTCCCATTTCGGCCGCGCCGGAATCCACCTGATCGCAGGCGGCCAAGGCCTCGAACTTGTGGGGCACCGTGACATTGCAGCCGATGAATTCCAGCTCGCGCATGCGGGCAAAGGCTTCCCGCACCCGGTCGGGCTCCACCTCCAGCTTGATGTATCGGGCCGCGATGCCCGCTTCATCGAGCGCGGGCTGGTGCATGCGGGGCGAAAGCGAGTGCGCCACCGGATAGCCGATCACCGCGAGGCGTGCCGGTTTGTCGTGACCGGCATCCAGCGAGGCCCGGGTGCCGAGGTCGTCCAGCGTGTAGAGGTCCTGAGACATGTGATGTGGCTCTCCTCAGGAAAGGCTCGCGACGAATTGCCCGAGTCTTGCGACGCTGCGCTCCCGGCCCAAAAGCCCCAGGATGTCTCCCAGGTCCGGGCCCCCGGATCTTCCGCTGAGGGCCACCCGCACCGGGAACATGAGCTGCCCGGCTTTCGCTCCCGCCGCCTTCGCCGTCTCGCCGATCTGATGCTTCGCCGCCTCGGCAGACCACGCGGGCATGCCTGCGAAATCCGTGGCCAGCGCGGCCAGAAGATCCCGGGCGGCCGCGTTTCCGCGCACCTTTTCGAGCGCCTCGGGGTCGATGCCGAATTCGTCCGAAAGCAAGAACCCAATGGCTTCCGGCACTTCGGATAGCAGCCGGACTTTCTCGCGCACCACCGCCGCGATTGCCGGATAGTTTTCCGGGAGCGGGAATCCCGCGCCCTCCACGAAAGGTTTCGCCGCTGCGGCAAAGGCCGCCGGCTCCAGCTTCAGCAGATGCTGTTGGTTCACCCACGCGCATTTCTCCGCGTCGAAGCGGGCAGGAGCGCGGTTGACCGCCTCCAGCGAGAACCGGGCGGTCAATTCTTCGATCATGAAGATCTCGTCGTCCGACTTCGACGACCAGCCGAGAAGTGCGAGGAAATTCACCACTGCCGACGGCAGGAAGCCCTGCCGCGGGTAGTCGCCCACCGCCGCGCCGAGATCCCGCTTCGACATTTTCGAGCCGTTCGGGTTCAGGATCAGCGGGATGTGCGCGTACTGCGGCGGCTCGGTGCCTAGCGCCTCGAAAAGCTGCAGGTGCTTCGGCGTGTTCATCAGGTGGTCCTCGCCGCGTATCACGTGGGTGATCTTCATCTCCAGGTCGTCCACCACGTTCACGAAGTGGAAGACATAGGAGCCGTCCGAGCGCCGGATGACCATGTCCGGCGTGTTCGACTCGTCGCGGTAGTCGATCGTCACCTCGCCGCAGACGAGGTCGTTCATGGCCACAGGTTTACGCTCGAAGCGGAAGCGCCAGGCACCGTCGTCTTCATAGACCCGGCCCTTCTCGCGGAGCACCTCGAACCAACGGTCGTAGTTTTCCCGCCGCTCGCTCTGGTTGTAGGGTCCGTACTCGCCGCCCTTGCCTTCGCCTTCGTCCCACTCGAGGCCCAGCCAGCTCATGCCGGAAAAAATGGCATCGCGCGCCTCCTGCGTGTTGCGCGCTTCATCGGTGTCCTCCACGCGCAGGACGAATGTGCCGCCGTGCTTGCGGGCGAAGAGGTAGTTGAAAAGGGCGGTGCGTGCCCCGCCGACGTGGAGATAGCCGGTGGGAGAAGGTGCGAATCGCGTGCGGACGGACATGAGAGGCGCAGTGTAGGGGCGGCGGCCCGCTCGCCAAGGGCGGAGAGGAGCAAATCCCGGCACCTCTTGACCCCGCAAAACGGTCGGTCAGGATGATGGGGCATGAAAAGATGTGCCATCACCGGCCGGGAGGTGCCCGAGGAAGACGCCGTTCCCGTTTCCGCCATCCGGCCCCTGCTGCTGGGCTTCATCCGTCATCGCCATCCGGAGCTTCCGGCGGACGCGTGGATTTCCGGTCCTGCCCTGGAGGGACTGCGCTCTGCCTACATCGAGGCGGCCTTGGAAAGCGAGATGGGCGAAATCACGGAGCTGGAACGCGAGGTCATCGATAGCCTCCGCGGTCGGGAGCTCCTCACGGAACGGCCCCCCTCCGAAGAGGAGGAGGGGCGGGCGGCGACCTTCGGCGAGAGGCTATCGGACCGCATCGCGGAGTTCGGCGGAAGCTGGCGCTTCATCCTCATATTCATGGGCTTTCTGGTGATCTGGATCGCCTTGAACGCCCTCCAGCTCTTCGGCGGCAAGGCGATCGATCCATTCCCCTTTATCCTCCTGAACCTGCTGCTTTCGTGCGTGGCCGCGCTCCAAGCACCCATCATCATGATGAGTCAGAACCGGCAGGAAGAGCATGACCGGAAGCGGGCGATGCAGGATTATCAGATCAACCTCAAGGCGGAGCTGGAGATCCGCCACCTTCACGAAAAGGTGGACCATCTGCTGCTCACGCACTCGGCGCGCCTCATGGAGATCCAGCAATACCAGACCGAGCTCCTCCAGCGCATGGCGACGCAGCCGGGATGAGCGGCGTCGCCGGAAGGGCGCCATACGCAGCTCCCTCTTGCCAGGCTTTCAGGCCGCCCCGATGATCGGGCATGCCCCTTGCAGCGGTGATCTTCGATTTCGACGGCGTGGTGATCGATTCCCACGATGCGCACGGCCGTTCCTGGTTCGCCCTCGCAGGGGAACTCGGCCACGAGCTCACGCACGAGACCTTCGTTTCCACCTTCGGCCAGCGGAACGAGAGCATCCTGCCCTTTCTCGGCTGGGCGGAGGAGGGGGACCGCGAGCGGATCCAACAGCTCGGCGATCGCAAGGAGGGCCTCTACCGGGAAATCCTGCGGGGGGAGGGGATCGAACCTTTGGCGGGAGTCGTGGCGCTTTTGAAGGAGCTGAAAGCCGACGGTATCCCCTGCGCGATCGGCACCTCGACGCCGCGGGCGAATGTGGAGTGCGTGCTGGAGATCACGGGACTGGCGGAGTATTTCACGGACATCGCCGCCTCCGAGGACGTTTCCCGCGGGAAGCCGGATCCGGAGGTTTTCCTGAAGGCCGCTGCGAAGCTGGGCGCGGAGCCTGCCTCCTGCGTGGTGATCGAGGACGCGCAGGTCGGCATCCGCGCCGCCCGGGCGGCGGGCATGAGAGCGGTGGCCGTCACCACCACCCATCCGGCGGAAGCGCTCGCGCCGGAGTCGCCGGATCGGATCGCGGCCTCTCTCGAAGAGGTGTCCGTTCCTTTCCTACGCGGGCTCTGGTAGCCCTACCGTGCGGATCGCCTCGGACACGGCTTTGACCGCAAACTCGAGCTCGGCCTCCGTGATGCACAGCGGCGGCATCAGCACGAGGGTATCCCGGATCGGCCGGGTGAGCAGGCCGTGCTGCCTCGCTTCAAAGCAGACCTTGCTCCCGATGTGGCGGTCCGCGGGGAAACGGGTGCCGTCCGCCCGCCGCAGCTCGATCCCGGCAATGAAGCCGCATTGGCGGACCTCGTGGACCAGCGGCGACTTCGACTTCAGTTCCGCGAGCAGCTCCGCCATCCGCGCAATCTTCGGCTGAAGGCTCTCCAGCGTGTTCTCTTCTTCGAAGACGTCGAGGCTCGCCAGCGCGACGGCGCAGCCGAGCGGGTTCGCCGTATAACTATGCCCGTAGTAGAAGGCGCGATCGTCTTTGCCCAGGAAGGCCTCATACACCGCGGCGGTGGTCAGCGTGGCGGCCATCGGCATGTAGCCGCCGGTGATTCCCTTCGCCGCGCAGAGGAAATCCGGGGTCACCCCCTCGTGCTCACAGGCGAACATCCTCCCCGTGCGGCCGAAGCCGGTCATCACCTCGTCCAGCATCAGGTGCACGTCGTGGGCATCGCACCAGTGCCGCAGCTCGCGCAGCATCCCGGCGGGCCAGGGCCGCATCTCGTTGACCCCCTGGATGAGCGGCTCGATCACCACCGCGGCCGTGCCTTTGATCGCTTCCCGGGGAAGCTCGCGCAGCGCCTCCATTCCGCTGACGAAGGTTACCGGGGTGCCGTGTTTCCGGAAGCGGTCGTGAAAGCGGGAGACCCCGCCGAGCGAGGCGGCTCCCATGGTGTCGCCGTGGTAGGCCTGGTCAAACGCGATAAAGCCGGTGCGCTCCGGCTCGCCGGTAAGCTGGCGGTACTGGATCGCCATTTTCATCGCGCACTCGATGGCGGTCGAGCCGTCGTCGGAGAAGAACACCCGCTCGAGCGTGCCGGCGGGAAAGAGGCCGCAGAGGCGCGCCGCGAGTTCGCTGGCCCGCGGGTTGGCGAAGCCGAGGTAGGAAGTGTGGGCCACCTCGCCGAGCTGCTTTTCCAGCGCGGCGTTCAGCGCGGGGTGGTTGTGGCCGTGGATATTCGTCCAGATGGAGGAATTGCCATCGAGGTATTTCCTCCCCTCGGAATCCCACAGCCATACTCCCTGGCTCCGTACTAGGACCAGCGGCTCGCCCGCCGTCCACGCCGCCTGGGGCGTGAAAGGGTGCCAGCAGTGGGGCCTGTCGGCCTCGATCCAGCGTCGCGTGTCGTCGCGCATCGGCGCCATCCTCGGCGGTGGGGACCGGACTGGAAACGGCGAAAATCGGGAAAGCATCATCCCGTCGGTGGGTAGGCCCCCTACGCGATCAGGGAATGTCCAGCCGGGGATTTCCGTGGCAACCTTCGCTCGTTCCCACAAGGAACCCTTAGTCGAAAAGGATCTCCCTCTCCGCGGGCGATCGGCGGTTCTGGGGAAGGCGACCCCCGGTTTTGTCCGATCGCCCGCTTCCTTTTTCTCAGGTCTTGAAATCCCGGAGACGGAACGCGGTGTAGCCGACGAGAAAAAGCGTCGCGTTCAAGCCCAGCAGGAAGGCGTAGGACATCGCGATCTTCGGCCAGGAGATCGTGTTCTCCAGGAGATAGACCCAGCACGACATCCGCCAGGTCACGAAATACTCCTCGTAGGGCCGGAAGAAGGGGAAGCGCAGCAGCACGAAATCCACGAACAGGACGCTGAGCGCCATGATCGTGGCCGCCGCCGGTTTCATCCGGAAGCAGGAGAACATGAAGGCGATCGAGGAGAGGGTCACCATGCTGGCCCCGATGGCCAGCGCCGCCATGGTCAGGCGCGCGATGCCCTCGCCGCGGGTCGGGAAGACCGCGAAGACCTTCATCTCGTAATTCCAGACGAAAAGCCCGCCGTCCCAACCAAGCGCCGCCACGGACATCGCGTAGCCGGTAATCCCGACGAAAATGACGAAGGTGACGGTGTAAATCGCGATTGCGGCGTATTTCAGCAGCAGGATCCGCAGGCGCGAGACAGGGCGGGCGAGCACCAGGCGCAGATTCCCGTCCTCCGCCTCCTTGGCCACGATATCGCCCGCAACGAGCGCGAAATAGATTGAGCCCAGCAGAAACATGCTGAAGCCCATGATCCAGTAGGTGATGGTGAGGGAGCTGTAGTAGTCGTCGAAGCCCAAGCCGTTGCGCTCCACCAGCTCCCGCATCGCGCGCTGGCTTCGCTCCAGCTTGAAGACGAACAGGATCAGCAACTCCATCACCAGGAACACGCCGTAGCCGATGTAGGTGCGGCGGCGGCCGAAAAGTTTCCGGAGCTCGCCTTTCAGTTGGCGGAGGAAGGTCATGGCGCGTGCAAGAAGGGGAGGGGCTCGTCCTTCACGGGCCGGGCGGTGATTTCAAGATAGAGGTCCTCCAGCGAGCGCCGGACCGGTGCAAAGGCCGAGACCCGGATCCCGCTTCCGACGAGGGCCGCTATGATGATCGCGGGATCGGCGTCCGGCGGCAGGGCGATGCGTCCGGGGCCGAGGATTTGGGTGCCGTTCAGCTCCAGAAAATCCCGCGCCTCGTCCCACGGATCCAAGGTGACCTCATAGACCGGGGCTTCGTCCTGCAAGGTTTCCAAGGTTCCTTCGTGAACGAGCTTTCCCTCGCGCAGGATCGTCACGCGGTCGCACATCTGTTCCACCTCGGCGAGCAGGTGGGAGTTGAAAAGCACCGTCATCCCCCGCTCCTCGCGCAGGGTGAGGATGAAATCGCGGAACCACTTGATGCCCTCCGGGTCGAGGCCGTCGGTCGGTTCGTCCAGCAGGAGCACCTTGGGCTCGGGGAGCAGGGCCTGGGCGAGCGCGAGCCGCTGCCGCATGCCGTGGGAGTAGGTGCCCACCTTCTGCTTGATATGCTTCATCAGGCCCACCCGCGCCACGATTTCGCGGGTGGCGCGCTCGTTGAACTTTCCCGAGTAGGTCGAGAGGATCCGCAGGTTCTCCCAGCCGCTGAGGTAGTCATAGAAGGCGGGGCTCTCGAAAATCGCGCCCACCTGTCTCAGCGCTTCCGCGTGATCCCGCTGAACCGAGATCCCGCCGATCCGGGCCTCTCCCCGGTCCGGCTCCACCATGCCCAGGATGATGCCCAGCGTGGTGCTCTTTCCGGCACCGTTGTGGCCCAGCAAGCCGTGGATTTCACCGCGCTCCACCTCGAACGAAACGTTCTCAAGCGCCGGTTTTCCGCTGAATGACTTGCAGAGTCCGGTGACGGCGAGCATGGCGGTTTAGCGGTTGACCCCGAATTGAACTTTCGTGGAGGCGGAAAGATCGGCGTAGAGGAAATTCACCCCCGTCTCGCCGGGGTGCCACGACTCCTTGTCGCTCACCAGCGGGATACGTTGGTCACTCCCGCTTTTCCCGAAGAATTCCAGCTGTGTGCGGCGGCGGCCGTTCTGGGTCGTATTCCAGAGATAGCTCGAGCCGCTCCGTTCGAATTCCTTATGGTCGGCCGGGCAGTGGAAGACCGCGGAGTCCGGAAGATACCTGCCGAGTTCCGTTTCCAGCACCGCCGTCTCCTCCGCCTTGCTCCTCCGGCCGGCCGCGAGCTCGGGCATCGTCTGGTTGTTGTCTTGCAGGTAGCTTTCGAGGCCGACGCCGATCTGCCGCAGGTTGGAAAGGCAGGCCGTGCTCCTCGATCTCGCGACCAGCGAGCGCCCGACAGGAAAGGCGATCGCGGTCAGCGCCGCGATGATCAGCAATACGACCAGGAGTTCCGTGAGGGTGAAGCCGCGGGTCCGTCTCATCGCACCGGGGGTCCGAATTCCTGGCCGCGCAGGCCCTGCATCACCTCGTTCATCGATTCCATCAGCGGCGCGAGGTCGAGCTTGGTGTCGGTGCTGGCCTTGTCGAAATAGGCGCGGATGCCCTCCCCGGCGATCGTCTCCAGAAGGTCGTCGCCCAATTCGCGGGCCCGGGCCATCTCTTCGGCGGTCTTGCCGCTCTCGATTTCCCGCAGCCCCTGCTCCACGAACTCCTTCCGTTTTTCAGGCGGGAGCGCGTCCAGTGCCTCCATGAATTTCCCCATGGATTCCTTGATGGTGAGATCGACGAAGAGCTTCTTCTCCTTGCCGCTCAGGCGGCGGAAAAACCCTTCCGCGGTGCGGTCGTCGCGGCTTTTCTGCCGCTCGGCGAAATCCAGGCGGTTGACCAGCCCGGCTACCTCCCGGAGCTTCTCCTCCCGGCGCTCCGCGGCGGCGGCATCCGGCGGCTCCGGATACGCGGACCAGTCCTCGAAACCCGCCTCATTCACCTCCGCCGCGACCTTTTCCGCGGTGACGCGTTTCGACCCGGCAATCGCGCGTACACCGGTCACAACGCCCCAGATCAGGGCGAGGAAAAGCAAGGACTGGACGATGACCCGGTTCCGGCGCACGGCAGGACCGAAAGTAGGCGCGATTCTAACACGTGCAAGCGGCACGCTCGGACGCGGCGTAATCAGGCACCGCCTGGTTTTGCCGAAGCCCGGCGCAGGCGGTCCATGATCGCCACGCCCAGGCCGGTTTCGCTCACCGGTTCCGCCACGATGGCATCCAGCCCCGCCTCATCGAGCGTCCGCATCACGAAAAACAGCCGCACCGCCGCCTCCACCAGCTTGCCGCTGCCGGGGCTGAGTTCCTCGACGGTTTCCCATTCGTGGCGCTCGAGATAACCTGCCTTGGGATCGCCCCGGTAGCTCAAAAGGCCGTATTTCTTGCCGGGCTCCGGCTGGAAATCCTCCGGCTTCTCGAACATCAGGAGCGGCGTCCGGGGCGCGTAGTGGCTTTCCAATTGCCCCGGGACAGCGGGGCGATCGGCGACGCGCTTCTCGAACACGACTTTGCCGAATTTCTGTAGCTCCTCCTTCGTCACCGGCCCGGCACGCAGCACGCGGATCAGCGGCTTTTGTTCGGGGCGGATTTCGAGGGTGACGATGGTGCTCTCGAGGCCCTCCCGGCAGGCCCCGCCGTCAATGATCAGCGGGATGCGGCCGCCGAGCTCCTTCTCCACCGCACCGGCGGAAGTCGGGGAAATCCGGCCGAAACGGTTCGCGCTGGGAGCGGCGATGGGCCGGCCCAGCTCCTTGCCGATGTTCCGGAAAATCACATTGCCGCTTTGGCGCACCGCCACGGTCGGCAGGCCGCTGGTCACCAGATCCGGCACCTTCGCGGTCTTCGGCAGCACGATCGTCAGCGGCCCCGGCCAGAAGGTGCCGGCGAGGCTTCTCACGAGCGGCGCGATGTCCTCCGGCACCTCCGCCACCTCGGCCAGTTCCTTGAAAGCGGAAATATGGACGATCAGCGGATCGAATGCGGGGCGCTCCTTGGCGGCGAAGACCTTTGCCACGGCTTCCGCATTGAAGGCGTCCGCGGCCAACCCGTACACGGTTTCGGTAGGTACGGCGACGATCTCGCCGGCTTCCAGAAGGGCGGCGGCCTCGCGCACGGCGTCCTTCATGTCGTCTTCGTCTGCGGAGAGGATGCGGGTCTCAGGCACGCCGCAGGCTTAGCGCCGCAGGGCGGATCGGGCGAGCCCGTATTTACAAATGCATACTTGACCCTTTCCGCGATCCACGATTCCCGTTACGCTCCAGTCATGAACCCTCCCGCGGACGGGCTACCCAGAAACATCGTGCTGATCGGCTTGATGGGCTGCGGGAAGACCACGATCGGAAGGAAGCTCCAGACCCTGCTGGGGTACCCGCTGATCGATACCGATCACCTCATCGAGGAAAAGGCCCGCATGAGCGTGGCCGATATCTTCGCGCGGCGCGGCGAGCAGCTTTTCCGGGAGCTGGAGAGCGCGGTGCTCCACGAGCTTTCGGCCCCCGGTACGCCGCGCCGGATCATCGCCACCGGCGGCGGGATCATCGGCCGGAAGCACAACCGGAAGCTCCTGTCCAAGCTCGGCTACGTGGTGTGGCTTCAGGCTCCGGTGGATGTGATCCTCCAGCGGACCGCCCGCAACCGCGACCGGCCGCTTTTGCATACGGACGATCCCCGGGCAAAGATCGAGAAACTCCTGGCCGAGCGCAGCCCGCTCTACCACGAGATCGCCGATCTGGAGCTGGAGACCGCGGGGCTGGAGACGGAGGAAATCGCCTGCGGCATCCTGGAAAGCGCGCGGTACCACTTCGCCGCGAAGCCCTGAGAACCTAATCCTCGGTCTCCGCCAGCACCGGAAAATGATCGGAGGGCAGGCGGCTGGCATAGTCCTCGAAGGTGACCTCTTTCGGGAAATTGCCGGATTTGGTCTCCGCCGGGTCGGCGTTCTTCGGGATGCGGTAGGAGTCGGTGAGCACGCCGTAACGCCGCACCGGCACTCCCTTTGTCACGAAGACGTGATCGATGCGGCTTTCGGTTTTCGCGTCGGTGTCGAATTTGTTCGCGGTCCCGTTCAGGGCGTAGCGGATCTTCGCGGCTTCGTAGGCGTCCGTGAAACGGGGCGAGTCCTTCAGCAGCAGGTAGCTTTCGCTTTTCTGGTCGGTGTTGAAATCACCGGTCAGGTACACGGGTGTCTGTCCTGCGATTTCCTCGATCTTCCTGAGTAACAAGGCGATGCTTTCCTTCCGTGCCACGACGCCCCGGTGATCCAGATGGACGCTGAAGGCGTAGAACTCCTTGGCGTCCGCCTTGCGGAGCAATTTCGCCCAGCCGCAGATCCGCGGAAGGGACGCGTCCCAACCGGTCCCGGGCGTCCCGGGGGTCTCGGAAAGCCAGAACATGCCGTCTTCCTTCAGCTCGTATTTGTCTCTCTTGAAGAAGATGCCGATGTGCTCGCCCTTGTCCTTCCCGTCGTCCCGGCCGTGCATGGAGCAGCCGTAATCCGGGAGCAGGCGGCACAGGTCCACCATCTGGTGGTGGAAACCCTCCTGGGTCCCGAGCACGTCGAAATCGTGGAACTGGATCAAGCCGGCGACAATGGGCGCGCGCTGTTGCCAGCCGTTCCCTTGCTTCACATCGCCGGGATTATCGTAGCGGATATTGAAAGAGCCGACGATGGTCCCGAAGACCGCCGGTGCCAGAGAGAGCCACAGGGCGGCGCAGGCTGCTTTTCCCAAATGCATGGCCCGAGACAAGTCCGCTGCCGCCGCCCTGTCAAACCCGGTGGCGGCGCGGCGGATTCGCTTTCGTAATGCCAAAGCCGCGGCCAAAGTCTCCCCGTGTCCGCCGAACGGATCAAACACCTCGCCCGCGAGGTCGGGTTCGATGACTGCCGCATCGCCGCGGCGGCGGAGGCGCGCCATGCCGGGGCTTTCCGGGAATGGATTTCCGAGGGTTGCCACGGGGATATGGCGTGGATGGAGCGCACCCCGGAGCGCCGTTGCGATCCCCGCGAGGTCCTGCCGGGCTGCCGCTCCGTCGTCTGCCTCGCGCTAAACTACTACCCCGGTCCCGACACCGCGGAGGGCTACCGCATCGCCCGCTATGCGTGGAACGACGACTACCACGACATTGTCGAAAAAATGCTGCGCCGCATGGATGAGGGGATGCAGGCACTCGGCGGCACCCAGCGCTTTTACGTCGATACCGGCCCGGTCTTGGAACGCGATCACGCCAGTGCGGCCGGCCTGGGCTGGAACGGGAAATCCACCGTGCAGATCCACCGCGGCCTCGGCACCTGGTTTTTCCTGGCGGAGCTGCTCACCACGCTCGAGCTGCCGCCGGACACGCCCTTGGCGGACCACTGCGGGAAGTGCACGCGCTGCATCGATACCTGCCCCACGCAGGCAATCACAGCGGCGCGTCGGGTAGATGCCCGGCGCTGCATTTCCTACCTGACCATCGAGCACAAGGGGCCGATTCCGGAGGAATTCCGCGAAGCCATCGGCGATCGGCTCTACGGCTGCGATGCCTGCCTGGAAGTCTGCCCCTGGAACAAATTCGCGCAGCTTTCCCGAGAGTCGCGCTTCCATGCCCGCGAGACCGTCTTCGCGATGAAGCCGCGGGAGTTTCTCGCTCTAACAGACGACGAATTCCGCGCGCTATTTTCCAAGTCACCGATCAAGCGGATCAAGCGCCCCCGCTTCCTGCGGAATACCTGTGTCGTGCTCGGGAATACCGGCACGGCAGAAGATCTACCCGCGCTTCATCAGGCAGCGGCGGATGAGGATCCGCTGATCGCAGAGCATGCGCTCTGGGCGATTGGGAAGATTCGGGAGCGCGTCGCAAAAGCGCCTGATTGAGGGCGGACAGCCGAGAACCTAACGCTGAAAGCCCGACCTCAGGCCCGGGTACGCATGTCATGGATTCGCTCGCACCCGGACCAGTTCGTTCCCTTTGGCCAAGGATGACTGTCATCGCCTGTCCCAGGGACTCCATCTTCCCCCATAGTCCAGATCTCGAAAGGAGCCGACGAACCCTCAGGCAACAACCGGTATTGATACTCCCGCTGCCATGCGTCCCGCGGCACTTCGTCGCAAAACCGAGTCCAGTCGACAGGCCGTGGATCGGCCTCGGGACGCTCCACCAATGCCCTTAATCCCTGCTCGGTGGAAGGATAGCGCCCAGCGTTGATCTCGTAAGCTTTCACTATTGATCCGATCGATTGAAAGTCAGAGAAGGCCCGATCAACTTTGTAGATCGTGCACCCTCCGGATGGCTGCAAAAGCCAACAAGCTGCCCCGACGAGCAGGGATAATATCAAGGCGGCGATCTTCATTCCGGCTCTCTAAAAAAACGCGGCTGGCAGCAGATCCAGTTCCCAGGGGTCAGCGGGTCACTCCAAGGACGAAAAATCGTCCTCATTCCCATCGGTTCCGTCCGGCCCGGCAGTTCGGAGTTCGTATCCTCTCGGGTCGTCCTCGGGCAGCAGACGGTATCGATATTCCCTCGTCCACGGATCGGTCGGAACGCGGTCGGCGATCTTATTCCATCTCTTGGGAGTGGGTTCGGTTTTCGGGGACTCTACAAGTGCTCTTAGGCCTTGTTCCGTCGAGGGATAAAAGCCCGTATCGATCTTATAGGTTTTGAGAGCCGCTCCAATCGAGTTGAAATCACCGCGGACCCGCGCGCTTCTTGGTTCCGCACCTGGGGGTCCAAGAATTGCATAGAGAAAGAGGCAAACGCCCGCGAAGATAAACCAAGCAAGAATGGACACCAGTCGTCTCATCCAAGGTTAAACTCCGGCCGCCCCTCCTTTTGCCGGCGAGGATATTCGACGGAAAATGCAGAAGCAAAAAGCCGTCTCCGGAATCCCGAGGACGGCTTTGGTAAAACGAGAGAAAACCTGACCTCACCGCTCCGCAATCGGCGGCACCGGCGAGAGCGTCTTCGGGCCCACATAGAGCGTGAGCGGACGATAGAGCCGGCTGTCGCGGAGCTGCTCCAGCACCTGGGCGGTCCAGCCGGAGGTGCGGGCGATGGCGAAGATCGGCGTGAAGAGATCGGTCGGAATGCCCAGCGAGTAATAGACCGTGGCCGAGTAGAAATCGACGTTCGCGTTGAGGCCCTTCCGCTCGCGCATGATTTCCGCGATGCGCTCGGACATCTGGATCCACTTCGGCTCGCCGAGTTCGGAGGTGAGCTGGGTCGCCAGCTTGCGGAGGTGCGGGGCGCGGGGATCGAGCACCTTGTAAACCCGGTGGCCGATGCCCATGATCTTTTCCTTCCGCTCAAGCTTGCCTTCGACGAAGGCATCGACTTTCGAAGGATCGCCGATCTGCTCCAGCATGTGGATCACCCCTTCGTTCGCGCCGCCGTGCAGCGGCCCCTTGAGAGTGCCGATGGCGGAGGTCACGGCCGAATACATGTCGGAGAGCGTGGCCACGGTCACGCGGGCGGAGAAGGTGGAGGCATTCATGCCGTGGTCGGCATGGAGGATGTAGGCCACATCCAGCGTCTTCGTGGCCGTCTCCGTGGGGGTTTCGCCGGTGATGAGGTAGAGGAAATGCGCGGCTTCCGAAAGATCGTCGCGCATCGGCGGCAGTTCCAGGCCTTGGCGGAAGCGGTGGAAGGCGGCGACGATCACGGGAGTCTTCGCGACCAGCGAAAGTCCGATTTCTTCCACCTTGTCGAGCTGCGGCTCGCCGATCGCGGCCCGCTTGTCGTAGAGGCCGAGCATGGAGACCCCCGTGCGCAGCACGTCCATCGGATTGGCGTCTTTCGGGGCGCTTTTTAGGAAATCCAGCACGCCCTGCGGCAGATCCCGGTCACCCCGCAGGCGTTTTTCCAGCGCGTCCAGCTCGTCCTGCTTGGGGAGGCGGCCCTTGTGGAGGAGGAATACCACCTCCTCGTAGCTGCATCCCTCGACGAGCGAGTCGATCGAGTATCCCAGGTAGCTCAGACGGCCTTCGGCACCCTCCACGTTGCTGAGGGCGGATTCATTGGCAATCACTCCTTCGAGGCCTTTGGCGTAGTCTGTCATGGGGATGGATGGGGTTCCGGGTGCAGAAACGGGTTCCGGTGCAGAATTTGCACGGAAGAAAGCGGGTCGGGCGGATCGCTGCAAGGGGAGAATCCCGCTCGAATCTTCGAAGACGGGCGATTCCCGGGAACAGGCGGGATTGAGAGGTTGCGGATCCGGGCGGAATCCGGATGCTCGGCGCGTGCCGGAAGCCTTGGGACTCTTCATCGAAAGCAGCACGCCCCGTGCCTCGCTCGCCTTGGTCCGCGGCAGTGAAATCCTCTTCGAGGAAGCATTCACCGGGGATCGCAGTCACAATGCGCTCCTTTTCGCCCCCCTCGGCCGGGCCTTGGAACGCCTGCCCGCCGGGGAGAGGCTGGCCGCGGTGGTGATCGGCACCGGTCCCGGGAGCTACAGCGGCACGCGCGTGGGTATCGCAGCCGGGCAGGGGGTGGCGCTCGTCCACGGTTGCCCGGCGCTGGGGCTAAGTTCGCTTTTGGCAGTTCCCGCGGCGGCGAGCGGCGATGCCTTGGCAGTCGGCGATGCGCGGCGCGGCGCGGTCTGGAGGATCGGTACCGCCGAACTCCGCGGTGGGGGCGAGCCCCGGCTTTGCGGTTTGGAAGAACTGGCGGGGGAGATCCGGGCAGCCTTGCAAGCCGGACGGACGGTGTTTTCGCTCGAGCCGGTCGCGGGGACCGGTCTCCCTTCGGATCTGGCCACGGCCGTCCGTTTGGAACGTCCCGACGCAGTCCTTCTCGCCGCGGCGTGGCGAAACCTTCCGGACGAAGAGAGGCGGCGGATCGGATCGCTGCCGCCACAGCCGGCTTACTTGCGCCCGCCTCACGTCACGGTGGCGAAGCAAGGCCATCCGCTGTTGCGGAAGTGAGGGGGGCGGCGCAGCCGTGCTACTTCCGCCACACCGTCACCATCGAGCGGGTCCACTGGAACTTCCGCGCTGTCTCCCGGATCAGGAAGGGCTCTTCGGCGACCTTGAGGAGTTGGAAATGCGGCCTCAGCGCGCCTTCCAGCCACTCCAGCGTGCTTCCTTCCGGCCAGTTCTCCGGGGGAGTGAATTCGCCGAGCCAGGTGCAGGGCGTGGCGAGCACCAGCTCCCCTCCCGGCCGCACGAGCGAGGGCAGCCGCTCCAGCAGGCGCTTTGGCTCGGGGAGACGGCAAAGGAGGTTTGCCGCGTGCACCCGGTCGAAATCCCCGAGGTCCGGCCTCAGGTGCATGGCATCGCCCGTTTCAAAGGATACTTTTCCCTCCGGCAGCCGGTCCGGCAGCCGCGCCAGCAGATCCGTTCCCCGGTGCGCCTCATCGAGGCGACGGTAGGCCAGCGGCCCATCCGCCATGGCCCCGGCGGCCCGGATGAAACTGGCGGAGAAATCGATTCCCAGCACCTCGCGGCTGTCGCGGGAGAGTTCGTAGGAGGAGCGCCCCACCGCACAGCCGAGATCGAGCGTGCGCTCCACCTTGCCGGCTGAGAAATGCCGTGTGGTCCGCACCGCGAAATCCAGCGCCTCGCGCATGCCGCCGGGAGCGCCGGGAGGCAGGATCTCCTCCGCCGTGCCGTAGTGAAAGAGCAGGTATTCGGCGAGCAGGCGCTCGCTCTCGTAGGGATTGGCGCTCAATGAACGGGTGCTTCTCCAAGTTTGACCGCGCTCTCGTCGTAGAAGAAGTCGGCATCGTCGTGCTTCGGCACGGGGATATTCAGGATCTTCAGCTTGCCGATCGCCCGGTGGCGGCATCCCGGCCGGATCATCACCGCGCTGAGCGGCTTCACCGGCACGCGTTCACCGTCCAGTTCCAGATAGCCCTCGCCTTCCAAGATCACGTAGATCTCGGTGGTCTGGAGGTGATAGTGGCTGGTCGGTTCTTCCTTCACTTCCAGGTAGTGGGCGGAGGCGGGAGCATCCGCTTGATCGATGAAGGCCCGCCGCGTGGTACCGCAGCAGCACGCGATCGGCGGCAGCTCGCTGAACTCGACGTGATGGTAGCGCTTCATCGGTGGAAAGAGTTCACCGCCAAGATGCCAAGTGCGCCAAGTTCAAAAGCTCGATGGAGATCCGGCCCGGGGGCCGGTGTCTTGGGCTTTTTGCGAACCGGACGACTCCGCGCCTTGGCGGTGAGAGCTGTTCACCCGCCGTTTCCTCCGGCCAGGGCGTCCATCAAGTAGCGTGCGGGGCGGAAATTCTCGATCAGCACTTCCCGTTGGGTGCCGCGCTTCATCCGTACCTGCTTGATGTTGAAATTGGGGGTCTTGTGGGGAGCGAAGAGGATATCGTCGTGGGTCGAGTTCTCGTGCTTCTTGAACATTTCCGGCACGATGTCGCCACCGAGATGATCGTCGCGGCCGGTTGCCAGGTGGCAGGTGCCCAGCACCTTCTCATCCTGAATGTCCGCGTACGAGACCGGCAGCACCTGGGTGCCGAAACCCAGCTCCCCGAGGGTGCCGGTCATCGGATCGTCCTGGAGGCGCGCGTTGTGGCGGTCGATGGTCTCCTGATTGCCCTCGATCAGCTCGGACTTGAGGATGCTGCGATTGTTCACGGTCAGCACGCCCAGCGTGCCGTCCTCGTATTTCATGGGGAAATGGCCGCGGGCATCCTGTGGCACGAAGTAAACCTCACCCGCGGGGAGATTCGCGATGTCAGGCTTCTTGCCTTGGCAGAGGCCATGGGACTTCTGCGCTTCCTGCCCGCCGAGACCGAGCCAGGCCGTCAGGATCCGGCCGTCCTCCAGTTGGAAATCGATTTCCACCTCGTCGGCCTTGGTCACCGCCAGGCGAAGCTTCTCCGCATCGGCGGAGACCTCCTCGTAGTCCACGGCGAGGCCGGAGTTGAGGATGATGTCATTCAAGCCGTGAAGCGTCGCGCCGCGGAATCCGAAGACCTTGCATTTGGCCGTAAGCGGCGCGGTCGCGGAGAACGTGGAAATGCAAAGGATCAGGTCGTAGTTCGGGTAGATGTCCCGGTCCAAGGAAAGCTGCCGCCCTGCGGTGTCCCAAACCTCGTCTTCAAGATCGAGATTGGACCCATGGGTGGTCTTGTAGGCGAACATTTCGCCACCATTCATCCCGAGTTTCCTCATCGCCCCGTTCTTCAACGGGAGATAGAAAGCTTCGTGCGCCTTTTTCTGCACCGGGAAGCCCTCCTTCTTCAGGAAGGCGAAGTCCTTGATGAGGCCCGCGGGTTCGTTGAAATCGGTCAGAATACAAACGCGACACCCTTCCGTCGGTTTGAAAACAGTACCCAGCAGGCGGATCGGGTCGAAGGCTGGAAAGTCCCGCTTTTCGGGGTGCAGCAGGATATCCTCGGAGAGGTAGGAGGGGA
This sequence comes from uncultured Haloferula sp., assembly GCA_946885645.1. The sequence goes on from CAMPGU010000038.1 coordinate 18,058, forward strand.
GGCTGGCGCTTGGCATGGCCCCCCAAACTAGGAGGGGTGACCACCCGTGCAAGGGGAGTTTTGCCGGAGAAATGCGGAAAATTTCTTCCCTCAATTTCTGTCATCGTGCCGCCGGGCTCCTCGCCTCTGTCAGCCGCCCAAGTCCATCCCCTTGTCCTTCATTTCCTGCAGGACGGAGGACATGTCGTCGAGGCTCTCCCACAATTCACGGACTGCGAAAATCGGGGCACCCGCGCGTACGGCGATGGCGATGCAATCGCTGGGCCGCGCGTCCAGCTCGACGATCTTCCGCTCCATGATCTCGTTCTCCGCCTCCAGGATCAGGCGCGCGTAATAGATCTCGTTCTCCAGCGCCACGATGACGGCACGGCTGACCTTCGCGCCGAAAGCCTCCAAGGTGAGCAGGTAAAGGTCGTGGGTGAGGGGCCGGGGCGGAGCTTCGCCGGAGAGAGCGGCATTGATCGAAGCGCCGATGGCCAGATCGATGTAGAACACGATCGATTTTTGCCCGTCGCCGAGGAAGACGGCGCAGCCGGCCGGGGTGGGCAGCAGGGCAATGGGTTCGACGCGGACGAGATCGGGCACGCCATCGTTTTCGCCCCATCTCCCTGCCTTTCCAAGATGAAATGAGCCCGGTGGCGAAACCGGTGGCGGTGCGGGCAAAACCGCCGTAGCCTTGCAATTCGCCGTAGGATTGCGACGCTTTTGGACGTTTCCGTCACACATGGATCTTCCGATGAACCGCCGCCGTGTCCTGAAGACGCTTTTCTGTTCCAGCGTCCTGATGGATCTCAACCTGGGGCAGGCCGCCTCGGCCCAATCTCCGGCGACAACGGGTGGCCTCGATCTTTTCGCGCTCGGCGATTTCGGCAGCGGAAATGAACGGCAGCGGGCGGTGGGCCGGGCGATGGCCCGCTACGCGAAGACCCTCGGGAAAAAACCGGAGGGCCTGCTTTTCCTGGGAGACAATTTCTACGGGCCCATGCCCGGCGGGGTGAAGTCGCCGCGCTGGCGCACCGGTTACTCGGAAATGTATCCGGCCGCCGACTTCCCGGGACCCTGCTGGGCGATTTTCGGGAACCACGATTACCATGACACCCCGGGAAACGAGCAGGTGCAGCTCGCCTACGCGGGCTCGCTCGCGCGAAAGACCCGCTGGACTTGCCCGGCAAAGTACTACCGGGTGGATCTGCCCGCGGAGAATCCTCAGGTGACCATGCTGATGATCGACACCAATTGGGAGTCGATCAATCGCAGCGTCCACGGGGAAAAGCGCCCCTGCTGGATGAGCCCGGGAGAGCTGGAGGCGCAGATGGAGTGGCTGGAGGCGCAACTGAAGTCGAAGCGCGCCCCTTTCACCATCGTGGCCGGCCATCACCCCGTATATTCGGATGCCTCGCACGGCGATACGAAGGAACTCGTGGAGGATCTCGCCCCGCTGCTGGAGAAGCACGGCGTCCACGTGTACCTCTGCGGGCACGATCACGACATGCAGCATCTGGAGCTGGAGGGTTTCCGGACCTCCTTCGTGCTCTCGGGCGGTGGCGGTGCCCGGCTCTACAAGCACGAGAAAACACGGAAAGGCTCCGTGGTGAAGGATGTGCACGGTTTCACGCACCTCTCGCTGGCCGGGGACAAGCTGACGATCCGCCACGTCGATCCCAATGGCACGATCGTCCACGCTTTCACGAAGGGCGTGAAGTACGACTGGAAGATCGTCGCCTAGCCGCTCTCGCGGTTTTCTTCGCTCCTACGGGAAAGCGCGCGGCAGGCCGCGCTTGCGGAGGCCCTCCGTACCTTGGAAAGTCCGGAAATTCCGGATGCGCAAGATCGTCCATATCGACATGGATTGCTTTTACGCGGCGATCGAGGAGCGGGAGAACCCTTCGCTGCGCGGGAAGCCGGTGGGCGTGGCCGGCAGCAGCCGCCGCGGCGTGCTGACGACCGCGAACTACGAGGCGCGGAAGTTCGGTTGCCGCTCCGCCATGCCGGTGTTCAAGGCCCTTGAGCTGTGCCCGCAGCTCGTCCTGGTGCCCGTCCGTTTCGAGCTTTACCGCGGGGTCAGCGCGCGTATCCGGGCGATCTTCGGCCGCTTCACGGACCGCATCGAGCCGCTGTCCCTCGACGAGGCCTACCTCGATCTCTCCCACCTGAAGAGCTCCGGCGCTGCGCTCGCCCGCGAGATCCGCACCCAGATCCGGGAGGAAACCGGTCTCACGGCCTCGGCCGGCATCGCCCCGAACAAGTTGATCGCGAAGATCGCCAGCGATTGGAACAAGCCGGACGGCCAGCACGAGGTTCGGGAGGACGAAGTGGAAGCTTTCATGAAGGAGCTGCCGGTGGGCCGCATCTGGGGCGTGGGCGGGAAAATGCGGGCGAAGCTGGAAAGCCTGGGGATCCGGAGCTGCGGCGATCTCCAGCATCTCGACAAAATCGAGATGGCGACACGTTTTGGCAAGTGGGGCCTCGAACTC
>CAMPGU010000039.1 GCA_946885645.1 uncultured Haloferula sp.
AATAGAAGCTCTGCGGAACGAGGCGCGAGAGGTTGATGGAGTTCGCCGAGGTAAGGTTCAGCCGCTCGGAGAGCCCCCGGTCGAGAAAGGCCGACTTCACGAGCCGCTGGCAGTCGTCGAAGGTGCCGTCGATCTCGATTGCGGAGATATTATCGCCGAGGGTGGTGAGCTGTTTTTCCTGAAGGCCGGATACCTTGCCCTGCGGGTAAAGGATGATCACCCGGGTCCCCGGCACCCGGTGGAAGGCCGAGGCGACCGCGCCGCCGGTATCCCCGGAGGTGGCGACCAAAACGGTCAATTCGCGGTCGTCGCCGCGCACCAGCCAAGCCATCAGGCGCGCCATGAAGCGGGCCCCGAAATCCTTGAAGGCAAGCGTGGGTCCGTGAAAGAGCTCGAGGACATGGTCGCCCGGTGCCAACGTGACGAGGGGCGCATCAAAGGCGAGCGTGCCCTCCACCATCTCCTTCAGCGCCGGCGGCGGAACGTCCTCCCCGAAGAATGCCTGCGCCACGGCGTAGCCGATCTCTTGAAAGGAGAGTGCCCGCCAGATGGCCCAGAATTCCGGCCCGAGAACGGGCAAGGTTTCCGGCATATAGAGGCCGTTGTCCGGCGGCAGGGAGCGCAGGATCGCTTCCTTCAGATCCACCCGGTGGGCGGGATTGGCGGTGGAGTGGTAGAGCATCGGTCAGGAGCCGTAGCGGCATCGGCGACACTTGGATTCCGGAACCTCCGGACGCATCAGTCGATGACAAAAGAAGTCACCCGGAGCGGGGTTAGCCGCGGCGTTTGATCATGCCATTTCCGCCGAGCTGCTTGCATTTCGACACTTCCGCCCGACCCGTTTCTTCCGACACGGGTGTCGAATCCACCTCGATTCGTGGTACGGGGGCCGGGGTGGGCACGAAAATCACCTTATCCACCTTCGTCTCCACGGATTGACGAATGAAATAGCACTTTCCCACCGCGACGTGGAGCTCGTGGCCGGAGTTCGCCCGAGCCGAGGACGGGTCGCGGAACATCCGAACTACATGCCGACCTTTGGAAACCGGAACCACCACGAAGGTGCCCGCGTGGTTTGCGCCATGAGGTTTACCGTCCACCCATACCGCGGTGGGTATTTTGCGAGTCGTGATCGATGCACTCGGCTTGCGATATACCACGACAAGACCTTGGTCCTTGGGTGGGACCAATGTCCGCCCAAGCTCCAACTCGGAACCGGAGGGCTGCGGATAGGAAATCGAAACGCATGAAACCAGAGGCGTGCAGCAAATAGCCGCGAGTAGCAGCAGGAAAAAGCGGACCGGTTTCATCGGCTCATTTCGATTTTTTCTCCTCCACCACGTGCACGCCGTGGGGATTGATGCGGGAAACGTAGGCCTGATTGCCCAAAGGAATCGCGGAGAACACCTTCGAAATCGCCTCCCCTACCTTCCTGGCGGTTTCCTCACCCTCGCAGAGCGCGAAAACGCTGGGCCCGGCCCCGGAGATCGAGAAGCCGAGGGCACCGGCTCCGAGCGCGGCGCGCTTGGCCTTGTAGAATTCCGGGATGAGCTTTTGACGCCGCGGCTCCGCGATCACGTCGTGGATCGAGCGGGAGATGAGGCCGTAGTCTTCCTGGATGATGCCGCAGAGCAAGCCGCCGAGATTGCCGATCTGCTGGGTGGCATTCACGAGCGGGATGTCCTTCGGCAGGATCTCGCGGGCGACTTTCGTGAGCACCTCGATGTCCGGGTGGACGACGGCGGCCCAGAGGTTTTTCGGCGCGGGGAGCTGGGCGACGTCCAGCTCGTCATTCGAGCGGATGAAGACGATGCCGCCGAGCAGGCAGGGGCCGACATTGTCGGCGTGCCAGGCACCGTCCGCGGAAGCTTCCCCCGCCATGGCAAAGGGCAGGAGCTGCTGCTTGGAAAGGGGCTCGCCGATCAGGCGGTTCACGGCGAAAGCACCGGCCACCGCGGAGGCGGCGGAGGAGCCCAGGCCGGAGCCGAAGGGCATCTTCTTGTGGATCTCCATCTCGATCCCCCGGTCGGTCATGCCGAGGTGGCGCAGGAGGTCCAGCGCGGCAACGCCGGCCGTATTCTTCTCCGGATTCTTCGGCAGCTTGCCCTCGTCCCCGGTGATGGCGGTAATGTGAAGGCCGGGCTTTTCACAGTGGCGGACGACGATCTCGTCCCCGGGGGCGTCGATGGCGAATCCGAGCACGTCGTAGCCGCAAGCGACATTGGCGACGGTGGCGGGCGCGAAGACGCGGACTTCCTGGATGGCTTCCTTCAACATGAGCGGGGGGAGCAAAGGACGCAAGACCGGCAGACTCAAGACTCAAGACTGGAGTTCTGCGGCATATCGCAGCCCGGAAAATTCAAGTCTTGCGTCTTGAGTCCGCGTGTCCTGAGTCTCTCCCGCATGGCAACGCCCCTTGTCGGGATCATCATGGGCAGCACGTCGGATTGGCCGACGATGGAGCACGCGGCGCGCACGCTCGAGGACTTCGGCGTGGCATGGGAGGCGGAGGTTGTCAGCGCCCACCGCACGCCGGACAAGCTCTTCTCCTACGCCCGGGAAGCCCGGGGGCGCGGCCTGAAAGCGATCGTCGCCGGTGCGGGGGGGGCCGCCCACCTGCCAGGCATGACAGCCGCGATCACCGATCTGCCGGTGCTCGGAGTACCGGTGGAATCCCACGCTCTGAAGGGGATGGACTCCCTTCTCTCCATCGTCCAGATGCCCGGCGGCATCCCCACCGCTACCTTTGCCATCGGGAAGGCCGGGGCGATCAATGCCGCGCTTTTCGCGGTGGCCATGCTGGCGGGAGAGGATCCGGCCCTGCTGGAAAAGCTCCGAATTTTCCGCGCGAAGCAGAACGAGACGGTAAAGGCCGCTGAATTGCCCCGGCTTGGATGATTACGGGGGATGCGGGGCTTAAAAGGTTTATCCTTTCCCGCTGTTCCGTGTATTCCGTCTCTTCCCGCCATTGCCCCGCTTTGATCCCGTGAATGCTTCTCCAGTCATCCCGCCGGGCGCCGTGCTCGGTATCCTCGGCGGCGGCCAACTCGGCCGCATGTTTTGCATGGAGGCCCGCCGCATGGGCTACCGCACGCTAGTCTGGACCGGCGGCCTGGAGGCTCCGGCCATCGTGGTGGCTGACGAAGCGATCGATGCCCCCTTCGATTCCCGGGAGGCTCTGGAGCAATTCGTCGCCCGAGCCGCCGTCGCGACCGTGGAGTTCGAAAATATCCCCCGGGAGACGCTCGAAGCCGTGGCGGCCAGGATCGGGCTGCACCCCGGGCCGGAGGCCGTGGCGATCTGCCAGCACCGGGAACGGGAGAAGGCTTTCTTAAAGGAGAACGGCATCCCCTGCGCGCCTTTCGCGGTGGTTGCTTCGGCGGAGGAACTCGCCGCGGCGATGGAGGATATCGGCACTCCGGCGGTGCTGAAGACCGCCGCCTTCGGCTACGATGGGAAGGGCCAGCTCAAGCTGAACGGCGGCGAGGACCCTGCGGCGGTGTGGGCGGGTTTCGGCACGGATCGCGCGGTACTGGAGGCTTTCATCCCCTTTGAACGCGAGCTCTCGGTCATGGTCGCCCGCTCGGGCGATGGCTCCATGGTGGCCTACGATCCCGCCGAAAACCGCCACCGCCACCATATCCTGGACGTGTCCATCATTCCGGCCCGGGTCAGCTCCGCGATCGCGGCGGAGGCGAAAATCATCGCCTGCCGGGTGGCGGAAGCACTCGACTACCGCGGCATCATGGGGGTGGAGTTTTTCCACCTGCCGGATGGTTCCCTGCTGGTGAACGAAATGGCGCCGCGACCGCACAATTCCGGCCACCACACGCTGGACGCCTGCGCCACCTCTCAATTCGAACAACAGGTCCGCGTGACCTGCGGCCTGCCCGCGGGGTCGCCGAAGCTGCTTTCCCCCGTGGTGATGCTGAATCTCCTGGGCGACATGTGGCCGGACGAAAGCGGACCGCCGGACTGGACCTCCCTCTTCGCGGACGGTTCCGCCTTCCTCCACCTCTACGGCAAGCGTCGCGCCACCGGCCGGAGGAAGATGGGGCATGTAAATCTCCTCGGCCCGGATGTGGAGGACTGCCTAGGCCGCGCCTCCGCGCTCAAGGCGGAACTGCTGGAGAAGGGCCGGAGCCTTCCCTGAGCCGGGCCACCGGTACGCGAAAAGGCCGGACGCGCGGTCCGGCCTTTCAAGATCAGAACGGGATATCGTCGTCTTCCTCGTGGAAATCGCCGGATTCGGCAGGCGAGCCTCCCTGCGGCGGCCCGGAGGCGGCGCGCTGCTGGCTTCCGCCCCCTCCCTGGTAGCCGCCTTCTCCGGCTGCACGCTGCTGATAGCCGCCACCACCGCCTCCACCTCCGGTGCGTTCCTTGCCATCGGGCAGAAACTGGAGGACTTCGGCCACGACCTTGAGCTTGCTGCGCTTCTGGCCGGACTGCTTGTCCTCCCAGGTGTCCATCTGCAGGCGTCCTTCAATGAAAACCCCGCGACCCTTGGTAAGGTATTTTTGGGCGTTTTCGGCATTCGTGCCCCAGACGGTCACATCCACGAAGGTGACTTCGTCGGACCAGTTGCCATTGCCGTCCGAGACACGCCGGTTCACGGCAAGGCCCAAATCACCCACGGCGGTCCCCTTGGGCGTGTAACGCACCTCCGGATCGCGGGTCAGATTGCCGAGGAGCAGGACTTTGTTGAGATTGGCCATGGCGAGGCAAGACTAGACGAGTGCGGGGAAAAGTGGCAAGCGGAAGCCGTTCCAATGAACAGCTTTCCACGCGTCAAGCCACACGCTGGAAGTGCTGCAGGTGAACGTGGCCGTTCAGCTTGAGACGGGACTGGATGCGCTCCACGGCCTCGGGCTCAGCCTTGAAGAAGTAGTTCACGTAGTGGCCGCTTTCGAGGTGGCGGGAGTTGTATGCGAACTTCTTGCGTCCGAGCTGCTGGACTTCGTCCAGCTTCGCGCCTTCGGCTTCGATTTCCTTGCTCACGGCGGCGATGAGATCTTCGACGCTGCCTTCGACCGACTTGGTATTAAGGACGATCAGTCCTTCGTATTTCCTGCTCATCTGCTGGGACGTTTGTTAGGGTGTTCCGTTGCTGCTGTTGTAAAAATTTGCCGCGGGGGCGAGGCCTTGGGAGAGCGCAAGCTGCACGGCCTCCACAGCCCTTGCAAGCGTGTTTTCAAGCAGTTCCCGCTCTTCTTCGCGGAAGTTCCCGAGCACGTGACCGGTCATGTTTCCGGGGTCCGAAGCGCCGATTCCGATCTTCAGGCGGGGAAATCCGTCTCCACCCAAATGCTCGATCAGGGATTTGATGCCGTTGTGCCCGCCGGCGCTCCCCTTTTCCCGGAAGCGCAGCTTGCCAAGCGGCAGGGCCACATCGTCGTACACCACCAGGACCTTCCCGGGCGTCCACTTGTGGAAAGCCATGATCTGCCGGACCGGGCGACCGCTGAGATTCATGAAGCTCTGGGGCTTCACCAGAAGCACCCCCGAGCCCGGGAGCTTCGCGAGATGGCATTGCCACTTCGGCTTCGATTCGAATACGGCGCCGGCACCAGCCGCCAGCCGGTCCAGCACCATGAAGCCGACATTGTGGCGCGTGCCATCATATTGCCTGCCCGGGTTTCCCAAGCCGACAACGAGAGGTATGGAATTCTCAGGCTCCAATGGGGACTCAGGACTAGGGTGTCAGGACGGAAAAAATCTCGGGCAAGGATCCGTCCTCAAACAAAAGCCCGGGCCGCAGGAGCGGACCGGGCTTTCGGATTGAAAACCAAATCAAGCGCCAGCGGTCGCTTCCTCCGAAACGGCGGCTGCGGTCTTCGCCACGTGGGCGATGACGACATCCGCAGCGTGAGTCGCGGCCACTCCGCTCGGAAGCTTCACGTCTCCGATGTGCAGGGAGTCGCCCTCGTTCAGGCCGGAAACGTCGAACTCGAGGATTTCCGGCAGATCGGCGGCGGAGCAGCGGACTTCCAGCGTGTGGTTGAGTTGCTCCAGCATGCCGCCAGCCTTCACTCCGGCAGGCTCGCCGGTGAGGTGAACAGGAATATGGGCGGTGATTTCCGTCTTCTCATCGATCGAGAGGAAATCGACGTGCAGAGCCTTCCCGGTGAGCGCGTCGTGCTGGACGGCCTGGAGGAAAGCGAGCTGGTTGGCACCGCCGAGGTCGAGATTGATAATGATGTTTTCCGAGGTGGCGTGGGCCAGCAACTCATCGAAGGCCTTTGCGTCAACCTTCAGGTTCTTGTTCTCGGAGCCGCGTCCGTAGATCACGGAAGGGACCCAGCCCTCGCGGCGCATTTGCTTGAGGACTCCGGAACCGGTGCGTTGCCGGGGTTCCGCTTTAAGGACGTGCTTCTTGGCCATGACGAAAAGGGCGTGAGGATTCGAGTGCCGGCCGGAGTGTTCCCGCGGCCGGGGGCGGGGTCTTTAGCGAGCTGCTCCGGGTTTGTCAAAATTTTGTTCGAAGCGCTTGTCTCGATCAGGAAGAATTGGACCGCAGATCGAGGGATTATTCGGAAAAAAAGATGTCGGCTACGCTCTCGATAAACTTGAGATCAACGAGTTACGTACGGATGTGGTTCCGGATCCTTAAACTTCAAAAAGGGAGGTGACCGACTGGCCCCCGTGGATGCGGCGGATCGCCTCACCCAGCAGGGGAGCGATGCCGACGGCACGGACTTTTTCCCCGGTGGCCTGCGGAACGGAATCCGTGGTGATAATCTCCTCGATAACCGAATTGTTGATCCTTTCCCGGCCCAAGTCGCCCAAAACGGCGTGAGAGACGCCGGCGAAAATGCGCTTGGCCCCGTGCTTCCCCAAAATTTCCGCGGCGGCGGTGAGGGTTCCGGCGGTCTCGGTCATGTCATCGACCAGAATCACGTCCCGGCCCTCCACGTCGCCGATCACGTTCATCGCCTCCACGCGTGTGGCGCTCACGCGGTGCTTGGCCACGATCGCGAGGTCGGCCCCCAGTGCCTCGGCATAGGAGCGAGCCATTTTCACCCCGCCGACATCCGGCGAGACCACGGTGATATTCGAAGGATCCGGATGACGCTCGCGCAGGTAGTGGATCAAAGCCGGCTTGGCGTAGAGGTGATCCACCGGGATATCGAAGAAGCCTTGGATCTGCGGGGCATGAAGGTCCATCGTCAGGACGCGGCCGACGCCGGCGGAGGTCAGGAGATTCGCGACCAATTTGGCCGTGATCGGCACCCGCGGCTGGTCTTTCCGATCCTGACGGGCGTAGCCGAAGAAGGGCATCACGGCGGTGATCCGCCCCGCGCTGGCCCGGCGGGCGGCGTCCACCATGATGAGCAGCTCCATGATATTGTGGTTCGTCGGGGGGCAGCTCGGCTGGACGATGAAGACATCGTCACCGCGGATGTTTTCGTTGATTTTAACGAAAGTTTCCCCGTCCGGAAAGGCGGTGACGTGGACATCTGCAAGGGGAGCACCAAGGGTTTCGGCGATGCGCTCGGCGAGCGCGCGGTGGGCGGTACCACTGATGAGTTTCATGAAATACGGGGCAACGGGCGGCGGGGCGGGATTGTTGACAGTCCCGGCCGGATCGGCAACCCTGCATCCCGACGAAAGATGGAAAGCCCGAATCCACCATCATCCCCCGCCGCCGCAACCCGCGGCGTCCCTTCGTGGATCGGCCTCGCGCTGTGCGGAATGATCGTCGCCGTGTACTACTTCCTGGTGCCCGGCTTCGGGGGGGTGTCTCCGCTTTCCTGGCTGCGCAGCACTTGGAATAGCGAAACCGACTACGAGCACGGCTACCTGGTGCCGGTGATCATGGTGGGACTGGTCGTCTGGCAATGGAAGAATTTGCGACGCCTGGCGAGGCAGGGCTCCTCCAACGCATGGGGGCTGCCGGTGCTGCTGCTGGGCGCGGCTCTCTTCGTGGCGGGCCACCGTTGCGGCCAAGCGCGGCTGACGGTGGGAGGCCTGCCGATGATCCTGTGGGGCTCGGCGCTCTACCTCTGGGGCTGGCAGGTTTCCCGGCTGCTTTTCTTCCCCCTTTTCTTCCTCTACCTGGCGATCCCGGTGCCGGAATTCCAACAGGCGACTACCAAGCTTCAAATCTTGGCCACGAAGATGGCCCAGTGGGGCTCCGGCCTCTTCGGCGTGGAGACGGTGGTGCGGGGGACGCAGATCTTTTCCGCCGGCGATCGGTGGAAGCCGCTTGAGATCGACGAAGGTTGCGGAGGCATCCGCTCCCTGATGGCGCTGATCATGATTTCATCCGTGTGGGCGTACATCGCGAAGGTCCCGCTGTGGAAGAAGGCGCTGCTCTGCCTGACCGCCTTCCCGCTGGCGATTCTGGGCAACATGATGCGCCTGACCTCGATCTTCGTGATCGCGGAGTACGGCAACCCGGAATTCGCCGCCAACACGTGGCACGATTGGTCCGGCCTCGTGATCTTTTACCCGATTTCCCTGCTCCTGCTCCTGCTGGTCCACTCGATCCTGGAGCAGGGGGTTCCCTGGCGCCGCCCGCGCCGGATGCAGGTGCGCCACGTCGTCGGACAGAAAGCCGGGGCAAACTGAGGAGCTGCGATGAACCGGAAAGCCTATATCCTGGCGGCGATCCTCGCCCTGACCCTGTCGTCCATTTATTTCCTGCCGCCTTTCCGGCAGGCGGAATCGGCGATGGCCATGGAGATACCGGAGACCCTCGGGATCTGGAGGACCCGGACCTATCCCCCTTCTCAAAAGGAACGGGAGGCGCTGGCACCGGATACCCGCTTCTCCAAAGCCATGTGCTGGCGGCCCCGCCCGGGCAGTTGGGATTTCGTTACCGGCCGCTCCGAAGCGGACGTGGCCGATGTTTCCATCGTCCTTTCCGGCTACGATCTCGCGAATTCGATCCACCGCCCGGAGCGATGCATGCCGACGCAGGGCCACCAGATCTACCAATCGGAGAAATCGGCGCTCGAGGTACCCGGGCATGGAGCGATTCCCGTCCGGCGGCTGCTGTCCTACAAAAAGGCGCTGATCGAAGGCACGAAGGCGGAGACGGTCCAAAACGCCCTGACGGTTTACTTCTTCGTGGGGAACCAAGTGGTGACCGAAGACCACACGAGGCGAACCCTGATCGACATGGCGGACCGGCTTACGAAGGGCGAGGCCCAGCGCTGGTCTTACGTTTCGGTGACGATGTTGTTCAACAACGAAGCACAGGGTGCCGCGCGGATGGAGGGGCTGCCGACATTGGACGAAGCCGACCGCCTGGCGCGCGAACTCCTGGCCGAACTGGTCTCGGAGAACCTCGCTTGGAAGCAGGTGTTGAACTAACGAAGGCCGATCAACGGACGGGTTCAGGTTTTACCTTGGCCCCTTCCAGAAAGCTGATCGTTTCCTCCAGCCCGTTTAGTAATTCGCGCCCTTCCTTCCCGCGGACCCACGCCGCGGTGGTTGTCTCCGCCTCCCGCAACAGGTCGCGTGCGCGAAGGAAGCCCCCAAGTGCTTCTCCCGCCCTGCGCTCGCGAGTCCAGGCACGGTACCAGCGGCCATACAGATGCCGCGCGAAGTAGTAGCGGGCGCGAAAAATGCCTTCCATCCCTCCTTCCAGAGCAATGGCACTTTCAAACTCCGCTTCGGCCTCCTGATCCCGGCCCAAGGCGGACAAGACATTCGCCCGGTTCACCGACCAAGCAGGGTCGAAGGGATTCCATTTGCGGGCCACTGCATACAACTCCGCCGCTTCCGACAACTTCTCCCTTCGCTCTGGATCGGGTAGTCCCTTCATTTGCGAAGCTCGGCGCGCTAGCTGCGCGGCATCGCCTGCCATTTCCGCGCTGGGCCAGATCTCCAGCGCGGCATGCATCCGGTCAATCGCCGCGCCCGGTGCAGTGGTAGCGAGACGCTCTCGTCCGAAGAAAACAGGCCAAGCCTCGCGATAAGCCATCGTTCCCTTTCCACCGGCATAGGCCAGGAGAGGGGTCAGGAGAACCAGCGCCACCGCTGTGATGGCACCGGAAATCGACGGCCACGGGGAGGCCGCGGCAGCTTGCTCCGACCGATACCGGGGGAGGGCGCACCCGAGGGCGAGGCCTAGATAGAGGGCTCCGGGAAAAGTATGGGTGACGAAGCTGAAATTCGAGTGGAGCAGGGTTCCTGTCATCGCTGCCAATCCCCCGCAAGAGACGGCATCTGCCGCCCTCCTGGCGACCCCGCCCTCTCCTGTGGCCAAGCCCGCAACCCCCCTGAGGCCGATAGCGAGGACGGCAGCCGTGACCAAAATGGCACCGATCCAGCCATAATCCGTCGCCACCTGAAGGAGTTCATTATGGACGAAATCATCGTCGGAAGGAAGGACACCACTCTCGGAGGGCTCCCAAGCATGGTATTTCTCCCAGCCGAACGCACGGCTTCCGCCTCCGGTCCAGGGGTGATTTGCCGTTACATCCACCGCTAGCCCGATCATCTGCAGGCGGTACTGATTATCGGCGAAGCTCGCCGCCGACCCGCTTTCGACGCCGCGTCGCTCCTGAAGCCTCCCCAAGGCAGGCACTGCGATCCCCGCCACTAGCAGGGGCATCGACAAAGCAACAACCGCAGCCATCCGTCGGCGCGGGGTCTTATCCCGCCAAGCCACGAGAGCGCCGAGCCCTGCAAGGGCCATCACGACCGCACAAAGCGAAATCACACCGCCGCGTGAGCTCGAGACGAGCACGCAACCGGCGGTCGACGCAAGCCCCAGCGCCTGCACCACGCGCTCCAAGCGTCTGTCCCTGGCAAAGAAGAGCCGGGCCCCGAGAAATGCCACGGAGACGAGGGAAAAATCCGCCAGGTGATTGTAGTGCCCGAAGAGGCCGGAAGGAAAAAGGGTCGGACGATCTCTGAAGGGCCAAGCGAAGGAGGGATCCCGAAGCTGATATAGGGATATGCCAAAATTTGCAGTGCCCAGGAGCACCAGAACCAGCATGCAAACCCGCAGCGCGCGACCCTCCGCGGGGGCCAAGAAGCTCCAAGCGAATGCGGCACACATCCCCGCGACTAACAGCGCATCGGAGCGAGCGAACTCCTTCACCGGACCGAGGGAGCAGCGCCAAAGAACCCAGCCGACCGAGATCGCGAAAATTGAAATAGCGAAGGCTGTGCCGCCATCCAGTTTCCCCCATGTCCATGCTCGCGGAATCATCGCTGCAAGGGCTGCCGACAGCACGATCAGGGCCGGCCCCCACGTGTAGTCAAGGGTTTGCCCTCCAAGTGAAACCGCGAGGATCAGCGCCAGGGCGAAGAATATACCCGAGATCAATTGCATCACTTGCCGCGATCCGCCGTCTCAGTTCGCACCACGACCCAGAAGAACCGCCGGTACCGTCCGGATGAGGATCTTGATATCCAGCCAGAGCGACCAATTGTCGATGTACTGAAGGTCCATCTCCACCCACTCCTCGAAGCTGGTGATCCTGTTCCTGCCTCCCGCCTGCCATTCACAGGTAATTCCCGGCTTCACGCTGAGGCGCCGCCGATGTTCGGATTTTTCAAAAGCATCCACTTCGTAAAGCGGCAGGGGCCGCGGGCCCACCAAACTCATCTGGCCGCGCAGGACGTTCAGCAGCTGAGGAAACTCATCGATGCTGGTTTTCCGCAGGAATGCGCCGAATGCAAATACCCGGGGATCCCGCTGTAATTTGAAAACCGGGCCATTCATGTGGTTCCCATGTTCTTCCTTGGTTTTCGCAAGCAACGCTTCTGCATCGGGGACCATCGTGCGGAACTTCCACATCCGGAAAGGCTTGCCATAGCGTCCCGCCCGGCGCTGCCGGAAGAAAACCGGGCCGGGGCTGGAAAGGCGGATTCCGATCATCGCGATGATCCAAATCGGAGAAGTCGCGAGAATGAGGACAAACGCCCCGACCCGATCAAGAACCGCCTTCATAGCGAGCTCCCATGAGAGTTCGGGAGTGGACCGCAGCACGAGCATGGGCTGGCGGCCGACCAGATCGAAGGTAGGGCGGGCGATCTGGGTGCGAATGAAGGAAGCGACGATCCATGCCTCCACCCCTTGCAGTTCGCATGCTTCGACGCCCTCGGCAACCTTGCCGAAGCCGGTATCCCGTGCGGTGAAGATCACCCGCTCCACCGCCTTTTCTTTCAGCAGGGCATAAAGTTCCTCCACAGGGCGATGGGAGAGATCGAAACGCGCGACGACCTTCCAAAGGCTTTGAACATCAGGCTCCACTCCGTTCAGGAAGTCCTCGATCTCGTCATCCGACCCCGCAATGATGATGCGCTCCTTCGCGTAATCGCGCAATTGCTGCCGCTTGAGAAAAGAGTGCAGGAGACGGTCCCTGGCAAACAGCAGGACGAGCGTGAAGATGCCGCCGAGGCCCAGAATCAGGCGGCTCGCCCCGGAGAGCTGGGCAAAGACGACCATCATTCCGATCGTCAAGGCCATGGAGAGCAGTGCCTTGAAGAGCTGGCTAAATGATTGCAGTGCAGTCTTTGTCCGCGGGCGCGCGTAAAATCGGAAGAATTCCAGGGCCAGGGGAGTGAAGGGCACCACGATGTAGAGCACCCAGCTCATCTGGGAGAGGCTCATCTCGTCATCATACCGGCCTATGCTTCCGCGAATCGGACTCCGAAACCAAGAAGCCGCCCAGAATGCCAGCCAGACCAACCCCGCATCCAGAAGCTGGAGCAATTGAATCGAGAATGCTTCTTTACGGCCTACGGGCATGAACAAGGGTGATTCAGCAGAGCTTGGATAGAACGCGATCGGCACGGACAAGGCAAGCCCAAGCTCCCGGCCGGTTTGGGGCTCAGGAATTGCCGGCGATATCCCTACGGCCCAAACGACCCGTGCGGGCGTCTCGCAACGCCAGGCACCAGGCTCTCCACCGCGCCGAAGACCATTCGTCGAAGAGGAGGGAGGCGACACCGTAAAGGATCCCGATGGTCCACGCCGTGGTGCAAGAGCCGTCCCGGAGTTTCAACCAGACGGTGTTTCTCACTTCATAGTAGAATTTCCAGTCTTCCAGCCCGGTTTCGAACCAAAACTCCTTTGGGCCGAAGCGCCAACGGCGGAGATTCTTCGCCGGGGGATGATCAAGGATCGAGTCGCGGACAGCCGTGAAACGAAATCCCGCCGCGGCTACCCGACGGGGGTAATCTTCATCCTCACCCCTGATAAACAGCTCGGCGAGGACGGGTCCGGCCTTTTGCCAAGCTTCCCGCGGATAGAGTGCTCCGGTCCAAGAGGCTTTGGATTCCACCTCGGATCCGCCCGGCCACTCGTCCGGTTCAAGAATCGAGCGCCAGGTGCCGTCGCATTTCCGGACCGGAAGCGGCCATGAAAAGCGCCCGCTCTTTGGATCGATCTGAAGACTGTGGCGAACCTCACCGCCACGACTGCCCTCAGCCACCAGGGCCTCCAAGGCGCCGGTTTGAGGCCAAGAATCATCGTCCAGGACCCAAACTGCATCGGCACCGTCGGCAAACGCGCGCTCCATTGCCAGCCTGACCCCGCCCGCATTCCCGAGATTTTCGCCGGTATCAAGCACGGTGAGCGCAGCCCAATGCAGCGCCCCCAATGCCTCCACCGTGCCATCGGTGGAGGCATTGTCCGCCACGACGACCTGATCCGGCTGCCGGGATTGCCCGCGCAGGCGCTCTACGCACTCCAAGGCTGCTTTCCTGCGGTTGTAACAAGCGAACACCGCCGCGATGCGCGGATTTTCAGGCATCATGGGCGCTGCTTTGAAATCGCAGGGGCTGGAACGAGGGACCGCGGGATCTTCATCACACCTTTCCATCCTCTGGCAATGATCCAAAGGACCCCGTCCACAAGGCCATTGAGATAGGGATCCTCAAAGAGAGTTATGCCATAAGCACGGCGGATCGACCGGGATTCCAGATGTTGGCGCTCCGCCACGAGAATCGCATCCAAATCACGAGTCTGCCCGAGGTGGCGGAGCGAGGCATTGTCGCCGTGAAGCCTGAAATCAGCAACCACCAGGGGCATTCGCCCGAACCGCATCCCCAGGGAATTCAAGCGGGCGTAGAATTCACCGTCCATCACGTAGCGGAAATCCTCCCTCAAGCGGTGGCCCGCGTCCAAAACGGTGGACCGCCGGAAAAAGCACGCCGTGGATCCGATGTAGCAATGATGATGAATATGGACGAATGGTGACCAGCCGGGAACCTTTATCCGGCGGATATGAGTTCCTGACGCTCCGATGAAGTCGTAATCGCCGTAGATGACATCCGCGGAGGTAAGAGCCGCGAACTTTTTGACCTCCGCCAAGACACCGGGCTTCAATCGGTCATCGGCGTTCAGCCACATCACCCAATCTCCCCGGGCACGACCGAAGCCATCGTTGATCGCGTTCGACATCCCGCGACCGCTATCTCGGGACCACAGCGCGTGCGGGAACCCTGCTGCCACAAGGGCGCTATCGTCGGTGGAACCCCCATCGATCACGAAATGCTCCAAAGTCACGCCCGCTTGACGGGCGACGCTCGACAGGCAATCGCCAAGGAAGGAGGCATGATTCAGATTGGGAGTGATGATCGTGAAATCCATCGGCGGCTTCTGATATCCGATCGAGGCTCCGGGCGGCGCTTTGCGCTTCACCTCGCCCCCAAATTTCTTTTCTCTGCCCGCGTGCCTCGTATTGCCCGCACCTGCGGTTTTGTTTCCGCGTTTCTAATCCTCTGTATCTTGACGTGGATCTTGTGGCAATGGCGCTTCGTCCCGGTGGCGAGTTCCTCGGCGCTCACCTTGGATCATATCCCTCCCGGAGTGACCTTGACGAAGGAGGGGCCGATCAAAACGGAGGGAGGAATTGCAGTTCTGGGCGCTGGTTCCGGAGCATCGAAGTTCGATTGGCAATGGCTAGCTCCGCCGGTGTCCCGTTATGCACACATTGCGATCAAGGCTTCCTGTCACGGGATCGAGAAGGGTAAGATGTCTTGGGATGATGCCCGCATTGCCTTGGTGTGGGTCGATTCGACCGGAAAAATCGTGCCCGAGCAACTGGCGCTCTGGTCAGGGCATGGAGACAGGCCGCAGAAATTCTCCGACATGATTGCCCCCATTTCCCGCAATGGTGCACTCCCTAGGATTATCGTCACCAACCGGGGCACAGCGGGGACCTTCACCATCGAATCATTCCAAGTCCAGCAAGTGGAGCTGCGACCCGGCTTCAGGTTTCAACTGGCCGGCATCCTCGCCGCTTGGCTTTATTTTGTTTGGCAAATCTTCCGCCGATCGGTGGCTCCGGCTGGGTCGGCTTGGCCGAGGCCTCTGTTTGCCGCCATGCTGTGGATCGGCTTTGCTTGGCTGTCTTCGTTGCCGGGGCCGTGGGTTCCCTGGCGGCCCATCCTCCGGGCATTCCCGGTCTCCGCGGTCCCTCCCCCGGCGGCAAAGAAATTACCGCCACCGGCACCGCCGGATACATCCGCAATACCCCCTAAAAAGGCCCCAGCAGACGGACCTCCCGTTGCAAGGACGTCACCCCCTCGTCCTGCCGTAACGGGGGGAACAACTCCCGCTCCTCTCGAGGGCGGATTGGTACGGTGGTATTTCAACAAGATCCCGAGCTTGAAACGGCCGATGCATCTCTGCGTCTTTGCCGGGATCGGCTTTTCGCTGGCCTTGTTGCTCGGGAGCGTCCGGGCTGCGAGTCCCGCCCTGGCGCTTTCGGCGCTTTCCGAAATTTGCCAATGGCTTTTCGGTTTCGGTTTCGACCTGGGGGATGTCGCCGATCTGGCGCTCGATGCGGTCGCTGTTTTCGCGGGTGTTCTCCTGTGGCGAGGCTTGCTTTCCAAGCTGGAGGGAAAAAGGGAAGGAAGGGGGGCTCCCGCCGTCGCACCGTGCGGTGGTTGACGGATCGCAGGCCTCATCTTCTTGTCAGTATCCTGAGGACCGGGCTGACAGCAAAAAGGGGCCACTTCCACCCTTGGTTCCGCCGGTTGTAGATCACCCACTCCTTCCACGGCAGGCCTTTGGGGCTCTGGAGCCTCTTCAGCCTCTCGGCCATCGGCAGTGATTGATCCCGCCAAGTATTCTTCCAGCTATTCCTCGCGCAGTCGCCAACAAATCCGGGCGTCTGGAGGATACCGATCCCTTTCTTCGCCGCCTGATAGCCATAGTCGAAATCCCCCATCCCGTGGGTATATGCGCCGTGTAGCCCGCCCATCTCCTGATAAACCGCCCGCGGAATCAGGGCGCAGTTCGCATTGAACGTCTCGCAATCCTGGAATCTACCGGTGGGAGGGATCAATCCGGAGAGACGGCTCCATCCCCCGTAGCTCGCTTCGCCGCACTCCGGGTCCCGAATTGCGCCTACGACGATCCGCCGAACCTCTGGAGCAGGTGCCGCCTTAAGAAGCTCCTCCAACGCAAAAGGTTCGAGCAGGGTATCGTCATTGACGAGGACATAGTAATCGGGATCTCCCACGGCCGCGGCCTGCCAGGCGACGCGCATGCCTCCGCACCAATACAGGCTCCCGGTCCCCTGGATCAGTTCGACTTGGGGAAACTCGCGCCGAATCGCCTCCCCCGTGCCATCGGAAGACCCGTCGTCCACTACCACGGCGTGCAGCAGGACGTCCGGTGGGACCCGTTGCCCGAACCAGAGCTTCAGGCTGGCGAGCGTCTTCTCGCGGCGGTTGAAGCAGGTTAAAATCGCGCTGATTTTCATTCTCTCGGAAAGGGTGGAGACCCGATGCCTCCCGTGCAAGATCGGCACAGGTTTCGTCGTCCTTGCGTCAGGGCCTCAAACGGCTTCCCGGCGCTTTTCCCAAGAGGTGGAGGTATGCCGCGCTGATCCTCTCCACCTTGCTCTCCCAACTGAGTTCGCGGGCTCTCACGATCGCCCCTGCCGAGAGTGTTGGCAACAAGGCCGGATCCCGGAGAAAGCGGCCGATAGCATCAGCAAATCCATCGACACTCATCCCGGGATCCTCCAAAGGAATCCGGATCCCGCAGCTTTCGTTCACCGCTGTTCCCATGCCGCATGCATCGTGGCATACCACGGGAATCCCCCTTTCGAGGGCTTCAAGAATGACGGTGGAAGTCGCCTCCTTCACCGAGGTGTGGATGAACACATGGGTTCTGTCGAAGATCTTCAATGCATCCTCGCGAGGCAGCATCCCATGCCATTCGACGCACTGCCCGATTCCGAGCGATAGGGCCTCGCGGTGCCACCGCTCTGCTTCGGCTCCTCCGCCCAGAACGTGAAGCCGGATGTCCCGGCTGCCTACCTTCGCTATCGCCCGCAGCAACAGCGGCAGGGCCTTGCGTCCCTGGAAAATACCGCTCCAGCAAAGGCGAAGGGGCTCCTCCTCGGCGCGGGATCTGGGGACGACGCCCTCCACGGGCACACATCCTACTTCCGGCATCAGGTCCGGATCCCCCCCCCAGCCTTGCAATACCCGGGCGTCTTCCTTGCAGACCGCCCAAATCTTCGCGGCCGCCAGGGCAGCCCTTCCGGGGCGTCCGCCACGACGGGTCTGCATGCGATTGATCAGGCGGTGCGTCGTCCAGCGGAAGCGTTCCTTGGCCCCGAAATCCTTCACAAAGGCCGGAGGCACCTCCGTGGTTCCGGAGACGGGGCCCCAGAAAAACGGAATTCCAAGCTGCCAGAGATATCCCGGCTCCCGGAAACCGATGACGGTGACGTGATGGACCAGATCGAAAGGGCGCTCGGCGTGCATCCGCCGGGCGACATCGAGGACTTGCCGCTGCCAGCGCCGGTAAGCTTCATAATAAAGGAACCACAGCCCGGGCAGCGCATGCAAACGATTGACGATTCGCGCGGCCCCCTCCGCCTGGACATGCACTAGCTCCAAATTGTCCGGCAATCCCGTCTCCTTCCGATACCGCTCGATATCACGGGCGCCTGGCGCCGCCGCGGAGAGATCCCCGAAGATCACGGTGACGTCATGATATTTGGCTAAACCCACGGCGGTTTGCCAGCCGACTGCCGATTCACTCCCCCGGTAGGGCGAGCAATAATAGGCGGAAAGCAAGACGCGGAGTCGAGGAGGAGACATCGTGATCAGATGCGTCCTTTGACGCGAAGCTTGGGAGTTTCCAGAGCCCGCATCACCCCGTCGGCGAAGTTCCGAGCCATCGCTTCCACGCTGTGATGGCGGGCGGATTCTCCTGCCGCTTTCCCAAGGCGAAGCAAGCGCTCTGGCGAGCGGAAAAGTTCGACCACCGCGTCCGCGTACGCGCCGGGGGATTCGCCGCAAGCAACCAGCAGCCCGTTTTCCCCATCCTTCAGGTAATCGATTTCAGGGCCGTGCAAATAGGTATCCGTAGTGACCATGGGCACTCCCAGCGCGAAGGAATCCAAGATCACCAGCCCAACGCCACCCGGCATGAGCAGCATCTTGGAAAGCGCCCAATAGGGCACCTTCTCATGATCGTTCTTGGCTCCCACTTCGTGGATCCACGGATGTTCCGCCGCCGCCGCCTTCACGAGCCCCCGCTCGGGTCCCTCGCCAATCACAATGAGTTCGAAGTCCGCGATCTCCTTCCGAATGAGTTGCGCGGCCTCGAGGAGAAAACCCAGCCGCTTGTTGGCATAAAGGCCGCCGGTATAGACGGCGACGTTTTGAGAGCGCAAGCCGAGCTCCGCGCGCACACGCTCCAGCTCCCGGGGCTCCAGACTTTCCCGCCGGCGGATCAAGGATGCAGTATCGATCGCATTCCCCACGGATGTGATCCGCTCCGGCGGGTACCCTAGATTCCTCACGATCCGAGCGCTGAGGTCATTGTAGGCAAACCACCAGTCAACCCGCAGGGAAAGGAACCGCTTGGCTCTTTCCGCTACGGAATCGGGATCCAAGGCTTGGAAATTCTTCCCGTGGCCCCAATAGGCAAACTTCATCTTCGCGAAGCCCGAGATAAGCTGCATCAATAGGGGAACCGGATACTTGATCTCCTGCGGAGCGACAACAAGGTCCGCCTTCAGAGCCTTCCTCAAAGTTTGCCGATGCCATCGGAGCCGACCGAGTGAGCTGATAGGGACAGGCACCGCCCAATCCAGATCTCCTACAAGGTATTGGCTCGCGCGCTGGTCTCCAAAGATCAAGCCCAGAGTCGCCCCACGGGAGCTCAACTCTTTCCGGAGCTGCCTGAAAAAGGGAACCCGATAGTGAGGAAGATGCTCTTGGACGATCAATACACTTGAAGTCATTGTAGCACGCTCAATTGACCTCCTTGCGGGACCGGGTCCTCATGATGTTCCATAGCTTGGCACCGAAGTTCGCGCCGGGCCGTTCGACCAGCATATGAAAAACCCAAGAGACCCCGACTGCCACGCACAATGACACGCAGGAAAGAATGGCCATATGCGAAATATTGGAAGTGTCACTTATTGCGCCGATTCTCAGCAACAATGAATTGACCAAGCTTATTATCGGCTGATGGAGCAAATAAAAGCTATAACTTATAGCACCAAGGAACCCGAGGGCGGCACGCCAGCCCTTAGGTTCGCGAGTCTCATTCCCGACGTCTTGCTCCTTATTCAATGCCCCGGCCAAAAACGATGCCGTGAGCAACGCCACCATCAGAAATGACAAATCTGTGATCGGTTTAAATAGCCATGTAGCCAGAACTGCCAGAAACAGCCATCCCGATTTCAAAATCCTCGGCCACCGGATCTGCTCCCGACGGAAGTACTCGTCCGCCAGATACGCTCCTATTGCCCATGAGAGAGCGTAGGCAAGGGGACCGTTCTCCAGCAAGCTCCCACTCTCGAAAATTTTGATGGAGCTTTCAATTAAAAGCAGCGCGACTAAAACCTTCTTCCACGGATAGAGCCTGAGCGCTCCGAGCAATAATGGATACAACAGATACAACTGTGCCTCCACGGCAATGCTCCAAAATGACGGATTGATTCCGAAGTAAGTATCATCCCAAAAATTATGAACCAGCAGGGCATGTGAGGCAAATTGAGCCATTTCTTGGCCTTTATAATCTCCCCGCAACAGATCCAACCCCAAAAATCCCACCATTGCGATAAAATAGGGAGGATATATCCTGAAAAACCTCCGCCAGAAAAACGCCAGCCAGTTGCTATTCTTCAGAAAGCTGAGATGAATGCAAAAACCACTCACCACAAAGAAGATGGCGACTCCTGCCCACCCAAATGTCAACGGAGATAGC
>CAMPGU010000040.1 GCA_946885645.1 uncultured Haloferula sp.
GGAGAACCCGGAGCGATTCACGATCTTTTGCCAGGGGGACCCGTTCGAGCATAGCCCGGATTTCCTCAAGCTTTTGAGCAAGCGCGAAGCTTGGGCGGATGTTCAGGCCTTGTCGTATCGCTGGACCAGCCAGCGCAATATTCCCCCTCAGGAACTCCTTTCCAAAGAAACAAATCAATGGATTGAGGAGTGCCGGGTGAGGCGGGAAATGATCTCCCTGCACAGTTTGAACGCGCTGAAGTTCCACGACAACGGCACAGTCGCCCAACTCGCCGCCTATCTTGGAGCCAATGCCTTGGAGAACGGGACAAACATCGCCGAGCATTTCTTTCGCTCGGTGAAGCTGGAAGTTCTGGCGCAGGAAGCAGCTCGGTCCAACTTGGGTCAATTCTGCTACGGGGCAATCTTCGCCGTGAAAAATGACCTGCTGGGGAATCTACCTGCGGATGCCTTGGGCGTGATGCAAATCAAGACGAGGCAGCATTCGGTTTATGCTTACATCTTTGAGCGGCTTTGGTTGCACGTATTTGGACTGCCATTCCTGAAAATCCAGGATAACGAATCCTAGAGCATCTCGCTCAATCGATTGCCTCCCGGATTCAGTTCGAGTTCGGAGTCGAACGGCGAGAGCCGCGAGATTTGCTAGAAGAATGACCTCTTCCTGTCTTTCAGATCTCGCGCATTCTTGCGCCCTTCTCGGTTCAGGCTATCAATGGCTGGCGGGCACCTCCGGGTGGGCAAGGGAACGATGTTTCCGGACGATCACGTGAGCCCCCTCGTGGACGACTTCGCCACGGTCCCAGAAAGAGGTGAGGAAGGAATCGATCGCCGCCGCCGAGACCTTGTCTTGCACCCATGTGATGCAGCCGCCGGGCTTTAGGAGGTTCCATCCGAAGCAGGCAGACATCAGAAGTTCGGCTGAAGCCGGCCGTGCTTCAAGATAGACCAAGTCGAAGGACTCCCAATACCCATCCCCTGCAACCATCCACGCCAGCGCTTCCGAGAATTCTCCATCGTAAAGATGAACGCGCTTCTCCAACCCCAGCTCCTTGATCTTCGAGTGCAAGACCGCCCGCGCCGCGGGATGATGTATCGAGTTTCCATCTTCGGAATCGTATTGGCCCACGGCATGGACTTCTGATTCAGACGCAGGAAAAAGGCTGCCCAGGATCCATTCCAGCACTCGGCCGTCCCCGGATCCCACCACGAGGGCGCGACCGTCCTCCTTTGGAAAATGGGGGCCAAATTCGTCCAGATCTGGCCGAGTCTCATCCGAAGCGGGGGATGAGGGCGGTTCGGTTGCTTGCCGGCTCCGTTGCGTCTTTTCAACGATGGATGAGACTTGCTTGAGGAGTTCTACCTTGATCTCCAAGCTCGTTCTTCCTGCGTTCGGGATGCTTCCCGTGGCGTGGTAGGAAACCAAGGTCCTTCGCTCGTAGTAACCCATCTCCCTGAAGATCGCGGTATTCGAGAACACGGGAGGGAGCATGCGATGGTCAAGCTCGCCAGCCCGAAGCATTTCATTGATGATGTGCTGGTTCGCCGGTTGGTTTTGCCGGAAGCGATCCCTTGATCCACCGGCCCGGAGCACCTCCTTGACATCGTTGAAAAACCGGTGGGTTCTAGATCCCGGCCGGATAATCATTTGTCCGATGTTATACTCGCGATCATTCCCCCAATGTTCCGCGGAAAGAGCGATGTCGCCATCGCCCAACGATTCCAGGAGCAGCTTTTCAGCGGATCTGAAGTAGATCACGTCCACATCGGTAACCAAAAACGGTTCAGTTTCACGCTCCGCCCATTCCGCGATCGTAGCCATCTTGTTCGCGATGTGGGCGTCGAATCCGGGCGACCGGAAATTCCCGTTGCCTGCCGATGTCTCCGAATCATCGAGCACGGTGACAATCTCCATGGAGGGATTGGATCGCCCGATGGATGCAGCCAACCAGTCGGTGCACAAATCGCGGAACGCGTGGGTAAGGGAGGCGAGAACTTTCACGACACAATGGTTCTAACGGGAATAATCGGGATTACGTCCGACAATCCTTCTACTGGATGATCCGTCAAGGTCCGGATGACAGAAGCAGGAGTGCGGACGAGTAGCTGGACACGAAGCACGGAATCATTCAATGGCTTGGACCGGTGAAGCAACTGCCTACAGGGACAACGGTGGATCTAAGCAAGCAGCAGGGGAATACCCCTCCGCGTCTAAATGTTGCGAATCCTTTTGGATCAGAAATCCATGTGGAGGTCGTTATCGTCAACTACCGGCGTCCGCGGAACATTCCGAAAATCATCGAAGGGTTCCGTGCGCAGACCGAACCCTGCCGGATCACGATCTGCGATGTGGGAAGAGGGGCGGATCGCGTGCCTTGTGAAGTGCGGAGCACGGCTGATGCGGTGATTGATTTTTCCGACAATGCAGGCGGCTTCAACCGTTACGTCGCGGTGAACGCATTCCGGCTGCCCTTCACCTGGTTCCACGACGACGACATGGTTCCCGGCAAGAGAATGGTCGAAGGCTTCCTTCGCTACAGTTCGACCGTTTATGGAATTCTGGGCCATATCGGGAGGATCGTCCGCAGATCGGACTTCCTTGAAGTCATTGCCGACCAGTCTCCCGTGGTTGTCGACTTCTTGGTCCGGGGCTACTGGGTAAGATCACAGGACCTGCCCATGATTCAGCGGTTTCTCTGGAAGGCTTGGGAGGCCGGCCACGATCCCGGAGTGAGGGAAGATGATATCCTGCTGGCGAAGAGCATCGAGGCATTTTCAGGTCGTCGCGCCATCGTCGTCCCGCCGCTGCCGGAGGGCCGGATGAACGATCGGGAATTGCCCGAGCCCCATGCTCAATCCCATGAACGGAGCCACATCCCGAGGCGCCTGGAATTCGTTAAGGTGGCAAACTCAATCATGCAAGCGATGCAAAACGAACCGCGGAGGATTGTTCTCGTCGGGGGGGCTTCTCCGGAGCGACGGAATTTGGTGAGTCATCTGAGGACGGTTGGACTGGAGCTTTGGCTGAGGACCAGATTTGCCGGATTTGAAGTTCTAACAATAGATGAGGGAGAGGAAGCGTGGTTACCTCCGCTGAAGCTCTCCGATCGCGATCTAGTGGTTGGGCTCTCCGCAAGAGCGGTTTCGTTCCTGGCCCCCAACGATCCCGTTCCATCGATTGTGATTTCTCCCGGGGGGGGGCGGTTCGAAAGCGGGGCGGAGATGCCGGATATGGCATTGTTTCTGGATCAGGAGTTTGCTCCTCCAGACTATGAGCGGGACGGGATCCTGGTAGCCGTGGACGACCCCGGGGACCCTTGGCAGGCCTGGCTGGCGACCGAACTCCTCGACCTAGGCCTTCCGCTTGAGAAGGTCATCAAAGTGGATGCCGAACTCCCTGTGAAAACCAGCCTTCGGACGTGGTTGTTCAGGCGCAAGGTTGCCGAGTTTGCTTCCGTCCGCGCCGTTCTGACGGATAATCCCGACTATCTCGCCCTGGCCCTGCTGGCGAGAACCCCCTGTCTCCTGATTGAACGTGCCACTGAAGGGGCACCCTCTTGCCTGCCTCCGTGGCTCCCTGCAGTTTCCGCCGTGAGAATCGTGAAGGATCCACGCTTCGTTTCTGCCGAACTCGAGGCTGCCATGAAGGGTGCTTTTCGGGAATTGCCCGATTTTCGCCGGATAATTTCGGACGCCTTGGAGCAAGTTCTCCGGGAGAAGGGTCTAATCCTTTCAAGCCCCACGCATGAACCTGTGATGCCTTCACATCACACCAATGGCGGCCCCGGACTCGTCTCAAAGAAATGAGGAAGGATACGCGTAAGAAGTGAATTGTCCTCGCCGACCCCAATCTCCGCGTCAATTCGTTTGAAGCTTGCCAACCCGCCCCCGGGAAATGGAAAACCATCCTGTGATCCATCAAAGTAGTGTCTCATTCCACACCGATCCCGGAAGAAAACTGATTCTGGTTGGTGGGTTCCTCGGAGCAGGAAAGACAACATTGATCAGCAAGGCGGTCAAAGCCATTGCGGCTCATGGCGGCACCTGCGGAGTCATAACGAATGATCAGGCTGCTCAACTGGTCGATACCAAGACGATGCGATCTGCTGGAGCCCAGAACGTTGGCGAAGTCTCCGGCGGTTGCTTCTGTTGCCGGCTCGAGGACCTTGTGAACCTGCTGACAGATGGCGGGCAGAATCCGAACGAGTCCGGCGTCACTTCCACCGAAGTGCCGTCGGTAGTCATCGCGGAACCCGTGGGGAGCTGTACGGATGTCGTTTCGACCGTCCTCCTCCCGCTCGAAAAGGTCTATAAAGTAGAATTTGTGATCTGTCCCTTTAGTGTTGTGATAGACGCGCGCAGGGCTTTGTCCAGTTTGGGAGGAAGGCGAACTCCCGGCGATTTCTCGAAAGATGTGGGCTACATCTATCGCAAGCAGCTGGAGGAGGCGGAGATCGTGGTAGTGAACAAGGCGGATGTCATTACAGGAGACGATTTGGCAGATCTCTTGCGTCGGCTTGAATCGGAATATCCGGATAAGGAGGTCTTCGTGCTCTCCGCGAAGACGGGAGAAGGGGTCGAGGCTTGGTTGAGCCGTGTCATGAACGGGAGAACCGCTCCCGGCAAGCTGATGGAGGTCGATTACGTTCGCTATGGCGTGGGCGAGGCCTTGCTCGGCTGGATGAACGGGCGAGTGGAGGTGGGCGCCGAAGAGGACACTCCGCGTGACGGGGATACATTCCTCCGCGAGCTTGCAGGGGAGATCAGCGAGGCGCTCGAAGCCTTCGGGGCAGAGGTGGCTCACTTCAAAATGTCGCTGGAAGATGATGATGGACGGCTGGGAACGGTAAATCAGGTGATGAGCGGGCTTCCCCCCGAAATCTCAAAGGAGTTTGGCGGAACGTTTCGTCGTGGAGCCCTGACAGTCAACCTGCGGGCGGAAGGCGATCCAAAGCAGCTTCAGGCGATCGTGGACGAGAAGGTCAAGGAATTGGCGGAGCGAAACTCCACGACTTATAGCGTTGATCATATTGCCGCCTTCCGGCCGGGACAGCCGGTGCCGACATCCAAGGTGACGGAACTCTGAAACCTCCCGGTGAAAGCTGGACATGAGATGCCTCCCGGCATGGAAGACGCAAAAACAGGGAACCTTTGGCGTATGAAGGTATCGTGGTTGGAGCCGGTCTGGCTGGAGCGGTATCGGCGCGCGTTCTGAAGGATGCGGGGTACTATGTGGAGGTCTCTGAATTCGCGCGGGCATCCCGGCAGGAACTGCCGGCAACAGAGCGTGCTGGTGCACCTTTTCGCAGTTCCGGACGCTGGAGTACAAGGCGTGACCGATACGCGTCTGGGATTGATCCCCCGGGGGCTGGGCGCTCAATCGCTGGCACCTTCGCCGCAAGTTCTAAAAACGGGTGCACACGAAAAAAGCGCTCCATGCTGGAGCGCTTGATTTCGTCACAACCCTCTCGGAGAGAGGATGGTGGGCAGGGCTGGATTCGAACCAGCGAAGTCGTAAGACAGCAGATTTACAGTCTGCCCCGTTTGGCCGCTCCGGAACCTACCCTTTGTTTCGGCGGGGACGGAGAACTAGGGGGGAGGGCCGGGTTTGGCAAGGGAAAATCCTCAATTGTTAGGCCCTCCGGGGAGAGCGAATCCGGCCGGTTCACCAGAGGGTGCGCCCGCCGTTGATGATCAGGGTCTGGCCGGTCACAAAGGCGGCCTCGTCGGCCGCGAAATAGGTTACCGCGTGGGCGACGTCGCGCGGCGTTCCCCAGCGGCCCATCGGCACCGTGGAGAGGTAGCTGGCCTTGTCGCTTTCCGGCACGTCATCGTGCCGTTCCACCGGGATCCAGCCGGGGGCCACGGTATTTACGGTGATGCCGTACGGGGCGAGTTCGTTGGCCATGGAGCGGCTCCAGCCGATCTGGCCACCCTTCGCTGCCACGTAGGCGCTGAATTCGGGCATGCCGGCGTGGTAAACTTCACTGGTGATGTTGATGATCCGGCCGCTCCGGCGCTCCTTCATTCCCGGCAGGAGTCGCTTCGCCAGGAGGAAGGGGCTCTTGATGAAAGCGTCCACCATCGATTGATGGTCCTCCCACGTGTAGTCCTCCAGCTTCTTCATGGGCTGGAAAGGCGTGGCATTGGCCACGATAATGTCCACCCGGCCGAAGCCTGCTTCGATCTCGCCTGCCATCCGGTTCACCTCCGCTTCGTCCATTACATTGCCGGCCACCAGCATCGCGTCTCCCCCGGCGGCCCGTATGCCGGCCACCACCGACTCCCCGGCCTCGCGGTTCGCGAAACAATTCACGACGGTTTTGGCACCCGCGGCAGCGAGTGTTTCGGCAATATTTCGTCCTAAGCCGCGGCTGGATCCGGTAACCCAGACGACGCGGCCGTCCAGGCGGAAGGGGTGTTTGGCGACGGACATGGCGAGGGTGTAACGGGCTGCGCTTACGTGGCCAAGAGTCAACCTCGTTTCAAAATGCAGCAGATAGCCATTTGCGTGCAAATTCTGTCATCCGATCGCTGGAAATCGCCCCATCGGATAGAAAATATGCGGATGCCGGGCCGGTTCCGATCCGGGTGAGGGGAGCTGGGCGGGCGGGTTTCACCCCTTTGCGCGTGACAACCTTTGCCGTCCCGTGGGGTAGTCCGAGGGTGATCCGCCTGTTCGCCGCCGTCCTTGCCGCGTGGTTTCCGCTTTCTGCCTTGGCCGCGGAGAAGCCGAATGTGCTCTTCCTTTTTGCCGATGACATGACGTGGAAAGCGGTGCGGTCGCTCGGAGGGGAGGACATCGAAACTCCGAATCTCGACCGGCTCGCCGCCCGCGGCACCACCTTCACGCATGCCTACAATCCGGGCGGGTGGCACGGGGCGATCTGCGTTGCCAGCCGCACCATGCTAATGACCGGACGCCCCCTGTGGCAGGCTCGCTCCGCGGAGCCGCGGCTGAATGCGGACTTCGTCGAAAAGGGCCTCATGTGGCCCCAGCTCATGGCTGCACAAGGCTACCGGACCTGCTTTGCCGGCAAGTGGCACATCCAGGCGAACCACGAGAAGGTCTTCCAGCAGATCCGCCACTTCAGGGAGGGGGGCATGCCGCCGGACGGGCGGGAGGCCTATTTCCGGCCGGGGGAAGGGAGGCCGGACCCTTGGAGTGCCAGCGATCCTTCCCGCGGCGGTTTCTGGCAGGGCGGCACGCACTGGAGCGAAGTGATGGCCGCGGATTTCCCGGCCTTCCTCGCCGGAGGGGATCCGCGTCCCTGGTTCATGTATCTCGCTTTCAATGCGCCGCATGATCCGCGGCAATCACCGCAGGAGTTTCTGGACCGCTATCCGCTCCCGCGGGTGAAAGTCCCGGCGAATTTCCTGCCCCTCTACCCGCACCGTGCGGCGATGGGTGCGGACAAGGGCCAGCGGGATGAAAATCTGGCACCCTTTCCCCGGACACCTTTTGCGGTGCAGACCCACCGGCGCGAATATTACGCCGCCATCACCCACCTCGATGTCCAGATCGGCCGCATTCTGGACGAGCTCGGGAAGAGCCCGGCCGCGGAAAACACCTACATCTTCTTCACCGCCGATCATGGCCTCTCCTGCGGCGAACACGGCCTGATGGGGAAACAGAACCTCTACGATGCAAGCGTGCGCGTACCCTTCATCGTCGCGGGACCCGGAGTGCCGCAGGGAAAGAGAATCGAAGCGCCCGTTTATCTACAGGATGCGATGCCCACCACCATCGGGCTGGCGGGCGGGACGGTGCCCGGGGAAGTCGGCTTCAAGGACCTGCGCCCGCTGTGGGAGGGGAAGGGCGAGCCGCGGGACGCCGTCATCGGCGCCTTTCGCGATCTCCAGCGGATGATCGAAAAGGACGGGAAAAAGCTCATCCTCTATCCGCAGGCGAAGGTAGCCCGGCTATTCGACCTCCGCGCGGATCCGGGAGAGAGCCGGGATCTGATGGAGACGGAGGCGGGAAGATCCCTCGCCGTGCCGCTTTTCCACCGGCTTCTGGAGATCCAGCAGGAAAGCGGCGATCCTCTCGATTTGCGCCCCGCGTTCCCCGCCTTGGCCGCGGGTGCCGGCGACGGGAAATCCCGCTAAATCCGTGGATTTCTGGTTTCCACGGCCGGGCCCGCTCTCCTAGCGTCAGCGTCATGGCGATTGATGTGCCCCTCCTTGCCCGTGTGTGTGAAGCCCCCGGCGCGCCGGGCTTCGAGAAATTGATCCGCGAACTTGTGCTGAAGGAACTCGAGGGCCTCGCCGACGAGATCCGGGTGGACAACATGGGCAACGTCGTCGCCTTGAAAAAGGGGCGCTCGTCCGCCAAGCGCTCCATGGCAGCCGCGCACATGGACGAAATCGGCTTTATCGTCACGCACGTCGATGACAAGGGCTTCGTCCGTTTCAATCCGCTCGGCGGATTCGACGCGAAAACGCTCACCTCCCAGCGGGTGATCATCCACGGAAAGAAGGATGTCCTCGGCGTGATGGGCTCGAAGCCGACCCATATCATGCAGCCGGAAGACCGGAACAAGCCGGCCAAGATCACCGACTACTTCATCGATACCGGCTTGTCGAAAAAGGAGGTCTCGAAGTACGTCGAAGTCGGCAATTCAGTGACCCGCTGGAGTCCCCTGCTGGAACTCGGCGAGTGCGTGAATGTGAAGTCGCTCGACAACCGCGTGTGCGTTTTCCTGCTGATCGAGGCGCTGCGCGCGCTGAAGAAAACGCGGAAGAAGCCGGCGTACGATTTCTACGCGGTCTTCACGGTGCAGGAGGAAGTCGGCCTGCGCGGTGCAAATGTTTCCGCGCTGGAGATCAGGCCGGACTTCGGATTCGGCCTTGATACCACCATCGCCTACGACGTCCCGGGATCCACGCCGCAGGAGCGGTGCACGGCGCTCGGCGAAGGTGCCGGCATCAAGATCATGGATAGCTCCGTGATCTGCGACTACCGGATGATCGCCTACATGAAGAAGACGGCGGACAAGCACAAGATCAAGTGGCAGCCGGAGATCCTGGCCGCCGGCGGCACCGATACCGCCGGTCTCCAGCGCATGGTCCCCGGCGGTTCCATCGCCGGTGCCGTGTCCGTTCCCACCCGTCACATTCACCAGACCATCGAGACGGTGCACAAGAAGGACCTCCAAGCGTCCATCGATCTGCTCGTGGCCTGTGTCTGCGAGCTGGACAAGCACGACTGGTCGTTCTGACCAAAGAGCCCGTGCTGCCCGGGCCGGGGCGATGAACTACCGGTCCACCCGCGCCGAGCCACCGCCGACCAGCTTCTTCACTTCATCGGCGGTCGCCATGGTGGTGTCGCCGGGAGTGGTCATGGCGAGGGCGCCGTGGGCAGCACCGTATTCCACCGCCAGTGCGGCGTCGTTGAATTCCATGAAGCCGTAGGCGAGGCCGCTGGCGAAGGAATCCCCGCCGCCGACGCGGTCGTAGATCTCCAGTTTCGGGCGGTGGGTCGCCTCGTGGAACTGTCCGGCGTGCCAGCAGATCGCCCCCCAATCGTTGATCGTGGCGCTGTGGACGTCGCGCAGGGTGGTGGCGACCACTTGGAAGTTCGGGAAATCCTTCACCGCCCGTTCGATCATCGCCTTGAAGCTCGCCACCTCCAGGCCGGTGATGTGTTCGCTCACGCCCTCCACCTCGAAACCCAGCGAGGCCGTGAAATCCTCCTCGTTGCCGATCATGACATCGACGTATTTGGCGATTTCCCGGTTGACCTCCTGCGCCTTGGCTTGGCCACCGATGGATTTCCACAGGCTCGGGCGGTAATTCAGGTCGTACGAGACGATGGTGCCGTATTCCTTGGCCTTCTTGCAGGCTTCGATGGTGAGGGCGGCGGTGGTTTCGGAAAGTGCGGCAAAGATGCCGCCGGTGTGGAACCAGCGCGCGCCGTGCTTGCCGAAGATGTCGCCCCAATCGACGTCGCCCGGCTTCATCTGGCTGGCGGCGGTGAGGCCGCGATCAGGCGTGCCTT
Source organism: uncultured Haloferula sp. (assembly GCA_946885645.1). The sequence continues at coordinate 9,998 of CAMPGU010000040.1, forward strand.
TCGCACCGCGGATGCCGAAGCCGCGTTCGGTGAAGTTCAGTCCGTTGCGCACCTGACGGCCGATCCCGTCGAAGGGCTTCCATTGGATAAAGCGGGTGTCCACGCCGCCCTGCAGGATGAAATCCTCGATCAAGCGGCCCACGTCGTTCTCCGCGAAGGCCGTTACCACCGCAGCCCGCATCCCGAAACAGCGGCGAAGGCCGCGCGCGACATTGTATTCGCCGCCGCCTTCCCAAGCCTGGAATTGACGGGTCGTCCGCACCCTGCCGTCGCCCGGATCAAGGCGAAGCATGACTTCACCCAGGGAAATAATGTCGAACTGGCAGGAGGAAGAGGTGCGAAGCGTAAGAGACATGACGGTAGCAGGATGAGAAGCGGGATGGCGGAGAAAACGGGGAATCGCCGTGAAGCGGGGTGATCCTATTCCTCCGTCGAGGGGATCACGCCGTTCGCGCAGGCGACGGGCCCGTTTCCAGAAAGGAAATTCAGAAGGTTGTCGAGCGACATCTTGGCCTGGCGCGGGACGCTTTCAAAGGTGCGGGAGCCGATGTGGGCGGTCACGATGACCTTGGGATGGGAGAGCAGCGGGTGATCGGCGGGCGGCGGCTCCTCCTCCATCACGTCCGTTCCATAGCCCGCCAGCCGGCCGGAATCCAGAGCTTCCAGAATCGCCGCGGAGTCCGCCAATTCACCGCGGCCTGTATTTACGACATAGGCCCCTTCCGGCAGCAGGGCCAAGCGCTGGCGGTTGATGAGGTGGTGCGTGTCCTTGGTGAGTTTGGTGTGGGGGCTCACGATGTCCACGGCAGAGAAAAGCGACTCCACCGTCCCATGGCGGATCACCCCGTACCGCGCGGCGATATCCTCCGGCCAAAAGTTGCCGAAACCATGGATCTCCATATCGAATCCATGGGCACGACGCGCCATCTCCTGACCGATGCGGCCCATGCCGATCAAGCCGATGCGTTTCCTCCAGAGCTCGTGCCCGGTGATCCGCAGCCATTTGCCCTGGCGGGTCGCGTTGACCGTCTCGACCAGGTTCTTCTGCATGGCCAGCAGCAGGCAGAAAGTGTGCTCGGCCACGGTCGTATGGTTCACGCCGGGAGTGAAGAGCACCGGAATCCCGCATTCCTTGGTGGTGGGGACGTCGATCTTATCGAGCCCGATGCCGTATTTCGAGATCACCTTCAGCCGGGGGAGGCTTTTTTCGATGACAGGGCGGGTGATCGCATCATCGCCGCAGAGGAAAGCATCGAAATCCCCGGCCAGCTCCAACATCCGGGCTTCCGTTAGCGGGCCCCGCTCGCGGACGACCTCGAAGCCCTGGCTCTCGAGTTGGGCGTGGTGCGGGCCCGGAGTGTCTTGGAAACTACAGGTGGTGAGGAGAATGCGGGTCGGCATGGTCGGCGGGCGTTGTTTTGAAGGGCTTAAATCTGTCATACAAGTGAGAAATACTCCATCATGTGGAAAGGTTTCCCGGGTGCTTTCATCGGCTCGATCCTTCGCCTGTAGTCCACGTTTAATGAATTTTCAATGAAGGGATAGACGGGGCTGGTAATCACCAATCTCGGATGGCAGCATGGTTCTCGTAACTGCTCTGCCTCCCCGCCAAAACTTGAAGTCATGAAGGCGTTAACTCCTCCCCGCCTGCTGCTTGTGTCTGCCGTGTTGCTCACGGTGACGTCCGGCTGCAAGCGGAATTCCGATGTCCGGAACGATCCCGAGTGGTGGCGTCTGGAAAATTCCCGCATGGAGTTGGCGCACGATGTCGATCTTCTGAAGTTACGTCTCGCCAAGGTGTCGGATGATCGTGACGAGATGGCTATCTTGGACCGGGAGCTGGAAGAGAACGTGGCCCGGGTCAGCGAGTTGAAGGCTCTCCAGGCGGAACTCCGGAGAGACACGGCCGCCTTTGTTGCCGCTGCGGAGGCGGAACGCACCCGGTTGATCCGCCAGGTCCGGGCTAGCGCCACGGGCAAGGAGTTCGACTCGTTTACCGGGTCGAGGGGCCGGACCTACGAGAAGGTCGTGATTACAAGAATCTCCGATATCGGAGTTGAGTTCCGCCATGAGACCGGGAGCGCGCGCCTCCCCGCGGCCGATCTCACTCCGGAGCAGCATCTCGCTTTTGGCCTCGATCCCTTGGTCGCGCGGAAAGCCTTGGGCGAAGAGAAGTCGAATGCGGCAGCCCTCGACGCATGGCTGGGCGAGCGCGTCCTGGTGGCGAACGAGGCCAAGGCCCGGGCCGAGCAAGACGCAGCCGCCCGCGAGGCGGAGACGGAACTTGCAGCCGCCCGGCTGCGCTCCGCCGCCCGGGACAAGCGGCTGGCCTCGATCGAACTCCCCCGGGAGAGCCGCCTCCGGGCGCAGCCGCGGAGCTTCGGCTCGGGCACTTACTGGAGCGGCTCCTATCGTAGCCGCTCCTACGGAAACCGCTACTATTACAGGAGCGGCTACAACTCCTCCTGCTACTATCCCCGTTCCTATTCGGCTTGCGGCTCGGGTTACGGCTACGCTACCTACCGCTCCCCCGCCCGCCGGTCCACGATGCCCCTTCACCTCCGCTCGACGAAGGTCTCGCCTTGAGCCTTCCCGGGACCTCCGGTTCCGCCCGTCATCCTTCCTCCCATGAATTCAATGATCACCCGCTTCCTTCGGCCGACGGCCGCACTGTTCCTTTGCTTCTCCGCAGCCTCTTGCGGCGATGACCCCGAGCTCGTTCGCAAGCGCGAGGAACAGAAGTCCGAGATCCTGCGTCTCGACAGCGAATTGAAGGTGCTCCAGGAGAAGATCGCCGAGATCCCCAAGGATCGCACGGCGGAGTTGACGAAGCTACAGGAGGAGTCCGAAAGCCAGAAAGCAGCCATTACCGCGCTCGAGGACGAAATCCAGGATCTCCAAGCTCAGAAGGCTCGCATCGAAAAGGATCACGAAGCGTACAAGCAGAAATACGTGGTCCGCTGATTCACCTCCTTCCCTCCAACACCTCCCATGGGTTTTTCCGATCTACTCACCAGTAGCCGCGGGCCGGGCGTCATCGGCACGCTTCTCGCCCTCCTCGTCCTCGTCGGCTTCGGCACGCTCTACCTTTTCGTCTTCGATGAAGGCTTGCAGGGCGGCGGCAAGAAGATCGAGGCCGTGATCCGTGACAACGCGACGGTCATCGCGAGCAACAGCCGCCAGGTCGAGGACTTCAAGAAGCGGATTGAAGAGGGGCAGCGTTTCAAGGATCAAGGGCGCGAGATCGAACAGCTCAAGATCCGTCTCTCGAAGGGCGAGGAAACCATCTCCGCGAAGACCGGGGAGCGGGAGGCCGGCATCGGGGCGGTGGCCGCGGCAGAGCAAGCTTGGGAGAACTACAAGGACGCCTACAGGGCTTCCGAGTGGGCTTCCGCCGAAGGAGAAAAGCTCGCGGAGCTGCGGACCCTTTCCGGCAAGACATACACCGACGTCGTGGTCACGGGGGTCGATCATACCGGCATGAGGATCATGATATCCTCAGGTCCGATGACGGTCGGAAGCTCCGATCTACCTCTGGGCCTCCAGGACCGCTTTCAGTTCAGCGCGGCAAAGAAAAAAATCGTGGAAGGCGAGCGCCGGAATGACTTTGAAGAACTCACCGGCGATGTCGAACTCGCGACCCTCGCGCAGAAGGGGAAGGATATTCTGGAGAAGATCCGGTTGAAAGCCGCCGATATTGAGGAAACGGGCGAGAAGATACAGACCTTTACCGCCGCGGAGCCCTTGTTGCTGCGCAGGGTGGATGCGATCCGCGCCGAACTTGCGGAAGAACAGGCGAAGACGGCGAGTCGCTCGGGCAGGAGAGCGCGGGGAATCAACCGCACCCCTCAGATCCGGGAGATGCTCCGGGTCGCGGAGAACAAGGTCTCCAGCAACCGCAAGAGCATTGCGGAGTTTGAAAAGCGGATTCGCGAGAACCAGCGGGAGGTTCGACAGCTTGAGCGTGAGGTTGATGGCGTGAAGATCAATATCACGAAGTTGAAAAAGGAAAGGGAGGCGAAGAAAGCCGAAGCCCTGCAGAGCGCGCAATAGCCGTGAGATTCCAAGACCTCCGGTCAAGGATCCGCGGGATTTCCGGGAAAGATGAACCGGCACCGGTGCCGGCTCCATCGGCACGCCTCCCCTCAAACCGATAGCCGAAGATGCTTACCCAAGAAGGACAGTCCGGAACGATGGGCTTGCTGCTAGGGCTCATTGTTCTGGTATTCGTCGCGATGCTCTTTTCCCTGCTTGTGGACAAGCGCTTTAGCTTCTCCAAGGAGCGGGTCTCTCTCTCGCGTTTGATCGAGGAGGAGAAGCACGAGCTACAGGTTTCGCGGAAGCGGCTGGAGGAAGCCAGCAGGCATTGGACCTCCAACTGCGAGCCCTTGCTGGGCCAGGATCGCTCTTTTGCAAAGGTTGCCGCGGAGATTGGCGCCTCTGAAAAGCGGATCAAGGAACTGCAGGAACGGCGTCGGGAACTCGCCGCGGAAGTCCAGGCGGCGACGGATAAGTTCGCCAATTACCGGAGCCGCTATCGCCTGCAGGTCCGTTCCGAAGCCACGGGGGAGAGTGCTCCCGAGCTGAGATCGCGGAGCGGGCGGATATACAGGAACATCGTCATCCGCGCGGTTTCCGCAGCGGGGATGGAGATTCGCCACGACGAAGGCAATTCGCGGCTTTCGCCCGAGGAATTGGATCCCTCGTGGCGCGAGCGCTTCCAGTGGGACGGATCGGAGACGGCGGACCATCTCGCGGAGGAGCGGGAACGGGCGCGACAGCACGATCAATTCGTTGGAAAGGGAAATCCAACGCCCTTGCCGGCGCGCCGGACGGCCAAGGATCGTTCGGGAAAAAAGCGGGCTCCTGCCGACGAGGAGGTGGAGGAACTGCGGCAGGCGTTGATGGATGCCCGCCGGAAGCTCAATGAGGTCGAGGGGGAGGCGATTCAGGCCCGCGCGGCGGAACGGTCGAGCAGGGGGCGTTCGGTCCCGGGAAGCTTGGAAACCTGGGGGGAACGGGCGGCCCGCTTCGAGGCGTCCGGCGTGAAGCTCCGGGCGCAATCGATGAGAGCCCGCCAAAGGCTGGCCGCCGTTGCTCCCGGAGATGCTCTCCTCCAGATCCGGGATTGATCGCCAGCGGGTTGCTTAGGCGAGAGCCAGCCGGGGATCGGCCGCGAGCTTCGCGGTCAGGCTATCCCAGCCGCCGGGCGTCTGGAGGTTGAAGACGTGCAGATAGAGCGAGACGATCTTCGGGTCGAACGCGGCCGTCAGGATATCCACAGCTTCATCCAGCTTCGTGGCGTCCAATTCCTTCGGCAAGTCGCCGGTGACCGAACCCTTCCCGTCGTGCTCGATTCCGATCACGTCGCAAAATTTAGCCAGCATCTCCTGGTTGCCGGCCATGAACCAAGCCTGGAGCAGGTGTTCGCCGATGGTTTCCGCCTGCTTGGCCTTCAAGGTCTTGTGAATCCACGCGTACTGTTCCGCCAGCGGTTTCTTCTGGATGAAAACGAGACGCAACTTCTTGCTCTGGGCCAGGGTGGCAACGGCGGACTTGTACACGTTGCGGTCGTTGTCCCGGAACCAGTCGAGCATTTGCGTGACGAGGGCGGGATCAACGGCGTTGTAGAGTTCGTGGGCTTTCACAGTAGGAAATCGGCTGGCGCGACTCCAAGCGATGCAGCGGGAAATGCCAAACGCCAATTTCCCGCGGCGGGATAAATCACTGCCGCCGGGACGGTAGGAGATTGGAAATCCGTGCCTTGTCTCCACTTGTTCCGCCTCCGCTCCTCCGTATTCTACCAGAGATGACAGCCCATCCCGAACTCTGGAAAACCGTGCGCTGGATCGCGTTGCTGGCGGCCTTGCTGCTGCTCGCTTGGTTCGGCATGCGCTTCGTCGAAAAGGGGATCGGCGGCACGGCCTCCGGCTTGGAGAAGGTGCTGGGCGCGATCACTCATTCAGACACCCGGATCGTTGAAGGCAGGGCCGAGATTACGGAGACGGCGGAGATTTCGGAGCTCAGCCTGCTTGAAATGAAAATGTCGGCTACCCGCAGCTTTGAGAACGAGGCTTTCGTGCTCCGCTATCTCCCCGCGGGAACGAAGAAGCTGATCGTGAAGGGCGATTACCGCGTGACCGCCGGCTATAAGCTGAAGCCCGGCGTTTCCCTCCGCATCGAGAATGGCGTGCCTGTCGCGAGATTCCCGGAGCCGGAGATCCTTTCTGTGGAGCTGATAGACTACCAGGCCCTTAGCGAGGAAGATGGCTGGGCGAACGACGTGACCTCCCAAGATCGCGCTCAGCTTTTGAGGGAGCTCCGGCAGCAGATGCGCGTCGAGGCCCGGCGCAGCGGCATTCTCGATATGGTGGAGGCCTCCCTGCGGACCCGCCTGCGGGACCTGCTGGCCTCGGGGGACGTGAAGATCGAGCGGGAGCCGAAGTAGGCAAATTGGAGCGAAGAGCATGAAGCGCTCGTAAAAGAGCCACGACGGTCGCCCGTCGTGGCTTGCGGTGATCCGGGGCGGGTTCAAGCGGTCTGCAATCGCGCCGAGTTCCGCCGGGATTCCTCCCGCAGGATCTTGGCGGCCTCCACCATGTTCAGCAGGGAGCCTTTCGTTTCTTCCCATCCACGGGTCTTTAGCCCGCAGTCGGGATTGACCCACAGGCGCTCCGGAGGGAGCACCGCGACCGCACGCCGGAGGAGGTCCGTCATCTCCTCCACGGCAGGCACGCGCGGCGAGTGGATGTCCCACACCCCCGGGCCGACCTCGGATCGGATGCCGCCGAGCTTGATGGCGCTGAGGGCCTCCATCTTGCTGCGGGATGCCTCCAGGGAAATAACATCGGCTTCCAGCGCCGCGATGGCCCCGGCCACATCGTCGAATTCGGCATAGCACATGTGCGTGTGGATCTGGGTTTCGTCCCTCACTCCGGAAACCGCCACGCGGAAAGCGCGCACCGCAGCGTCCAGATACACCTGTCTTTCCGTCGGATCGAGAGGCAGCCCCTCGCGCAGGCCCGGCTCGTCCACTTGAATCACCCGTAGTCCCGCGCTCTCCAGATCGCAGACTTCCTGCCGGATCGCGAGCGCAAGCTGGAGGGCCACCAGCGAGCGGGGCAGATCGTCGCGGACAAAGCTCCACTGCAGGATAGTGATCGGCCCGGTGAGCATTCCTTTCACGGGCCTTTCCGTCAAAGATTGGGCCTTTGTGGCGACTTCCACGGTCATCGGCGCGGGCCGGACGACATCGCCCCAGATCACGGGTGGCTTCACGCAGCGGGAGCCATAACTCTGGACCCAGCCGTGCGCCGTCACCGCGATGCCATCGAGTTTCTCTCCGAAAAACTCCACCATGTCGGTGCGCTCGAATTCGCCGTGGACGAGCACGTCCAGATCCAGCTCCTCCTGAAGCCGGATCGCCTCGCGCATCGCCGCGTCCAGCCCTCGCTCGTAGGCGGCGGCATCGATCTCTCCCTTTCGATGCCGGGCGCGCAGGCGGCGGATCTCCGCGGTCTGGGGGAAGGAACCGATGGTTGTGGTAGGAAAGAGGGGAAGACCGAGAGCCTCCCGCTGGAGAGGCAGCCGCTCCTCCAGCGGCAAGCCGCGCTGGGCCGATGATTCGCCTAGGGTGGCTAGCGCCTGTCGGACCTCCCGGATTTTCACTCCTGCGTGTGTCCTCCTGCTGCCCAGCGCGGCGCGGGCGGCGGCGCAGGCATCCACCTCCGGCTCTCCGCGAGCAACGGACACGAGCTCCCCCAACTTCTCCCGTGCGAAGCACAGCCACGACCGCACTTCGGAGTCGAGTGCCGTCTCCGCACCCAAATGGTGAGGCACGTGCTGAAGACTGCACGAGGTGCCGAGCCAGAGGGACTCGGCGGAACGCTTTTCCCGATAGGAGGAAACCAGCGCCCGCAGTACCTCAATGTCCGCGCGCCAGATGCCGCGGCCATCGATGATCCCGAGCGAGAGCACTTTATCCTGCGGGAAATTCGCATGAAGCCACGGTAGGTCTGCGGAGGCACGCGTGGCGTCGATGTGGAGACCGTCGATCTCCAGCGCCGAAATCCGGGACAGGGCATCGGCCGGTCGTCCGAAGGGGATCGAAAGAAGCAGCTTCAGCGGCGCGGCCGGACGGATCCCGCCCCATGCTTCTTCCAGAGCCGAAAGGACCCTCTCGTCCCGCCGGGCTGCGAGGATCGGTTCACTGATCTCCACCCACTCTGCACCCGCTTCCGTCAGTGCCTGAAGCAGGTCGCGGTAGGCAGGGATCAGCCGGGGAATCAGCGAAAGCGGATCGCCGCCCTCCATTTTAGACAGCGCGAGGAATGTCACCGGACCGGTGATCACCGGTTTGGGGCGGAAACCCGCCGCAATCGCCTCCTTCGTTTCCCGAACCGCCTTGTCCCAAGTGAGGTGGAAAGCCTGGCCGGGAGAGAGTTCGGGAACGAGATAGTGGTAGTTCGTATCGAACCACTTCGTCAGCTCCAGCGGCACCACATCCGGAAGCCCGTCCTCGCGGCTGCGCCCGCGGGCCATACGGAAGTAGCGCTCCAGCGTGACGGGGGAGGCGGCGGGGCCGAAGCGTTCCGGGATGGCCCCGAAGGTGCAGGCGAGGTCGAGGATGCCGTCGTAGAGGCTGAAATCGTTGACCGCTACAATGGACAGGCCCGCTTCCGCCTGTTCTCGCCAATGGCGGAGCCGGAGTTCTTTGCCGGCCTCGTCGAGACCCGCGGCGTCAAGCCGCCCTTGCCAGAAGTTTTCGAGGGCTTGCTTCAGTTCGCGTTTCTCGCCGATGCGGGGATACCCGGAAATGTGGGTGGTCAGGGATGCGTTCATCGCGAGCTATCATGGCTGTACCCGTAGCATGAACCAAACGAATGCTCTTCATTGTGATTGGCCATTGCGTGCATGGTGCAAGGCGTCCAAGGTGCGCCATGCTTGAGATCCGCCACCTCGATTCCCTCATCGCTCTCGCCGAAACCGGGAATCTCACCCGGGCGGGGGAAAAGGTCTCCCTCAGCCAGAGCGCGCTCTCCCACCAGATGCGCTCTTTGGAGGAGCACTACGGCTTCGAGCTCTTCGAGCGGAAGACCAGCCCGCTGAAATGGACGCGTGCGGGCGAGCGGTTGCTCGTTCTTGCCTACGATGTGAGTCGGCAGATCCGGGATGCGGAGCGCGACCTGGCACGCATCGGGCAAGGTACCGCGGGCACGCTGCGGATCGCGGTGGAGTGCCATTCGTGCTTCGATTGGCTGATGCCGGCGATGGACGCGCTGCGCGAGGACTGGCCGGATGTGGAGATGGACATCGTCTCCGGCTTCCATCCCGATCCCGTCGGTTTGCTGGATGAAAACCGCGCGGACCTTGTAATCGTATCTACCGCGAAGCGGCGGCGCGGCGTCGAACATCACCCCTTGTTCGAATACGATATGCCGGCCTTGCTGGCTCCGGGACATCCGCTTCTGGAAAAGCCCTATTTGACCGCGAAGGACTTCTCGCTGGAGACCCTGATCACCTATCCGATCCCCGATAATCGCATGGATCTCTTCCGCCAGGTGCTGGAACCGTCGGGTGTGGAACCGAAGGAACGGCGCACCACGGAGCTCACCGTGGCGATCCTGCAATTGGTGAAGAGCCGCAGGGGCATCGCCGCGCTGCCGCGCTGGGCGGTGCAGCCATACCTGGAGAATGACTACGTCGCGGAAATGCCTATCACCGCGAAGGGTCTGAGAGCATCCCTGCACGCGGCGACCACGAAAGAAGGTGCCGGACAGGCCTTCATGAAAGAGTTCATCGAGACGGTCCGCGTGACGGCAGAGGGGCAATTCGAGGGAATCCGCCTGCTCTGAGCAGGGGAAAAAGAAAACCCGGGAACCTTGCGGTCCCGGGCTCTCTTGAAGAATCGCAGTCTTCTGTCGATCAATGCTCGCGGCAGAACTGCTCGAAGCGGGTGAGGCCCTCGTTGAGGACGTCCAGCGTCGTGCAGTAGCTCAGGCGGATGCCTTCGTCATAGCCGAAGGCGACACCGGGAACGGCGGCGACCTTGTAGCGGCTGAGAAGCTTGTCCGTGAGGTTCATCGACTTCAGCCCGAGTTGACCGGTATAGACGAAGAAGTAGAATGCACCCTGC
>CAMPGU010000041.1 GCA_946885645.1 uncultured Haloferula sp.
CTTCGATGGTCAGGGCAGTCGAAGTCCTGATGGTGTTGGCGAGTTCCACGAGCGCCGATCCTTGCGCGGTGGCGTGATTCGTCCGCCGGGCACCGCCCGGCAGGTTCAAGTTCCCGCCGCTCACTCCGGCGGTACCGCCGAGCGCGAGGTGCGCGGTGCCGACGGAATCCGCGACATTTCCCGTGAAGGAGTAGCGGTGGGCGAGTATCGCCGCCGGGCCGGCCGGTCCGCTGTTCGGGTTGACCGGGTCGGTGCCGGCGGTGACTTCGGCTTGGTCGGTGAAACCGTCGTCATCGCTGTCGTTGTCGGTGGGGCTGGAGCCCGCGGCACGTTCTCCGCCGTCATTGAGACCGTCGCCATCGAAGTCGGTGGCGGGACTGAGGTCGCGTAGGGTATTGATGCCGGCAAAGGAGAACTCCCACTCATCCGGCAGGCCGTCGCCATCGCTGTCGCCCGCAGGCTGTCCGGGGCCGCTGGCGAAGTTTCCGGTGGTGCGGGCTGAAGAGAGCACGCCCTGCCAGATCCTCACCTCATCGATCTTCCCGTCGAAATTGGGATCGCCGAATTGCACGGCGGCTCCGATCCGGAATTCGTTCACCAGAATCTCCGAGAGCTTCTTGCCTCCCATGGAGGTGGTGTAAGTGCTGAGCGTACCTCCCACCGGGCCGATGCGGAGCGTCAGCGTGTCCGCCAGCGAGTTCCATATGGCGGCGCAGTAGTACTTCGTGCCGCTTGCCACGGGAGCACCTCCGGGGCCGCCGATGGCGGTGCTTTCAGTGCTGCTATTGTTGATCGAGGCGCTGGCGACACTCCCGGACGTTCCGCGGCGCGGGGTAATGTCCAGATAGTTCCAGTCCGAGCCCTTGCCCGCCATCACCACCTTCGCCCAGTTCTGCGCGACATCCTGCGTGAACCATGTTTCGATGCTCAAGCCATAGGAGGCGTTAATGGTTCCGGCGATCTCGGCAACGGCGGCTCCCTGGGCGTTTGCCTGATTGGCGCGCGGCACCCCGCCGGGAATATCGAGAGCTCCGCCGGTGACGGAGGCGGTGCCCGTCACCGTGAGATCGGCGAAGCCCACGGCATCGACCGCGCCGGAATCGAAGGCATAGCGGTGTGCGAGACGCGGGGCGGGGACGCTGTTGGCATCGTTCGGGTTGCTACCTTCATTGCGCTCCAGCGGATCGGGGAAGCCATCGTTGTCGGTATCGGCATCCGTGGGATCGGTGCTGCCTGCTCCGCTATTATACTCCGCGTGGTCGGAGAGACCGTCGCCGTCGAAATCGCCGCTGCCCGCGCCGGAGCCGTTCCCGGTGACATGGCGGTTGCCATCGAGCGCGGCGAGACCGGCGATGGCGGGAAACGACAGCTCCCAGGCATCGGGCAGTCCGTCCAGGTCGGCATCGCCCGGAGGATTGGGACCCGTCGCGAAGTTTCCGGCGATGCGCTCCGGACTCAGTGCACCCCGCCAGATACGAAACTCATCCAATTGCCCGTCGAAATCCGGGTCCCCCCAGAAAACGGCGGACCCGAGGAAGAATTGGCCGATCTGGAGATCCGCGAGCTTCCGATTGCCCATCGGTGCCGTCACGGTGGTCAAGCTGCCGCCCACGGGGCCGATATTCAGGGTGATACTGTTGCTCGGTTGATCCCAAGTCGCTGCAACGTAGTATTCCGTGTTCAACGGCATCTGCCCGCCGCCTTTGACGTTCGATTCGCCGTCGCCGTCATTGCGGATCGAGATGCTGGATACGTTGCCATCCGCGCCGCGGCGCGGCGTGATGTCGAGGTAATCTCCACCCGTGGCCACGCCGGCCATGAAGGGCTTCGCCCAATTTTGCGCGGCGTCCTGGTTGAACCACAGCTCCATGGTGATCGCAGCGGAATCATTGATCGTGGAGGCGAGCGCGGTGAGCGCGGTACCTTGCGCCGCCGCATGGTTACTGCGGGTCGGCCCGCCCGGCAGGTCCAGCTTTCCGCCGGTGACAGCCGCGCCGCCTACAAGGGTCAAATCCGCCCCGCCGACCGGATCGCTGGCATTGCCCGTGAAGGAATAGCGGTGCCGCAGGATCGCCGGAGCAGCGCCACCGGTGTCCACCACGGTCACCACCACCCGGAGCAACTCGTTGAGCGAGGGCTGCGCGACGTCGGTCACCTGAACCGTCAGCTCGAGCTCCGCGGGATCATTCCAGCCGTCCGAGAGGAGATCTGAATCGAGCGGGGAGGGATTGGCGACGACGAGGGTCCCGGTGGTGGGATGAATGGTGAAGGCGTTGCCCGTATTACCGGCAGTGATCGAGTAACCCAGCGGACGATCCCCATGATTGTTATCCGGCGTCACCGTGCCGGCCACCGTGCCCACCGGCGGGAATTCGTTGACGGTGAAGCGGTCCGGCGAGACGCCGCCGGTGACCGTGCCGTCGATGGCATAGTGACCCAGCGAGCCGTAGTCCGTGTAGCCATCGCCGGTGGCGCTGCCCCGTCCGACGCCCTCGACGCGCAGGATGTAAGATCCCGCGGCCAGGTTGAGATTGAAAGAAGCATCCACTCCGGACACCGGATTCGAGGATGCCACCACGGCATCGGAAGCATCGCGGATTTCGGCGCTGATATCGAGATTGGGTCCTTGGCCCGCGGGTTTGATCTGGAGCGTTGTATTGCCGCCGGTGGTGGTGAAGGAAAAGGCATCGACGTCGGTCCGGGTGCCGACGATTCCATCGTCATCCACCGTGGTTCCGAAGAGCTCCAGGGGACTTGCGGTGGCAGCGGTGTCGCCCGCGTCATCGGCCCGGAAGTCCACCGAATTGAAGCCGGTCATCACCGCGAAGTCATCCTGCGTCTGATCGGCGCGGGCGTACTCGCCTTTGGACCACTGGGAAAGATTTTGATAATAGCCCACTCCCATGATCGGAGCCCAGCCGGTAGCACCGCCGCCGTGGCCGCCATAGTAGCCCTCCGCCTCGTTCGTCTCATCGGCCACCCTTCCATCGTGGGCCAGGCCGAGCGTGTGCCCTACCTCGTGGGAAATCACCTCGGCACTCGCCTTTCCGGAAACATAGAAGGCCCAGCAAGGCGTGTCGCCCTCCCAATTCCACGATCCGAAGTAGGCGACGCCTGCCGCTCCCGGGGCCGCGTTGGTGGTGGGTGTGACGATGCAGCGCTGGCGCGACGCCTCGGGCGCGCTCAGGTAGATCTGGAGATCGGTGGTGACGTTGATATTGAAAGGGGAGAAGTCCTCCGCAACGCGGGCCCATACCTCCAGGATCTGCGCATTGCTCGCCCCGGAAGGAGCGGCGTCGAAATCGCCCCAGCCGTTGAAAGGGCCTTCCTCGCCATCGAAGTCGAGGTAAACCACACCCGTTGCTCCCGGCAGGCTTTGCAGGGGAATCACACCGTTCTGGTAAACGGGGATCGGCGTGTCCGTCGGGTGTTCGGCCGGCAAGAGCTCTTCTGCTATCGCTTCCTCGTCACGAGGGACCCCGGCGGGGAAGGCGTAGTTCACGCAACTCACGCCATCGGCATGCGAATAGGTAAGCTGCGGATGGCCGTCCACGGATTGCTCGAAAAGATAGCCGTAGCTTTCGGTCGGAAAGCGGATCGCGCCGGCATAGGCACCGGATGGTGTACCCTCCGCCTGGCGGCGGAAGATGAAGCGGCCTTCCGCAGGCTCGATCATCCGGCCCTCGATCATCACCGGCTTTCCCTCCGCGTCGGTTTCAAAGCGTTCCACGATAGCCATTCCTTTCCTGCCATCAGGCAGGGGGATCTCCACCTGCCCGCCCGCGGGAGGCATCGCCTCGAAGAACGAAAGCGGGAGCTTTTTCGAGAGGCGGACCGGCTCCGCGTGCGGCTTTCCCGTGGAGCAACTGATGCAATCCCCGCCATGCCGGTGCGGGACCCGCTTGCCTGCATCCGCCGTCACTTCGCGTGGGAATTCCCGCCCCGGCGAGAGAGCGGCCCTTTCCGGGGCGGCAGCTCGCTTGCTGGCTTCCTCCGCCGTGGCGGATCGTGCCGGCGGTAGATCGAAGAGGGCAAGAAGCGCGAGTCCTGTGGGTACAAAAATCCCCAGGAGGGCGAGGTGGGTTTTCTTCACGGGCAGGCTGGATTTAAGCGCGGAGCGCGGGTCCCCGGGGGTGTGGACCTGCTTTCAACGGGAGCGGATCTTACTAAAAGTTGGTGGATAAAACAGGGTTATTTTTCTGTGGCCGGTGCCGGGGTCGGTGGTTGGGGTTCCTGAGGGAATCCCGCCGCACATTTCCACGCCTTCCCTGGCGAGCCCCAGCGGGGACACCTCATTCAGGACAAGAAAAAATCCCGATGACCCTCGGGAGGATCATCGGGAGTATGTTGAACCGAGGCATCCGTTTCCGGAAGCCCGTCCGGGGCTCATTCGGCGCCTTGGACCCGGGCGAATTTCGCGGGGCTATCGATGGGGATAGTCGCCATCTTCCGGACATGGTCGGGAAGGTCCTGGACCGGCTGGTCCTCTACGACTGCCCCGCTCGGCAACCACGAAACGGCTTCCAAGGTGGCGCTTTCCTGAAGGACATAGGACGCGGCACCCGTGGCGATTTCGTTCCAGCGGATGACAAGCCCCGCCGGAGTCCGCTCCGTCGTGGTCAAGGACCCGTTGCCCTGGTTTGGCGAGGTGCCGAAGAGGTATTCGGAGAGGTTGTCGAAGCCGTCGCCGTCGGGATCATCGGATCGCTCGCGATCATCCGCGTTCGGGATGATCTCCGCCCATTGGTCGAATCCGGGCAGCGGTTCCGATGTTACCACCAGGATGCCGTCTCCCTTGATGCGGGGTGTCTGTATGGCCCCCGGCGTCGTGTTCCCCACGGCCACGTAGGAGCCGGGGCTAACCGGGGTTCCCTCGAGCGTGAGTGTGCCGACCACATCCTCGTCGCTGTGCAAGAGGTTGAGCGTTCCCGCCGCGTCGATGATCACGGCGGAGTCGTCCGCCAGGAAAGAGCTATCCAGCCGGAGCTCGCCTTCCATCACATGGGTCGTGCCGGTATAGGTGTTCACCGCCTGGAGGAACATCGTGCCGGGGCCCGTTTTCGTCAGGGGCGAAGGAGTCCCGTGGACGTCGCCGAGGACCGAGCTGACCCCCAGATCCGTGTTGCCGTTCCCGGTGACATTGGCCACTTGGAAGACCGTGCCTGGCAGACCGAGGGATCCGAGGGAGACATTGGCATTTGCTCCGACCCCGGAAGTGGAGATGACGGACTGCAGCGTGCTGCTTCCGCCGACGACCACGGTTCCCACGAGCGCGAGGTTCGTGTTGAAGCCGCCATGCCCGGCCCCGTCCGTGATGTCCACGACTCCACCGTTCAGAGTCAGGTTCGGCACGAAGGCGACCGTATTGATACCTCCCGAGAGCTTGGCGCCCGGATTGATCAGGATGGAAAGCCCGAACTCCGGAAGCATTTCGGAATTCCCCAGCGGTGCCACGCCGTCGAGCCGGAGTGTGGCGCCGTTCTCCACGGTGACGACGTTCGAGGGAATCATCTCGCCGGCCGTGCAGAACTGGCCGGGACCCGTTCCGGCGCCGGCGCCTCCGTTTGAAGAGAGTGCCAGGATCCCGGCGGTCACCGTGGTGCCGCCCGAGTATTGGTTGACGCTGTTGACGAGCCGCACCGTTCCGGCACCCTGCTTTTCAACCCTCCCCGTGCCGGAGATCGTCATGCCGAAGTCGAAATTGCCGTCCAAGGCGAAGATCGCCGGAACTCCCCCGGGGCTGTTGACGGTGACATTGGAACCGAAGCCGTTCGGTGCATTGTTCGCGAAGTTCAGGCGCAAGGTTCCCTCGTCGATGGTGGTGGGTCCGGAGTAGCTGTATCCTTGGACGGGGGTATTCACGAACTCCTGCACGCCCGGGCCCGTTTTTACGATGGCGAGAGGGCTCGTGACCCCGTCGCCATTCCGGATCAGCCCTTTGAAGCTGTGGTCCGAGGTGGCATTGATGGTGAGGACCGCGTCGCCCGGAGTGGCCGAGATGAACCCCGGGGTGCCTAGCTCGTCGTTCTGGACGATGGACACCAGGTGAGCGGCAGCCCCGTCCAAGCCTTCGATGGTCTGTGACGTCCCCCGAAGCTGGAGCTTCGCATTCGCGGCCGGACCGTTCTGGAAGGAGACCACCGAAGTCGGCGCGAACTGGTTATCCGCCCCCAGGTTCAGGAAAATACCGGGAGCGCTCGCGTCTCCCAGGATGGCATCCCCGGGAATCGAAGCAGCCGACGGGGAAGCGGCTTCGAGGACGCCGCGAATGACTTTCGTGGGGCCCGTGTAGGTGTTCGCCCCGGTGAGGCGGAGGACGTTGTTACCCGATTTCAAGATCCCCATGTCTCCGCCGAAGGCGTGGGCAAGGGTGAAGTCCCCGCCGGTGGTATTGAGGCCGAGGACCGACCCGAAACCGAAGATCGCTGGATCCAGCGCCGCCAGATCGCTTTCCGTGAACTCCTCCGGGCCGCCGACGCGGAAACCCAGCACGGCACCGGACTCGACCGTGATCTTGCTGGAAGTCCAGGATGCGGGCGTCGCGTTGTAGAGTGAGACCCGCTTGCCGAACTCCAGTTGTCCGGCCGCCACCGCGGTGGTGCCGGTATAGGTATTTGTGCCGGAAAGGGTCAGGGTCCCGCTATCGACCTTAGTGATGCTGCCGTTGGCGGTGGGCGAGGCGTCGGTGATGGATCCGGCGTAAGCGGTGATGTCCGGATTCCCCACTTGAAGGGAGGTGTCCCCGGAGGGAAGACTGCCGAGAACCACCGAACCGCCGCTCCCCGCGAGGCTACCGACCACCGGGAATGCCGAGGTGAAATTCACCGTGCCTCCTGAGACGGTCAGCGCGCTGAGCCCCAGGGCGAAATCGCTCGACACGTTGAGCGTGCCGTCGGCGACCGAGGTCACCCCTGCCAGGTTGTTGTCGGTCCCCAGGGTCACGCTGCCCGTTCCGGAAAGGAGGAGACCGGTGGATTGCAAGGTGCCGTTGAAGACCAGGCTGCCTGTGCCCGACATGTCCACGCCCGTGGCAAACGAGGTCGGCGCATCGAAGGTGACGCTGCCGGTCCCCGAGGACACGAGGTTGTTAGACACCGTGAGCAGGTCCCCGCCGAAGGTATAGGGCGTCGTGACGTCGTTCGTGAAAATCATCGCCGAGGCGGTAAGCGCCACCGGGACGTTGATGTCGGTATTCGTTCCGGTGGAGTCGAAGGTGAGCGCCGAGAGACTGCTGAAGTCGGAAGGAGTGCCATCGGCGGTAAGCTTCCAGTTGTTGTCGGGATCGACGGTCCAATCCGCGCTTCCGGCGGAGCCTCCCGCGCCCGTCCAGGTCAGCGGATCGGCGAGGGGAACCGCGGTTCCGAAGAGGATGAACTCCCGGTAGCCCGTGTAGCCGTTTTCCTGATTGGCGAACACGAATCTGACCGAGTGGACGCCGGTAGCGAAGAATCCGGTATCGTCGGTGAGGCGCGTGTGGGTGGAGTTGTTCGGCGCGCCCGTGTGGTTGCTGACCGTTGCGATCGGAATGAAGGTGGCGGGATCGCCTACCGTGGAGTATTCGATCGTGAAGTCCTGGTTGTCCCGCCCGCTATCGGGCCAGGCGCAGTAGGAGTCGAAGGAGGTGAGGTTATAGCCGTTGCTATTGATCGTCGTGTCGAGAGGGAAGATGACGGAGTGGCCGTTGTCGGGAGTCACGCTGGCCGCCTTGTTTCCCGCTGCGCCCAGGGTGCCGTCGGTCAGGGTGAGCCAGCTTGAGGAAGCCACGTCGCCATTGCCATGATCGGGATGTTGGGGCGCGGAGGGAGTGTGCGCCGTCGCTCCGTTCAGCAGGTTGATACCGGACGGCAGGGTCCAGTCATGCGTGCTGTTCGACTCGTTGAGGGGCACAACGGCGGCATGCGCGGAGAGGCACAAGAGTAGTGGGGAAAGCCGGACAATCTGTGCGCGGCGGCTGAAGCAAATCGGGTAGGATTTCATTGGGTAGCGGGTTTGGTATGCGTGCCGGAGAGAGGCTTTGGGGGAAGGCCTCGCTCCGGTTCGATCTCGGTCGTCGCGTGAATTCCTGACGTCGCAAAGGTCGTCGGAAATCCCGCCACGATCCGATTTCTGGAAATCCTTTTTACAACCGGATGCTCCGGAGACGACGCAATTGGATTCCAAAAACCTGCCAAAAAACCATCGCGTCTCCCGGTCCGTCTTTCGCTGTCGGCCGGACCTCCCGCGCGTTGCTATTTTCCTAACAGATACGCGAGGAGATCCTTCAGCTCGTCGGGATTCAGGCGGTTGATCATGCCGGCCGGCATCGGTGAAATGGGCGAGGGTCTGATGTCCTTGATCTGGCTTCGCTCGACCTCGATCGTGGCGGAGAAATCGAAAGGACTGGTCGCGATGATCCAGTGCTCGTCCTTCTCTTCGATCAACTTGCCGATGACCTGCGATCCGTCGCGCTTGACGATCGCATCGAAGGCGTACTGGTCGGACACCACCTTGCTCGGGTCGATGATTGCCTCGGCGAGATCGTGCACGCTGAAACGACCGGCCACCGCGGTAAGATCCGGTCCGGCTGCCCCGCCCGCACCGTCGAAACGATGGCACGCGGCGCAAAGCGAGGCTTGGAACATCTTTTTTCCGTTCTCCTTGTCCCGGTGATCGAGGCCGCTCGCGGCAAGCGTCTCCACGTCCGCGACCGTCCATTCGCGGCCCGGGCCCTGGACGGGCGGGAGATCGGCGAGCGGATGCACCACGTTTGCCGGAGCCAGCTTCGCGATCCACTCGCGCTCGCTGGAAGTGCTGTTTTCCAAGGTCTGTTTGCGCAGATCCACGATGAACCCTGCATAGCTGTCCCCCCCGCGCTTTTGCAGCAGGCGATCGAACCATGCGAAGTAGCGCCGCCGCTCGTCCTCGCTCCACGGGCCCTTCACCACCCGCAGGCAATAGATATAGTGGATGATCTGGGCGGGAGGCAGGTTTGCGATCATCTGCTCGATCGCGGCGCCATACTGCGCGTTCCGCTTCGCCACCGCGACCCAATCGGGGGCGGGAGCGGGACCGGTGGTGTCCATGAGGGAAAGCGTGCGTCCGACCACTCCCGGTGCCTGTAGATAGCAAAGCATGCGGCAGAGCTCGCGATCCAGATCCGCTTGGTTCGAGGGGAATGCCGCGTCGATTTTCGCGAGCACGGCGTCGCGCTCGCTCCGCGACGGTTCTCCGTGGCGGGCAAATGCGAGACCGCAGGCCCGGAGCCAGTTGAGTCGTTGCGCCGTATCCAGCGATGCCCAGTTCAGGCCATCGAGCGCTGCCAGGATGACGGGCTTGTGCTGCGTGCCGCCGGTGCGGGCAAGGGCGATGGCTCCGCCAATCACCTGCCACGGGTTGTTTTCTCGGATCAACTGGGAGGCGATCACGGTCGCTCCCACGCCTTCCACGGCCAGCCTGGATTGGTAGCGCTTCAGCCGGTCGGTGGATCCCATCCCCTCCCAGGCCCCCGCTTTGGGGGCAATGGCGAATTCCTTCGCCTGCGCTTCCACCGGCTTTGTCGCCTCGGTCCCGGTATAGGTGACCCGCCAGAGCGCGGAGGCGGTGCGGCGCCCGCCGGTCAGGAAGTACATCGCCCCGTCGCCGCCCACCACGGCATCGGTGAGGGGTAAGCCGCTGCCGGCGACGA
Source organism: uncultured Haloferula sp. (assembly GCA_946885645.1). The sequence goes on from CAMPGU010000041.1 coordinate 9,665, forward strand.
ACTCTTCCTGCTCCGCCCGATATCCGGCACCGTCCGGGGTGAGGTGAATCGCGCGGATGGTCGCGTAGGTCCAGTCGAGGGCGTAGATCGCGCGCTGATATTTCTCCGGAAACTTGGCTCCCTTTCCGGACAGCAGGCCGGTAGGCGAGCCGGGGCCGAGATCGGCTTGCGAAGGCATGCCGTCCTCGTAATAGACCGGCCATTTCCCGGTGCCGTTCCTCCAGCCGAATTCCGATCCCGGCAGCACATGGCAGATCCGGGTGGGCCGGTACCAGGGCATGCCAAGATCCCATTCCATGTCGGCATCATAGGCGAAGAGATCGCCGTGATGGTTGAAGGCGATATCATAGGAATTCCGCATGCCCGATGCGCAGAGCTGCCAATCCGAGCCGTCCGGCTTGAAGCGGGCGATCCAACCGCCGGGGGCCATCCGGTCGTGGGCGTGCCCTTTGGCGTCCGGCCGGCGCGGCAGCAATTGATCCTCCGCCCAGACCTTGGGAACCAGCGAGTGATCCATCTCCGGCAGGTCGGTAAAGTTTCCCGCCACGAAGTAAATCCAGCGCCCATCGGGAGAGGCGACGAGTGCGTGCGGACCATGTTCCCCGCGGCCGTTCATGGCTTTGACCAGCTCCGGCTTGTCCGGCTGTCCGTCGCCATCCGTATCGGTCACCCGCCACACGCCGCTCTGGTCGTTCCCTTCGTTGACCGAGACGTAGAGGACGCCCTGATGCCAGAGAAGGCCGTGCGCGCCGCTGAGCGGGATCGCCGTAGGGGTGACCACCGTTTCATCATCGGGGCCTGCCGGCGGGGTCACGCGGAAGATCTTCCCGAACTGATCGGAGCATAGCAATTTCCCGGTTCCATCGACAGTCATCGCGACCCATGAACCCTGGACATTGGGAACCTTGTAGAGACGCTCGAGCTTGAAACCTTCCGCCACCTCGAATTCCGGAGTCATGTCTTCCGGGGCGCCGTTGGCGTTGCCTTCCGGAGCGATCACCGCTCCCCAGGGAGCATCTCCCATGGTGCCGATGACCACGGCCGGTGCCCAGCCGGCGGCCGGGAACCTTTCTTCCTGCCAGCCGCGCTTTCCTTCCAGGCTACAGAGCCACTTCTCGTCCGAGACCAGATAGATCTTCTTCCCGTCCTTCAAGGTGGCGCTGAAGCGCAGCGCGAGTCCGGCGAAGGAGTCCTGGTTCCTGCCTTCCACGGCGATCACGTTCTCCGCCCCGCTCCGCACCAGCTTGGTCACGTCATGGCTCGCAGGGACCGCCCATTCGCTCGTCCATCCCAGATCGCGGCCGTTCACCCATACTCGTTGCCAATTGTCGCAGGTGACAGTGACCGAAGCGGCGACGACATCCCGCGGCAAAGCGAACTTCCGGCGGAAGAAAGCTTTCTGGTCGCTTGCAGGATTACCGTTCTGCCAGATCCACCGGGCGGGCGGCTCGGGAGTCCGCGCGGCACTTGCGGGAGCCGCAGGGACGGCCTTTCCCTCCAATGGCCGGATGCGCAGATCCTTGAATTCCGCTTTCATCGCGGGCCCCGCGTGAAGCTGCAGAGCCAGCACTCCTTTCAAGGAACGCCGGGAAGGATCCGTATCCTTGATCTCGGCGACCTGGTTGCCATTGACAAAATGTTGCAGCGTCTCGCCGTTCGCGACGATCCGGTAGGTGTTCCATTCCGAAAGTTTCGTTGCCTGTCGCGCGAAATTGCCGACCACCCGCGGGCTCGCCGCGAGGTCCACCGATTGCCCGCTTTCGCAGGCGATGCCGCGGCCCCTTTCCTCATAGAGCATGCCCAGATACTTGCCCTCGGGGTGCAGGTCCATCTGGTAGCCGCCGACTGTCCACAGGGCAGGGTCGAGCGTCCGGCTGCGGTACTGCACGCCGGAGTTATTGTCGCCGGAGACGCGTGCCTTGTATTCCAGTTCGAAATTGCCCGGCTCGCCGCCTTTCCAGATCAGGAAGGTATTGGTGGCAACCTTGCGGGCTTCCATGTCGGTTTCGCCGGTCAAGATCCCTTGCTCCACGCGCCAGAGACGCGGATCGCCCGTCCAGCCGGAGAGGTCCTTGCCGTTGAATAGCGGCGTCCATTCCGCGGCATGCGTGCTGGGGAGGGAGAGGATGGCGGAGATGACAAGAACCGGTGCGGCGATGGCGCGCATGGGATCGGTGAAGAGACGGAATTGCATGGATGGGTGTAAAAAGCTGTTGGATGCGGCGTCACGGGCTCTTGGCGGGATCCGCCGGATGATCGGGAAAGCCCATCACCCGGGGCGCGCGGCTGCCTGGCTCGTTGATTACGAAGAGCACGGTCCGGGCGGCCGGATTATGAACCCAGCGCGTCTCGCAGAGGGGAAACAGCGACTCCTTGCCTGTCACTCGGTAGGAAAGGTTGACGTTGTATTCCTCTGCTCCGCCCGACGGAGCGTCGGTGATAAGCCGCGAGCGGGCCTTGAGAGCGAGCTTCTGCTTTCCCACCTGTCCTCCTACGTCGTGGGCGGTGAGGTTATACCACATCATTTGGCCGGCTTTGAAACGATCCGCCGAAGCATCGATCACCTGCAGCCGCACTGGCACCGTTTTGTTCGATGGGTCGGGGCTGACGAGGAGGTAGATGTCGCCCGCGGTTTCCGCGACAGCGGCGGAAGGTGCCGATGCTGCCGGAGCTTGCTCCTCCGGCGGAGGAGATGACAGCAGGCGCAGTGTGAGGGCTCCCGGCGGCAGCACGTAGGGCTTCGAGAAATTCATCCGCGGCAGCTCCACCTCCTGCGAAGCTTTGCCATCGTGGAGATACAGGCTCTCGGGATCGGTATCCGATGCCCCCAGGAAAAGGATGCGACAGATGCGGCCCGGCTTCTCCTGCCCGGTGGCGGTGAAGGGAAGGACCAGAGAAAGGACGAGAAGAGGAAGACGCATGGGACCAAGGTTCAGATTTCCGAGCCGGATAGCCAGCGGAAGCTCACGATTTCAAAGTGCCGCCCGAAGGCCTTGTTAATCGCCGAAGAAGGCGGGGTGGCGAGATCCGCGGTATCGGCGGGATCCACGTAATTGCGGGTGCGGCGCACCACCGCTTCGCAGACCGCCCGGCTGACGATCTTGCCGTCCTCGTCGCGGGCATCGCCATGCGCGCGGATGGTGAAGGTGTCGTCGCGGGCCGAGAGGATCGGGGCGATGGGCCGCAGGACGTCTGCTTGCCGTGTCCACCCGGGCAGCCCGTAGGCGCTCTCGCCTTCCGCCGCCGCGGGGAATTTGTACTCGGCCTCGGCCGCACGCGCGGGAACCGCGGAGGCGTTGTTGGAGAGCTGTTCGATGGCCGAATAAGGATTGGTCGAACCCTGCTTCGCGAGTTCGTTCAGGGCCGATTGCACCGCCCCTGCCAGCGCCAGGTCGCCGGAGGAAAGCTGGCGGTTGATGAACTCGGAAAGCGACAGGAAGGGGCCTCTCTCCCGCACCTGCGCCACGACCTCCTCCGCGAGGGCATCGATCATCTTGTCGTCGAACACCCGGTAGCCCGCGAATTCCGCTGCCTCCGGGAACGCACCGGAGGAACCTTGCTCCTTCGCCTCGACATCTCCGGCCATGGAGAAACGCGAAAACGGATGGTCGGATTCGTCCGAAAGAACCACGCTCCAGGAAGCACCGGATTCGCGGATGTAAGGCACCCGCTGCTTGCGCGCGTGGCCGAGCAAGGCACGCCACGCCGTGAGGGAGGTGGAATTCACGTTGAACATCCCTTCCACTTCGATGCGCGACGCGATCGTCTTCCATGCGTGCGGGCCTCTCACATTGTCGTTGTAGAGCGTGGTTGCATTGGTCTCCGAAATCGAGGCGAAGCCCGCGTCCTCCGCGATCGGAAGGTATGCCCGGTTTCCCAGCGGCCGTTCTCCGGTCACGAAATCGGCATACGTTTTCTGCATATTCCGGCCGGCGGTCCCGAAGGTCGCGGGGTCCGGTGCGATGGAAGAGAAAAACCAATCGTCGAAGAGGATGTGATTGGCGCAGTAGCTGTCGTCATGCTGGAGGTTCGTAGGCAGACTGGCGTCGGCACTGTTCACCACCGCGGCGGATGGCAGCAGGGGAGTGGCGTCGCTGTTGCCGATGAGATTGAATGCATACGGAGGAATCGGATTCTCGTAGCGGAGATCCCAGTTCTGCAGCTCGCAGAGCGATTGCAAGGGGCGTGTGGGTATTTCCGCGATCACGCATCGTGAGAGGCCGTCGGATTTGTTGAATCCTGTCACGATATAGCCGCGCCCCGAGGTGTCGCTCGCATTCGGGAGGTTGCTGTCGTTCGGCGCCAGCTTGATGAAGCTGTAATCGAAGGGCGAATTGACCGGGTGGTAGGTGCCGCCGTAATGGCGGGCGATGGTGGTCTCGGCCACGTCCTTCGAGCCCATCGCGGTGTAGTTCACGAGGGGGCTCGATTGGATGAAGCCCTTCGCCGGGATGTGCGTCCTGCTCGCCATCCGGGCTCCGAAGACCGTCGAGAGGAAGGGCACGGGGTTGCTCATGGAGGCGCTCAATCCGGCCTCGGCCAAGCCCGTGAGCGGCTTGTAGATCTCGTTGGCCATCGAGGGTGTATAGATCATCCGGTAGGCTAGCAGCCGCTGGCCTCCGGAGACCATGTCCATGTAGATGCCGACTCCCTGGCTGATATCGGTGTAAGCGGTGTCGAACTTCGCATCCGCCTTGATCGTGGCGGATCCGCCGACGGCCATCGGTTTTCCGCCGGTGCCTTTTACTTGGAAAAAATGGCCGCCCTTCGAGCGATAGCCTTGGGCGAGCACCAGGGTCGTCGTGGCGGGAACGGCGGTGGCATTCTGGGGGCTGAAAACCCGCGTCTCCCCGGGCTTTAGGGTGAAGGTCGAGGGGATCTCATACTGCAGGGAGGCTGCCGTGGACATCGCGGGAAGATTGTTCGTGCTGCCGGTCGTCAGGCACGTGTGGGTGGGCGTGACGGCACCGTTGACGGTGTAGCGCAGTGCCACCGGTAGGGGCTTCGGGATGTGAAATGAAAGCGTGGAAGAGGTGCTGATCTGCACGCTGTAGGGATTCCACATGGTGATCACCGGCGTCACGAGCAGCCTCGGTTCCAGGCTTCCCGCCGGAGAGGCCGCCGGCGCGGCGGTGTGGGACAGGACCCACTGGATGCGGGCGACCACCGGGAGGATGCGAACCTTGTGCAGGAAGCCGAACGTGTTCCCGGAGTCATCGATCGCCACGGCGGCGGTCGCGATTCGGTTGCTGCCCGACGCACTCGGCGAGATCCGCTTGTAGGCCGTCGCATAGTCCTTGAGGTTCTCCCAGCTGCTCACGGCTCCATGGCGGTAAATGGGCATTTCGCTCGTGCCGCGATACGAGGACCACGGGTAGATCATCGATCTCGCCGCCGTCGGACTGGCTGCGGTCGGCTTGGTGAACATGATATCCTTCACGGGCGTCGCGCGGAAGAAGGGCAGGTTCGAGTTGGCCACCGAGGTCCAGTTTTCCGTGAGGATGGAGAGGTCTTTCCTCCACCCGCCGGTCGCCGTATTTGTCAGCAGTCCCATCGAGGAGACGGATAGATCGTGGAAGAACTCGCGGGATACGCGCATCTGCTTCTCCTCGCCGATGAAATCGCTGCTCAGGTGGCTGACCGCTTTGCCGGCAGGGGTGGCATCTTCCAGCAGATCCTCCATCCGGAATGACGAGGGATCGACGGCGGAATGGCTCTTCGCGATCACCGACCACCGCGCCGCGTTATCTTCGTCCGGCAGGTAGGGCTTCGGCAGGCGCGCCTTTTGATTCTCACCGGAGATCCACCAGGCAAAAGCCCCGTCCCCCCCGGCATCCGATAGCTTGGTAGGCTCCAGGTAGATCTGGAGGCTCTCCCGGCTCGGGCCGTCACCCACGCTTCCCGCACCCAGGAGCGCCACGCGCCCCGCCCCCGCGGACGTGTCAGGAAGATCCTCCGTACCCGTGGAGACAAGCCACGCGAGGAAGCGCTCCTTCTTTTCCGAGGAATAGTCGCCCGGTGAAACCGGCCGTCCCTGCGAATCGTGGTCCGCCCCCTCCCAGCTCTTCCACGCGCCGAGAACGGGCGGGTTGTTTTCGGCGAGGATGTCCGCCCGCGCGGTGACGCGGGTGTCGGCACCGGCCTGCCGCTGGAGCTGGCCGATCGCGAGCATCAGCGCCAGCCTCGCATTCGCACGGGCACGGGCAGCATCGTCCCCCCGGCTCGTGGTGCGCAGCGAGATCGACGCCAATCCCAAGAGGCCGACCGCCAGGAGCGTTAGCAGGACGAAGAGCGAGAGCGTGATGACCAGGGCGAAGCCCCGCGATGCACCCGGGGAGGAACAGGCATCGCGCGGAAAACCCAACCGCGCAATGACGGCCCCGTCCCCGGGTGTCGGGCCCGGAAAGAGAAAGAAAGTGGACGAACGACGGATCTTCATTGGGTTTGGAAGAATGGAACCGCGTTTCAGGCGCTCCGGGCACAGGTGCCGTGGAAGGATTCCTTCCACTGGCCGGGGGTAAGGCCGAAACGGTCCTTGAAGAGACGGCACAGGTTTTTGGCGTTCCGCAGCCCCGTCTCCATTGCCACCGGCTCGAGCTTCAGGTCGTCCCCGCGGAGCATGTCCGCGGCGGCCTCGATTCTCCTGGCGAGCAGATCCTTGCCCACCGTGTTTCCCGTGACGGAACGATAGAGCCGGTGCAGGGAGCGCACCGACATGCCGCATTCCCTCGCGAGTGACGATACGGTGAGGGGCCGCGAGTATTCCTCCCGGATCTTCCGGATCGCCTTAGTGATCCCCGGGGGGAAATCATCATCGGCTGCCTCGAAGGAGAAATGGTGAACGACAACGGGGGCCGGTGCATGGTCGCCCGAACGCGTGGCACCGCCTTCCGTGTTACCTTCCGCTGGGGATGTCTGGGGTTTCATGGGTTGCTCCCGCCGGGAGACCCCGGACGGAGCATGAAGCCCTATCCCATTCGCGGATTCCTGAATACCTAGGTATTCCTATAGGGTCGTTGTAACGATCTAATGTATAATGCGATACAACAGAAACCAAAAGGAGATTCGAGCCGGAGGGCCTATGCGGACGCGTCCGGATCCCGCTTCATATACTTCAGCACCGCTTCCGTCCGGGTCCGCACATGGAGCTTACGGTAGATGTTTCCCAAATGGAAACTGACCGTTTCCATCCTCACTCCCAATTCATGCGCGATCTCCTTGTAGAAGTATCCTTTAGCCAGAAGATCGAGCGTTTCCCGCTCCCGCTGAGTGAGATGATACTCCTCGTCCGGCTCCGCCACCGGATACTGGAAGTGCTGTACCACCTTCCTCGCGATGCCGCTGGACATCGGCGAGCCTCCGGCCACGACATCTTCCAGAGACTCCAGCAGCTTCGCGTCGATGTCCCGCTTCAGCACATATCCGGAAGCGCCCGCAGCCAGGGCCTCGAAGACGCGGTCGGCATCCTCGAAGACGGTGACCATGAGGAATTGGGTCTGCGGGCACAGAGGCTTCAGCTTCCTGAGCAACTGGATGCCGGAAAGCCCGGGGAGCTGGATATCCACCACGCAGGCGTCGGGCGGCTCTTTCTGAATTCCGGCCAGAGCGGACTCGGCGCGGCCGAAGCAACCGGTGACTATCCACCGTTCCGAGTTGGAAATGGTTTCCCGGAACGATTCGCGCAGGGCGGAGTCGTCTTCTACGATGGCGATGGTGCGCTTCGCGGAATTCATGCTCCCGGGAATGCCGCAACTTCCGGGAGCTGGCAACGGAAGACCGCGTGCGTGCCTTTCCCCGGCACCGACTCGATGGAGCAGGAGCCGCCGAGTTCCTGCAAGCGTGCGGCGAGGTTATGCAGCCCGTTTCCTTCCCGCGGTGCCCCGGGGTCGAATCCCCGCCCGTTGTCGGTCACTTCGGCGATCAGTTCGTTGCCATCCAGACGCAGGCTGAAGATGACTTCGCAGGGTCCCGCGTGCTTCAGCACATTGTGCAGCGCCTCCTTCACCCCGAGGGCGAAGTGATGCCGGAAATCCGACATCACGGGGAGAGCCGGAAGATTTTGCGGGATATCGATCCGCAGCTTTACCGGGCTGTCCCGGAAGATTTCCTGCGCCACAGCCGAAAGGTGCACGGCGAGGTGATCGAGGGTGTCGTTCGAGGGATTCACCGCCCACACCAAGCCGTCCATCGCGTTGACCAGATCGCGCGCGGCGGACTCCATCCGCACGACTTGCATGCGCGCTTTTTCGGGATCGCCGTCGATCGCCCGCCTCACGAAGGAGGCCGCCAGATTCAGCACGGTCACCCGCGTGCCCAGGTCGTCGTGCATGTCCCGCGCGATCCGGGCGCGGTCCTTTTCGAGCGCGTGCTGGAGCTTGATCGCCGCCAACCTGTGCCGGGCGCGCCGCCGGTAAAAGGCGAAGAAAAGGAGCCCGATCGCCAGCCCGCACGCCGCGAGCACGGCGGGCAAAAACCAGCCGTGCTTCCAGAATGGCTGCCGGATTTCGATGGGCACCACGACCTGTGCGGTCGCCGGGCCCGTCTCGGTGCCGATCGCGATGGCGCGGAAGGTGTAACGACCGGAGGGGACGTTCATGTAGGTCGCCCGCAAGGAGGCCCCCGGAATGACGTTGAAGGCTTCCGACCAGCCCAGAAGGAAAGTTTCGCCCCCTTTTCCCGGCATTACCCCGATCTCCCGCGTGGAAGTCCACATCGCCGAATGCCCCTGCTCGGCATCGAGCAGGCCCAGAGCCGAGTTGCCGATGAGCTGCATCACCCGCGCGATGGCGGGCTCGGTGCCCCGCCGCTCCCAACCCGTAGGCACGCCGCCGATCTGCTCGATGCGTTCCCCGGCATCGACCCCGCCATTTGTCCAGAGATTGACCTCGGGCTCGGTCGAACGCGCCAGCGAGAAGTTGTCCAGAACCCAGGTGCCCGTGGTGTCGGGGGTGCCGGAGGAGATGGAAACGCGCAGTCTCCTCGTCATCTCCGGGACAAAGAGCGGCTCGATCCGCGGGGTCAATGGCGAGCTGAGCGCGTCCACCTCCCAGCCGCGGCTTGAACCCGTCACCGGAAACACGCTCCGCGCAAGCAAGGCTCCGGCCTGATCCAGCATCTCCCACTCCATCGTCATGCCGCGGGCGGAGGGATACCACTCGTCGTCCAGTCCCTCCAAACGACAGCGGACGGCGAGGGGATCCGCATTCACACCCGGGAGGAAGCCGAAATCGAAATCCAGGCGGTGAAGCCCGGCTCCGAGAACCAGAGGCTGCCCGAGATCGGGCATCGTCACCGGCAGCTCGCCCACCAGCACCTGGTGGAGCATCATCTCCAGCTTGCTTGGGCGCGGAGGCTCCCGCCTGGACAGCTCGTCGGCGAGACGCCTCGTTTCCTCGTTCACAAAGCAGAAGTCGTAGGGCTCCCTTGCCACGCTGCTGATCCTGACTTCATCGATGGAGCCGGGAAAAAATTCGGAGGGCCCGTTGACCGAGCTGAATTTTCCCGAATTCCCGATCGCGAAATCGCCCAGTCCGGCGGTAAGATCGGCGGTCAGGGTACCTTGGCCGATGAGGTTCGCCTCCTTGCTCCCCGACCCCAGCCGGGTCCAGTAGAGCTTCAGGTTGTTGACGACCGTTTCACGGCCGTCGTAGGCGACCGCGGCGTGGTACCACTCCCCGGTCCGGATCGCATGGACGCCGTGGGAGGGTATCGTGGCCAGGCCTCCCCCGCGCACGGCGTCCCCGAAGATGGGGAGAAAACTGAGGAAGCCGGGCTTTTCGATGCGGAAAATGAAGACGCGGTTTTCCGGGCTATCGTCGTCCATGCTCGCGATATCGAGCGCGAGGCCCTTCGATTCATGAGGGAGGAAATCCAGCTTCACGAGCGCCTCGATCGTAAAAGCCCCGTCCTTCCCCGAGACGGGAAAGGGAGGATCGACATTGTCCCGCGCGCCGAAGTCGAGCTCGGGTTTTGCGAGGAGAATCGGCCCGTAAGGCTGGTACAGGTGCATCTGGTCCGCAGGCAGGTTGAACGCCACCGCCGCACCGCTGCTCGGCTTGGTGAACGGGGCGCAAGCGGGGCAGCCCCCTTTGCC